>JAISKT010000203.1 GCA_031261295.1 Candidatus Symbiothrix sp. | reverse complement strand
TAAAATAGCGATTAGTCCATTGGTCTATACGCGCCAACAATGGTATAATCGTCCTTTTCAAACGCCTTTTTATCTTAATGTAATGAATGAAGGGATTAAATTATTATGAAACAGCAAGTTTTAAACGAAGAAAGTTTGACGGCATTGATCTCTTATCGTATAAAGCGATCGAAGGAAACGTTGCAGGAAGCGGATGTATTGATAAACGGTAAATTTTACAATGCCGCTATCAATCGACTTTACTATGCTTGCTATTATGCGGTGATTGCTCTTTTGTTAAAAAATGAAATTGCTGCACAGACTCATCAAGGCGTAAAACAAATGTTTTCACTGCATTTTATTGCAACAGGCAAATTGGACAAAAAATATTCTTCATTTTACAGTCGATTATTCAACGATCGCATCAGTGGTGATTATGATGATTTTTTACAATACGATGAAGAAATGATCAAAGAGATTCGTCCGTTGGCGGAAGAATTTATTGGAGCTGTTGAGGCTATTATCTAAATCCTCTTTTATATGACAAATTTGATAGCCAAGATGTCGGCTCGTTACAAGGATGGTATTGTTTAAACGAGAAAACCTGTTAGGTCTTTAAGACCTAACAGGTTTCTAAATATTTTAATACCGGTCGTAAATCACATTCCAATCGACAATATCCCATAAAGCGCTCAGATGATCGGCCCGCCGGTTTTGATAATCCAAGTAATAGGCATGTTCCCAGACATCAAAAGTAAGCAGCGGAATCCATCCGTTCCGTATCGGGTTATCGCCGTTGGCCGTTTTGACGATGGACAATTTTTTATTGGCGTCTTTTACCAACCACACCCAACCGGAACCAAAAATAGCCGTTCCGTCGGCCACAAATTGTTTTTTGAAAGCGCCCACACTACCGAACGTTTCGTTGAGGGCTTGCAGCAATTCGCCTTTGGGAGCGCTTCCCTTTTTGGGCGTAAATGTATGGAAATAAAACGTATGGTTCCAGACTTGTGCGCCATTGTTGAAAATGCCGCCGTCGGCTTTTTGGATAATATGTTCTAAAGAAGCATCTTCGAAAGGAGTCCCCTGAATCAGGTTATTCAGGTTGTTGACATACGTTTGAACGTGTTTTCCCCAATGAAAATCAATGGTTTGTTGACTGATAACGGGCGCTAAAGCATCGTTGGTGTAAGGCAGTACAGGCATTTCATGTTTCATGATTGTTTTATTTTTAATGTTTAAAATTAAAACAACCGAGCGGATTCTTTTGTTCTAATAATAAAAAGACCATGGGAAAGCCAATAAAATCTTATACATTGCACAATTACCGTACCATTCCCCCAATTTCACTCTTATCCGGCGAAATGCTCAGGGACATTGAAATTGTAGGAAAAGTACTGCCTTTCAAAACAAATAATTATGTAGTGAACGAATTGATCAATTGGGATCAGATTGATACGGACCCGATTTTCACCTTAAATTTTCCCCGAAGGGAAATGCTGGAAAAAAGGCATTATGCGGCCATCGAGAATTTGGTTGACCGGCAAGCGGATAAAAAAATCCTGGATGCGAAAATCCAACAAATTCGTTTGGCCTTGAATCCTAATCCGGCGGGGCAGGATCACAATGTGCCGTATCTGGGCCAAATCAAGTTGAAAGGCATCCAACATAAATATCCTGAAACGATCTTGTTTTTTCCCAGCCAGGGGCAAACCTGTCATGCCTACTGTTCGTTTTGTTTCCGCTGGCCGCAATTTTCCGGCATGAGTGAATTGAAATTCGCCATGAAAGAAACGGATTTGTTGCTCTCCTACCTTCGGTTGCACAAGGAAGTGACCGATATTTTGTTTACCGGAGGCGACCCAATGGTGATGAATGCCGCTACCCTGGTCGCGTATATCCAACCGTTGCTGGCGCCGGAATTCAGTCATCTCCGGTCTATCCGCATCGGTACCAAATCGTTGTCTTATTGGCCTTACCGTTACTTGACCGATACGGACAGCGATGAAATCATCCGTTTGTTTGAAAAGATTGTCCGTTCCGGGAAAAACCTGTCCATCCAGGCGCACTTCAATCATCCGCGGGAATTAGCAACAGACGCGGTGACGCAGGCCATTACCCGGATTCGCTCCACGGGTGCGCAGATACGGACACAATCGCCGTTGCTTCATCACATCAACGACCAGCCGGAACTGTGGGCGCAGATGTGGCGCAGGCAAGTGGATTTGGGTTGCATACCTTATTATATGTTTATCGTGCGGGACACCGGTTCCAAACATTATTTTGAAATTCCGCTGGAAAGATGTTGGCAAATCTTCCGCAAGGCTTACCGGCAAGTGAGCGGTTTGTGCCGGACGGTGCGGGGGCCGAGCATGAGCGACCATGCAGGCAAGATACAAGTATTGGGCGTTCAGGAAGCAAAAGGAGAAAAAGTTTTCGTGTTGCGTTTTATACAAGGCCGGAATCCGGCGTGGGTGGATATTCCGTTTTTTGCAAAATATGACCCGAAAGCCACTTGGTTTAATCAACTCCAGCCAGCTTTTGGAGAAGAAAAATTCTTTTTTGAAGAACAGCGTGGCAAAATAACAGATACAAAACCATTTCTATTTGAATGAATAAAACAAACCAGGGTTGTATTTCTTGTTTGGAAGCGTCGGTTATAGGGAGGCGATTTGTTTCGTCAGTGCAATAAATTCCTCTACTGACAATTGTTCCGGCCGTTTGTCGAAAACCGGATCACTGAAGATTGCATTCCCTTTTCCCAACAGGGCTTTCAACGAATTCCGCATCGTTTTACGCCGCTGATTGAAAGCCGTTTTGACAACCGTTTTGAACAGTGTTTCGCTGCACTCCAATTCCGTGCGATTGTTCCGGGTCATCCGGATGACTGCAGATCGTACTTTGGGAGGCGGATCAAATACTTCCGGTTCCACGGTGAAAAGGTATTCAATATCGTACCACACCTGCAACAGGACAGTGATAATTCCGTAGGCTTTTTTCCCGGGTTTGGAGGCCAAGCGTTCGGCCACTTCTTTCTGGAGCATTCCCGAACAGCAAGGGATTTTATCCTTGGATTCCAATACTTTAAAAAATATCTGGCTGGAAATGTTGTAGGGATAATTTCCAATCACACCAAACGGTTTCGGAAATAAGGTATTCAAATCCATTTTCAGGAAATCCGCTTCGATGATTCGTCCGGCCAATTCCGGATAATGTTTTTTCAGATATTCCACCGATTCGGTATCCAGTTCGACTACGGTTAAATCCCTTTTATCCCGTAAAAGGAATTGCGTCAGGACTCCCGTTCCCGGTCCGATTTCCAAAACCGGAAGTTCGGGATAACCGGAAACGGTTTCCGCTATTTTTTCAGCAACAGACAAATCCTTCAGGAAATGTTGACCCAAAGATTTTTTCGGACGTATTTCTCTACGATATTCCATGAAAAAACTAAAAACTAAAAGTTAAGAACGAAGAGTTGCCTGACGCCTATTACCGCGCTTTGCGCAATTTTTAGCTCTTAGTTCTTAGTTTTTAGTTCAAATATACTATCTTTGTATCCGTACAAAAGTAATAAAAAAAATCATGCCTCATAGGGTTACTCAATTATTAAAGGTACTTATTCCATTGACTTTAGGAATTCTTATAATCTATTTTCTTTATCGTAAAACGGATTTTGATGAATTATGGTCATCTATCAAAGAAACCAATTGGTGGATTTTGGCTTTTTCCTTAATTTTCGGACTATCGGGCAATGTGATCCGGGGATTGCGGTGGAATTTGTTAATCAAACCTTTAGGTTATCATCCGAAAGTATCCCATTTGATATATGCTGTGTTGGGAAATTATGCAGTGAATTTTGCTATCCCGCGTGCCGGTGAGATCTGGCGGTGCGGCGTTATCACCAAAAAAGAAAAAATCCCTTTTGCCAAATTGATCGGGACATTGCTCATCGACCGCTTGTTTGATATGCTTATGGTGATTTTGTTTATTATCGTTGCTTTTACATTAAATTTCAACGTTTTTTACAAAAACAGGCATGAATTTAATTTGCCGCAAATTTTCACTTCTTCCGGTTTATATCTGGGTATTGTGATTTTGATAGCGCTCTGCATTGCGGTATTGGTTTTTTTCAAGGAAACCCGGATGGTGAAAAAGATACGGAATTTTTTCATATCTATGTGGAAAGATATGTTGCTTGTATGGAAAATGAAAGAAAAAACCCGCTTTATTTTCTATTCATTCGGCATTTGGATTTCTTATTTTTTGTACTTTTACGTCACCTTTTATGCGTTCGGATTTACCACGCATCTGGGGATTGCCGCCGGTTTGTTTGTTTTTACCCTCGGCAGTGTGAGTATGGGAATTCCATCCAATGGCGGATTGGGGCCTTGGCAAGCGGCGGTCGTATTCGGGCTGTGCGCTTTCAGGATCAATATCGAACAGGCCAAAGCGTTTGCGACCGTCGTGTTTGGAGTCCAATCGATATGGATGATTCTTTGCGGCCTTTTCGGCATTGCCATGCTTTCAATTAAAAAAGGGAACAATCATTTAGTAAAAATTGTTAATTAATAGTTTAGATAAAACATTGAAATTGTTAAATAAATAATAGAATAACATGGAAAACAGTATTTTGAATCTTAAACCCCTTAATGTTTGGAAGCATTTTCAGGAGTTGACACAAATTCCCCGCCCCTCCGGGCATTGCGAAAAAATCACCGCTTTTGTGGAGGATTTCGGTAAAAAATTGGGCTTGGAAACCACTCGTGATGGTGCGAATAATATCTGTATCCGCAAACCGGCGACTCCGGGTTATGAAAACAAACAAACCATTATCCTGCAATCGCATTTGGATATGGTTCCCCAAGCTAATTCGGATATAAAGTTTGATTTTACAAAAGATCCGATTCAGGCTTACGTGGACGGCGATTGGGTAAAGGCCAAAGGAACGACTTTGGGCGCCGACAACGGGATTGGCGTGGCCACGACCCTGGCCATCCTGGAAGCGACCGATTTGGAACACGGCCCGCTGGAAGGTTTATTCACCACAGACGAAGAAACCGGAATGTACGGCGCCATAGCCGTTCGCCCGGGATTTATCAACGGTAAAATCATGTTGAACCTCGATTCCGAATTGGACGGCGAATTATACATCGGTTGCGCCGGCGGTGAAGATGTATCGGTTCAATTCCAATACGAGGATGAAGAATGGATTCCGAAAGAAGATGTGGCCGTAAAAGTTTCGTTGACCGGATTGAAAGGCGGACACAGCGGCGTGGATATTCATTTGGGAAGAGCCAATGCCAATAAACTGATATTCCGTTTCCTGAAAGAAGCGTTGGAAACTTACGACATTCGCCTGGCTTCTATTTCAGGCGGTTCCTTGCGGAATGCGATTCCCCGCGAAGCCTTCGCTACCATCATTGTGGACGGAAAAGAAAGATACGAACGGATCAAGGAAATGGTTGCCGGTTACGAAGAATTGTTCAATAAAGAATTTGCAGGTATCGAAAACAAGATCGAATTCAAAGCCGAATTTGTCCCTGTGACTCCTGCCATTAAATTGATTCCGAAAGATATTCAAACGAAACTAACACACGCTATTACCGGTTGTCCGAACAACGTGATCAATCTGTTTGCCGAAATACCCGATACGGTTGAAACATCGATTAATATGGCTATCGTACAATCGAGCGAAGGTTTGATTGATGTTAAATTTTTGGCGCGCAGTTCGTCCGAAAGCAAAAAACAAGCGGTTTGCGGCAGTATAGAAAGCATATTCACGTTGGCGAAAGCCGATTTCGTAGAAGCCGGAAACGGTTATCCGGGTTGGGATCCCAATCCAAAATCGGCCGTTTTAGCCATTATGGAAAAGGTATTTGAAAAACAACGCGGCGAAAAACCCAAAGTGGAAGTGATGCACGCCGGTTTGGAATGCGGTATCATCCTGTCCAACGTACCGGGATTGGATACGGTATCTTTCGGGCCGACCATCAAGTTCCCGCACTCTCCGGATGAAAAAGTGGAGATTGCCACGGTTCAGAAATTTTGGGATTTCCTGACGGCGATACTCAAACAAGCTCCGGAAAATTAATTTACCCCTAAATCCCCTAAAGGGGACTTTTAGAGTTGTGCTATTTTCATTATTTGTTAATCTCACTTCCGCAAAGTCTCCCCTTTAGGGGAGATTTAGAGGGGTTTAAATATTATTTTTATGCAAAACAAATTTCAAAATTTAGTTTTATTCGGTTTCATCCTGTTGGTATCGGCTTGTGGAAAAAAAGCGCAAGAGGTAACCCCGGAAGTACAAATACCGGAATTTACTCAAGCGTTTACGCTATCGGCCGACATCGGCAATCCCGCTATAAAGGGAAATGTAGCGTATGATCCGCAAACAGAAGTTTATACTCTGTCGGGAGCCGGCGAAAATATGTGGTTCAAATCCGATGAATTCTTCTTTGTCTATGAACCTGTGGAAGGCGACTTCTCGCTGTCGTCCAAAATAGCGTTTGCACCGGCGCTTGAAAACAGCAACATGCACCGCAAAATAGGTTTGATGATTCGCGAATCGTTGGAACCCGATGCACGCTATGCCGATATTACCGTGCATTACGGCGATGGGCTGACCTCTTTGCAATATCGCCCTGCCGTAGGCGTGGATACGGAAGAAAAGAAAGTAGATATTATTTCCGCCGATTACTTAGTATTGGAACGCAAGGGCAATCAAATTACCGTAAAAGCCTGCACCGTAAAAGAAAATGAGGTAAATGTTGTGACAACTGATGTTTCCATTGATTTTCCGGCCGGCGCTTATGTCGGTCTGTTTATCTGCTCTCATGACAGTTCCATACTGGAATCCGGCTATTTCTCAGAAGTTAAATTAGAAAAATAAAAAAATTATGAAGAAGATCACTTTGATTCTCACCGCTTTTCTCACTTTGGTTTTAAGTTCGTGTACAAAGGACGAATATATTACGGAAGTTGTAGAGCCATATACCTATACACAGAGGTATACAGTAACGGATAATGATTGGAAAGAAGATTTCGACGATTCGGGAAGGTATTATTACTGCCAGATAAGAGAACCTAACTTAACGAATGAAGTTTTTGATTATGGAGTAATGCAAGCTTTCCTATATTATACTCAGGATGGCAGGAATACGGCATCGCCGCTGCCTTTCAGCGATTTTATAGTAGATCAGTATGGATACAAATGGGAAGAACAGTTGTCCGTAGAGTTCCAACCGGGGTATATCACCTTTATTTTGAAGATAGATGACCACGCCGACAGCTATTCTCTCTATCCGTCTTATGATTTTTTAGTACGATTTTTATGGTAAAATTAAAAATATTTATTGTTAACATTATCCCAATACTATTATGAAACAACTTTTTTTAGGAGATGAAGCGATAGCGCAAGCAGCGATTGATGCCGGATTATCAGGAGTTTACTCTTATCCGGGAACTCCTTCCACTGAAATTACAGAGTATATCCAAAGTTCTAAACTTGCGAAAGAAAGAGGCGTCTGGTCCAAGTGGTGCAGTAATGAGAAAACCGCTTTGGAAACCGCCTTAGGCATGTCGTATGCGGGTAAGCGAACGCTTTCCTGTATGAAACATGTAGGTTTGAATGTGGCTGCCGATGCTTTTATGAACATTGCCTTGGCAGGCATCAACGGCGGAATGATTATTGTCACCGCCGACGATCCGTCCATGCACTCTTCCCAGAATGAACAGGATAACCGGGTGTATGGTAATTTTGCCATGATTCCTATTTTCGAACCGTCCAACCAACAGGAAGCCTACGATATGGTTTACGAAGGGTACGACTTGTCCGAAAAATTGGGCTATCCGGTTTTGTTGCGCATCACCACCCGCATGGCGCATTCCCGCGCGGGTGTTCAGACGCGGGAGGCCAAAGCGCAAAATCCGCTTCACCCGGATCCGAAGGCGCAATCCAAATACATCCTGCTGCCAGCCATTGCCCGCCAACGGTACAAGGATTTATTGGCCAAACAAGCGGAATTTTTGGAAGCCTCCGAAAATTCCCAATATAATCAATATTTTACCCCCCAACTCCCTAAAGGGGGCTTACCCCTAAATCCCCTAAAGGGGACTTGGCTGACGCACGATAATGAAAATGCGCAGTCCCCAAAGTCCCCTTCAGGGGATTTAGGGGTAATCGCTTGCGGGATTGCTTTCAATTATCTTCAGGAAAATTATCCGGAAGGATTTGAAAATCCGGTGTTGAAAATCAGTCAATATCCGCTTCCGAAAAAACAGTTACTGCAATTGGTGGAAGCCTGCGAAGAAATCCTGGTTTTGGAAGACGGTTTTCCCATCGTGGAAGAACAACTGAAAGGTTATCTGGGCTTGGGACTCAAAGTGCACGGCCGCTTGGACGGAACGCTCGAACGGGACGGCGAATTGACTCCGGATAAAGTACGGAAAGCCCTGGGGTTGCCGGTCGTTTCCCATTATAAAGCGCCGGAAATCCTTGAAAACCGTCCGCCCGCCTTGTGCGTCGGATGCGGTCACCGGGATGTTTACCAGGCTTTGAATGAAGTTGTCAAAGAATATGCGAACGCCAAAGTATTCAGCGATATCGGCTGTTATACCTTGGGAGCCTTGCCACCTTTCCGCGCCATTGATTCGTGTATTGATATGGGTGCGTCCATCACGATGGCCAAAGGCGCTTCTGAAGCGGGCATTTTCCCGGCGGTGGCCGTCATCGGCGATTCCACGTTCACCCATTCGGGCATGACCGGTTTGTTGGATTGCGTGAACGCCAACGCCAATGTGCTGATTATCATTTCAGATAACGAAACAACGGGCATGACCGGCGGACAGGATTCGGCCGCCACCGGCCGTATCCATGCGATATGTAAGGGAATAGGCGTAGATCCCGATCACCTGCGGGAAATTGTTCCATTGAAAAAGAACTACGAGGAAATGAAGGCGATGATCCGGGCGGAAATCGAATACCCGGGTGTTTCCGTTATCGTTCCTTGCCGGGAATGTATCCAGACACATGCGAGAAAAGTGAAAGAAATGAAGAAAATGAAAAAATGAAGGGAATGAAAACAGACATTATATTAGCAGGAGTGGGCGGACAAGGAATATTGTCCGTTGCGGCAGTGATTGGAAAAGCGGCTTTGGAAGACGGACTGTTCATGAAACAGGCCGAAGTGCATGGAATGAGTCAGCGGGGCGGCGATGTTCAATCGCATTTGCGGCTCAGCGATACCCCCATCGCTTCCGATTTGATCCCATTGGGAAATGCAGACATCATCATTTCCCTCGAACCGATGGAAGCGTTGCGTTATCTGCCTTATCTGAAAAAAGACGGTTGGATAGTGACTAATTCCGAGCCTTTTGAAAACATTCCCAATTATCCGGAAATGGAAAAGATAAAGGCCGAATACGACAAACTGCCGCATAAAGTAGTGCTGAATGTAGATCAAATCGCCAAAGATTTAGGCGCTCCCCGTTCGGGAAATGTGGTTTTATTGGGCGCCGCTTCCCCCTATATCGGAATTGATTTTTCCAAATTGGAAAACGGTCTCCGGCAGATATTCGGGCGGAAAGGCGAAGAAGTAGTAGAGACAAACCTGAAGGCGCTGCGGGCCGGAAAGGAATTTTAGTTTGCTCTCCCGTCATTTCGAGCGTAGCGAGAAATCTAATCTGTTCCGTAGGCCCTACGGCTGAGCTTTAGATTTCTCGCTACGCTCGAAATGACGTTTTTCAACAGTATAAAGATTATATGATATATCCGGAGAATTTCGAACAAAAGATTGGTTTTGATAAGATACGGGAATTGGTTTCGGCTCGATGCTTATCTCCCTTGGGTGAAGAAAAAGTAGCTGAAATGGCTTTTTCTTCCAATTATGAATTTGTCCGCAAGCAATTGTATCAAACGCAGGAATTTACCCGGATTATTCAGGAAGAAGATAATTTTCCGGCCAACTATTTTTTGGATGTCCGCGAAGCCTTGAAGAAAATTCGTATTGAAGGCACTTACTTAATTGAAAAAGAACTGTTTGATATTCGCCGTTCATTAGAAACAATCAACGAGATCGTTCGTTTTTTTCAGCTCAAACGGGAAGAAGAAAGCAATGCTTACCCGCATTTGCAGGAATTGGCTGCGGATGTCGCTTCTTTTCCGCAATTGACTCGCCAAATAGATGCTATTTTAGATAAATTCGGCCAGGTCAAAGACAGCGCTTCTCCCGAATTGGGCGCTATCCGGCGGCAACTGACTCAGACCATCAACGGAATTTCCAAAACATTGAACAGTATTTTGCGGACAGCCCAATCGGAAGGATTGGTGGACAAAGACGTGGCGCCGACTATGCGAGACGGACGTTTGGTAATCCCCATTTCTCCGGCATTCAAACGCAAGCTGAAAGGAATCGTCCACGATGAATCGGCCACCGGCAAAACGGTTTTTATCGAACCGGCCGAAGTGGTGGAAGCCAACAATAAAATCCGCGAATTGGAAAGCGAAGAAAAACGGGAAATCATCCGTATCCTGACCGCTTTCACCAACCGGATACGTCCCGAAATACCGGAGATACTGCATTCCTATCTGTTCCTTGCCGAAATAGATTTTATCCGGGCCAAAGCGCTGTTCGGTTTGGATATCGAAGCCATTCTTCCGCCCATCGAAGACCAACAGATAATGGATTGGATTCGCGCCATTCATCCGCTGCTGTATCTTTCGCATCGGAAACAAAACAAACCGGTCGTTCCGTTAGATATTGAATTAACAGCCTCTTCCCCCCGCCCCTCTCCACCAGAGAGGGGAGCTGCTGGCGCCAGCCACCTCCTCTCTTGTGGAGAGGGGGCTGGGGGGAGAGGCTGTCGGATTTTAGTCATTTCCGGCCCCAATGCAGGGGGGAAATCCGTGTTGCTCAAAACAGTAGGTTTGCTGCAATACATGCTGCAATCGGGTCTGCTGATTCCGATCAGCGAACGTTCCAAAACAGGGATTTTCAAGGATTTGTTCTTGGATATCGGGGATGAACAATCCATTGAAAATGATTTGTCCACTTACAGTTCGCACCTGACCAACATGAAATTCATGGTGAAAAATGCCGGGCCGAAATCCTTAATACTGATTGATGAATTTGGCGGAGGTACCGAACCGCAAATCGGGGGAGCCATTGCGGAAGCCTTGTTGCACCGGTTCAACGATAAACAAAGTTTCGGTATTATCACAACGCATTACCAGAACTTGAAAACCTTTGCCGAAGACCACGAGGGAGTAGTCAATGGAGCGATGCTGTACGACCGGCACGAGATGCAGCCGTTGTTTAAGCTTTCTATCGGCAATCCGGGAAGTTCGTTTGCCATTGAAATTGCGCGGAAAATCGGTTTGCCCGAAGATGTCATTGCCGAAGCCTCCGAAAAAGTCGGGCAGGATTATATTGATATGGACAAATATTTGCAGGATATTGTCCGCGACAAACGGTATTGGGAATCCAAACGGCAAAACATCCGCCAACAGGAAAAACGCTTGGAAGAATTGACGGAACGCTACAAAACCGATTGGGAGAAAATAGAAAACGAACGCAAGGAAATCAAAGCCAAAGCCCAAGCGGAGGCCGGACGGTTGATTGCAGAGACCAACGCCAAAATTGAAAATACCATCCGGGAAATACGGGAAGCGCAGGCGGAAAAAGAAAAGACGAAAGAAGCCCGCAAGACCCTGGAAGATTTCAAGCAATCGTTGCAAGATTCTTCCGATTTACCTGTCATTGCGGGCTTGACCCGCAATCCCAAGAGCAGCGTTAAACGCCCTTATCCAATTCATCGAAAAACGGTTAATCAGGAGATTGCGGGTCAAGCCCGCAATGACAGCAATGCAGAGATTGCAGTAGGAGATACGGTACGGATAAAAGGCCAGCACACAGCCGGACAGGTATTGGAGATAAAAGGCAAAAACGTAACCGTAGCTTTCGGCGCACTGAAAACTTCAACCAAACTCGACCAGTTGGAAAAAGTGAGCAACAACCAGCTGAAAAAAGAAACGCCCAAAATGCAAGTCATTTCCGCCAACAGTTCCGATACGATGTCGGAAAAGAAATTGAATTTCAAGCCGGAGATAGATGTACGGGGCATGCGGGGCGAAGAGGCTTTACAGGCAGTCACCTACTATATCGACGATGCGGTACAATGCAACGTAGGCCGCGTGCGTATCTTACACGGGACAGGTACGGGCGCTTTGCGGCAGATTATTCGCGAGTATTTGCGGGTAGCGCCGGGAGTCAAACACTTTCAGGATGAACACGTGCAATTTGGCGGCGCAGGCATCACGGTAGTGGAATTTGAATAAAAAAGAGGGCTTGCGTTTCTCTCTTCGATACCAAAGAAAACGCAAACCCCTTTTCTAAAACGAATTAGTTGCCGGCATAGCCTTTCTTTTTAAAACTATAGGTGTAATCTTTCAATCTTGTTGTGTTACCGGCGTAACTTGCCAAACTTTTGAATTCTCAAAAGTCATAAACTGTTGCTTTTTAAATTTTTTCTATTCATTATAAGGCTGCTATAAGCGTTTCACGCAACGATATTGTGTAGGATAGTACGTTGTCGTGCTCGAAAATTTAATCGAGGTACTACCCTTACTATTAGCTTGGCCCCACGCATAGCTTGAGATTGGGAATAGCGAAGCCGCTTGAGTTGCGCTAAGCTCGTCACTGGCCCACAAGTAATTGCCCAAACCCGGCATGTTCACAGGGCTCGCGGCCACGATCTGGCCATTCGTCAACAAGTTAGACCACGAATACGAGCTTACTAGCGACTGTAACCCTCCAAGAGCCGTGTAAATTTGGTCAACTTCGCGTTTATTAGGCAAATACCAGCCACTTGTTCCGTCTCCGTCCGCGCCTGTACCACCCATGCAACCCATCACTGCTGCTGCCCAGGTTTGGCTCGCTGGACCCATATTTTTGTACACGCACAAGTCACCAGCCGAATACGACTTGAAAGTTCCATTATTCGGAATCAGAGGATGGTCAGTTGTATTACTGATTGTGATACCGCTTGTCCTGGAGATATACCCCGGCGTACCATCTTCATAGTCAAACGCCGCGTTAAAAACAATAACGCCATCACAACAATCGGTGTTTTTGAATTTTATGGTCTTGGAGATAGACGTTTTTGCTTTAGAGTCGTCCGAACGAGTCACATCTATGTAGGCCGTGACGATAATTTGCACCGTACCTCCGTTTCCATTTGCCAGAGCCAATACCGCTCCTTGCGGTTTCAATGTCAAATTCGCTAAATAACCGCTGGGATTTGAATCTTCCGATTGTACTCCATTGGGATCACTAATAAACCAGGTAACCTTATCGACCGACTTAGCTCCTTCTACGGCTAAATAGCAGGTTGCATAAGGATCCAATGTAGTCCTCACATCGTAACAGGTGGTACCGGTTAAAGTCAACGTAATACCTGTTGGAGGATCTTTCGGATAATTACCCGGATTGTAAGTGTCATCGCCGGTGCCGCCGGTGCTACCGCTACCACCTACATTCACATTTTTCCATTCCTCACCATTCCATACATAAACACCAACTCCACCGGAAAGCTCTGGGTTGGTATTGTAAACCATCATACCGGTAGCATTGGCTTTTGTGGAAGGATCCGTAAGAGGCAATACAAATTCAGTCAAAACTGCATTGAGGGCCACATTCGGCAACAACAATCCAAGTTCTTTTCCCGTGGGTAATTGGGATAAGTCCAATACTGCACCGGAATGCGGATTCGCATCGCTACCGATGTTCACTTGCGCTTTTACACTTGCTACACTCAAAACGATGAGTGTCAGCATTAAAAAAAGATTTTTTTTCATTTTCATTGAATTTATAAATTTATTAATAGTTCATAACAATAAAGGGCAAGACAACCGATAAATTTATATTAATTATATAGACATGAGAAAAATAGTTGCCTTCACTCTGTTTCATTTACGGCTTCCTAAATCCACACGGGGATTATCAAAATATCCCTTCCCCCAATGCCATTTACGAAACCATTTTTTAATCATTTTCCCAATTTTCTTAAACATACTTAGCTATTTTTTATCTGATTTTTAAATTTGTATTCCGAACAGGAAAGAGCAGTCCATCAATAGATTTAAATTTATACGACTGAGACATCATGAAACGATGGATGCTCTTATCCTGCGGGGATGGCGGACGCGTTCAACCGGCTAAAAATGAGAGTGAAAAACCATTGAACCACTACGCCCGTCCAATTTCCTATGTTTTTATGTAAAGTGTACTATGTGTTTGCTGAAACACACCGGACTTGTTCTGCATATTTGTAGAATTAGTAATGCCTCCAAGTCCCTGGGAAGCAGTTATTTAAAATAAAAAACGTGGGACTTAAACTTTATTTGTTTTCAGAGGTTCTAGACTACCCGTAATACCAAATAAGTTTAGCCCACGAACGAACGCGGACGTTTACTAACTTATTCTTGGTATTACTGAAATTGTCTAGATTTCTGAAATCAAGAATAAAAGCTAAACGCTTTTCTTTTAATGAATTATGTCTTTATATACTCTTTTCTATTTTGTAATAAACGCTTTTTTTGTTTATTTAATTGGCAAAAGTACTATCTTTTTTCATATAAACCAAGGAATTACCAAAAATTAACTATTATCGACTTATCCAAAAAAACAAATAGGGGGCTAATTGAACTAAAATTTTGTTTTTCCCATTACTATTTATTTGAAAAATAGAAGTCGTTTGAAAGAAAAAACGTATCTTTGCCTAAACGTATTTAATCAAGTCATATTATGAAACAACGGATTTATATAGATACATCTGTGATAGGTGGTTATTACGATGTTGAGTTTGAGGAAGCTACTAAGCAGCTTTTCAAGCGTATTATAGATAAGGATTTTGATATTTATTTTTCGGAAGTAAACGATACTGAGTTATCACTTGCTCCGGAAAAAATCAGGAAATTGAAAAATTTTATACCTGATGACTGTTATAAATATGTGATACTTGATGACGAAGCTAAAACGTTAGCAGAAACATATATTAGAGAGAAAGCATTAGGAAAAGCAAGTCGGAATGATGCCTATCATATTGCAATCGCATCAGTTAATCGATTGGATTGCTTGGTTAGTTGGAATTTTAAACATATTGTAAATTTTGATAAAATTAAATTGTTTAATTCGATAAATATTCGTCTTGGATATCCGTTAATTGATATTAGAACACCTTTAGAATTTTTGAAATATGAAAACGAAAGTTGAAAAGAAATTTGACACAGTTGAATTCTTCAGGGCAATCAAAATGAAACTTGCCAAACACATGGAGAATATGACATTAGATGAGCAACGTGAATTTATGAAACAAGTTCGCGAAGGGAAAATAAAATTAGCATAATAAGATAATGTATTCAAATCGAATTGTACTATTTGTTTTTACCTTGTGCTTGTTTGCTTGTACTTCTCCTAAGGAAAAACCGGTTGTAAATGAAGTAGATAGTCCATTGTACCTTATCGTCGGTTCGTATTCCGACGGAACGACTCCGGGAATTTCCGTTTACAATTTTGAAAGCCGGACCGGTGATTTTGAATATGTCAGCGATGTAAAAGGGGTTGTCAACCCTTCGTATTTGGTGGTTTCGCCCGATGAACAATTCATTTATTCCGTTAATGAAACCGGCAACGGAGCGGTCAGTTCCTTTACTTTCGATAAAACGACCGGGACCTTGAGCCTGATCAATTATCAATTTACCGAAGGCGCCGATCCTTGTTATATCAATATAAATAAAGAAGCTACATTCATTGTCACAGCGAATTACAGCGGTGGTAATATCTCTGTTTTTCCTTTGAGCCGGAAAGGATGTATTGAACCGCTTTCCCAGAAGATTGATTTTTCCAAGGAAGGCGATCTTGTTCCGTCCCATATTCATACGGTTGTATTTTCGCCCGATGGGAAATACCTTTATGCTACCGACTTAGGCAAGGACAAAATTTATACATTCATTGTAGCCGGCAAGGATGATGAAGCACGTCTTTATGAGACTGTTAATAGTACGGTAGAACTGAAATCCGGTTCCGGCCCGCGTCATTTGGCATTTTCCCCCGATGAAAAATTTATTTACAGTATCAATGAATTAGCGGGAACTGTTGCCGCATTTGAATACAATGAGGGTATCCGGTCAAACATTCAATACATTGCTTCCGACACAACTCCCGGGGTAGGGGAGAAGGGCAGCGCAGATATTCACTTGACTCCCGACGGCCGGTTTTTGTATGCTTCCAATCGCCTGAAAGCAGACGGAATCGCTATTTTCTCCGTCCATCCTGAAACCGGAATATTGACAAAAACCGGCTATCAGGAAACCGGTATTCATCCGCGGAATTTTCTTATCTCTCCTAACGGGAAATTCCTGTTGTGCGCCAATCGCGATAGCCATACAGTGCAAATTTTCACAATTAATCCCGAAACCGGATTACTGCAATTCACAGGAAAAGAGATTGTTGTAGATAAGCCGGTTTGCTTGAAGTGGATTGCAAATATTTAGATAAAAAAAGTTACCTTTGCAAGATTAATGTGCCAAAATACACTTTTATTGGCGCATTGGCATATCATCACATTAGCACATTATTGTATGGCAAAAGAAATTGTTGAAACTCCTTTGATGAAGCAATATTTCGAGATTAAATCCAAACATCCCGATGCTATTTTACTGTTCCGGGTGGGCGACTTTTACGAAACTTTTTCAGACGATGCCATTGCTGCTTCGGAGATATTGGGAATCACCTTAACCCGCAGAGCCAACGGTTCCGCCCAATTTGTGGAATTAGCCGGTTTTCCGCATCATGCGCTGGATACGTATTTGCCTAAATTAGTTCGCGCCGGGAGACGGGTTGCTATTTGCGACCAATTAGAAGACCCCAAATTGACCAAGAAAATAGTGAAGCGGGGAATTACCGAATTGGTGACGCCCGGGGTTTCCATCAATGATAATGTATTGAACCACAAGGAAAATAATTTCCTTGCTGCCGTTCATTTCAATAAAAACAGTTGTGGGGTATCCTTTTTTGATATTTCTACGGGCGAATTTTTGACTGCCGAAGGGATTCCCAATTATATTGATAAATTACTCAACAATTTTGCGCCCAAAGAAATCCTTCTGGAACGGAGCAAACGCAAACCCTTTGAGGAGGCTTTCGGCAGTAAATGGCTGACTTTCGAAATGGAAGATTGGATTTTTACGGAAGATACCGCTAAAGAACGTTTGCTGAAGCAGTTTCAAACCAAAAACCTCAAAGGCTATGGCGTGCAACATCTGACCAACGGGATTGTAGCCGCCGGGGCGATTTTGCATTATTTGGATTTGACGCAACATACGCAGACCGCTCATATTACGGCTTTGTCGCGGATTGAAGAAGACCGTTATGTCCGTTTGGATAAGTTTACCGTTCGCAGTTTGGAACTGTTGGATACGATGAACGAAGGCGGCAAACCCCTTTTGGATGTCTTGGACAGAACGATTACGCCGATGGGCGCGCGCATGTTGAAACGTTGGATGGTTTTTCCCTTGAAAGAAGTCAAACTGATAGAAGACCGTTTGGCTGTTGTAGAATATTTTTTCCGGAAACCGGAGTTGAAAGAATTGTTGGAACAGCAACTCAGCTTGGTTGGCGATTTGGAACGGATTATTTCCAAAGTGGCGGTCGGACGGGTCAATCCGCGGGAAGTGGTGCAATTGAAAGTCGCTTTGAATGCGATTGCACCTGTCAAAGAGGCTTGTCTGAATGCCGATGAACCGAGTTTGAAACGGATGGGCGAACAGCTGAACCTTTGTTCGATCATCCGCGACCGGATTCAACACGAATTGACGCCCGACCCTCCGGTGTTGTTGAATAAGGGCAATGTCATGGCCAATGGTATCCATGCCGAATTGGACGAGTTGCGCCGGATTGCTTATTCGGGAAAAGATTATTTGCTTCAGATTCAGCAGCGGGAAAGCGAACAAACCGGTATCCCTTCGTTGAAAGTGAGTTACAACAATGTTTTCGGTTATTACATCGAGGTTCGTCATACGCATAAAGATAAAGTTCCGTCCACTTGGATTCGCAAACAAACCTTGGTGAATGCCGAGCGGTACATTACGGAAGAACTCAAGGTGTATGAAGAAAAAATCCTGGGCGCCGAAGATAAAATTGCGGCTTTGGAGTCCAAATTATTCAATGAATTGGTATTGGAATTGATGGAATATATCGCTCCGATTCAAACAAATGCCAACCTCATTGCCCAGATCGATTGTTTGCTTTCTTTTGCCAAAGTGGCCGAACGCAATAAATACATTCGCCCGCAGATAGACGACAGCAAAATCATCGACATTAAAAACGGACGCCATCCGGTGATTGAAACGCAATTGCCTCCCGGTGAGTCCTACATTCCCAACGATGTCTATTTAGACGATAAGACTCAGCAGATTATCATTATTACCGGGCCTAACATGGCCGGTAAGTCGGCTTTGTTGCGTCAAACGGCGTTGATTACGCTGATGGCTCAAATCGGTTCGTTCGTTCCGGCCGAATCGGCCAAAATCGGGTTGGTCGATAAGATATTTACGCGGGTGGGCGCCAGCGACAATATTTCGTTGGGCGAATCTACTTTTATGGTGGAAATGAACGAAGCGGCGGATATCCTGAACAACCTTTCCGACCGGAGCCTGATTCTTTTTGATGAATTGGGACGGGGCACTTCTACTTACGACGGGATTTCAATTGCCTGGGCGATTGTCGAATACATCCATGAGCATCCCCGCGGACATGCCAAAACGCTTTTTGCCACCCATTATCATGAATTGAATGAAATGGAGAAAACGTTCAAGCGAATCAAAAATTACAATGTTTCCGTAAAAGAAGTGGATAATAAAGTCATCTTCATGCGGAAATTAGTGAAAGGCGGAAGCGAACACAGTTTTGGTATTCACGTAGCAAAAATGGCCGGGATGCCTCAAAGCATCGTCAAAAGAGGCAACGAAATTCTTTCCCAGCTGGAAGCGGATAACCGGAAAAACGGCATTGCCAAACCCATGAGCAAGATTTCGACCGAGAGGGAAGGCTATCAGATGAGTTTCTTCCAATTGGACGATCCGGTGCTTTCGCAAATCCGGGATGAGATAAACAGTCTGGATGTCAATAATCTGACGCCGGTGGAAGCGCTGAATAAATTGAATGATATTAAGCGGATTGTGAAAGGAAAATGAACTGGGGACAAATTTATCAGGAAATAAAATATAATTTTTTATGGAAATATATCATGGTGGATATTGTTCGATAGAAACTCCTAAAATCATAGAAGGGAAATATACTAAGGATTTTGGAACGGGATTTTATTGCACCGGAATAAAGGAACAAGC
Source organism: Candidatus Symbiothrix sp. (assembly GCA_031261295.1). Lineage (GTDB taxonomy): Bacteria > Bacteroidota > Bacteroidia > Bacteroidales > Azobacteroidaceae > Azobacteroides. The sequence continues at coordinate 79,992 of JAISKT010000203.1, read as the reverse complement.
CGAACGTTGGGCAAAACGTTATGATACGCCAACAATTAGTTTCTATAATTTTCAAATGGCTAATAATCTGAATATACTTCATTTTATCGAAATGACTGACGAATGGTTGGAGTTTATTGTGAATTGCCGTAATGGTGTCAAACATAACTACGACATTGTGATTGGGGCGATGGCAAACGATCAAATCTATAACTATATTTCTGATTACATCAGTGGTGTGATTACAAAGGAGCAGTTTTGGGTATTGGCAAAATTTAAACATCCAACACATCAAATCAATTTATGTACAAAAGATGCCTTAAAATGTATAGAGTTTATCAAAAAAGAGGAGGTTAAAAAATGAACGGGAGAGAAAAAAAAGAATATAATGATCTATTCTTTGTTTGTAGCTTGATTGAGTATGTTGGGAGAAAAACAAAAAATCATCGGAATGTTGTGGTGAATGCGATAGGGAAAGAGAAGCTACAGCACCTCTACGACTTAGCCGACATTTACCATAGTGAGAATATGGATAAAATAACGGATGAACTAATCACAACTTATTCGATTGAAACGGGAGTATTTGATAATGTGGCTGACGGTCAATATCTGATCCCAAGTCATTGGGATATAGGAAAAGTTTATAAACGTCTCATTGTTGATGTCTGCAATGAACAGGGCAAAGAGCCAATAGAAACGCTGATAGAGGTTTATAATTCTTGGCTATCTCGCAAGATAGAAAATTTTAACAGTAGTCTGTATTATGAGAATCCGGGTTATTTGTATGAGTCTTATCGGAAAGGAGAAGTACTGTAGCACACAAAATATGTATATGATTATTCGAAGAAAAATTTGATATACGAATGGCAGAAGTTTCCCTCAAACAAAAAACCGCGAAAGGCCTTTTTTGGGGCGGCCTTAGCAATGGCGTTCAGCAGTTGATGGGTGCCGTATTCGGTATCTTCATGTTGCGGCTTTTGAATGTCGATGATTACGGCATTGTGGGGATGTTGAGTATTTTTACCGGCATTGCGATGACGATTATCTCTACAGGTTTTTCCGTGGCATTGACCAATAAACGGGATGCCACGCACGATGATTACAACGCAGTTTTCTGGTTTTACTTTTTCTTTGGACTTCTTTTATATGCGATCTTGTTTTTTTGCGCTCCGTTGATAGCCAAATTCTACGGTTATCCCGAATTAACCGCCTTGTCGCGTGTCGTTTTTCTTGGATTTTTTATCAACGGATTGGGAATTTCTTCTTATACGGTTCTGTTTAAAAAGATGATGACCCGTCAACAAGCCATCATGGAAATGAGTTCTTTATTCATTGCGAGTGTGGCAGGTATTCTATTGGCAATCAGCGGATTTTCTTATTGGGCCTTAGCGTTGCAAACCCTGTTGCACATTAGTTTGATTACCGGTCTCCGGCTTGTTTTTGCACCTTGGAAACCGACTTTGCAGATCAACTTCGCTCCTTTGAAACAGATGTTTTCTTTCAGTATCAAATTGATTTTTACAAATGTCTTGCAACAAATCAGCGGTAATATTTTTTCTATGATATTGGGGAAATTTTATACCAAAGCACAAGTGGGTTATTATAGCAACGGACAAAAATGGATGGGTATGGGTACGCAATGTATCAATGGCATGATGACGTATGTAACTCAACCGGTATTGGTGCATCTTCAGGATGATAAAAAACGGCAAGCGCATGCTTTGCGTAAATTAATCCGTTTCGGCGCTTTTGTTTCCTTTCCGTTGATGTTGGGTTTGGCTTTTATCGGGCCGGAATTTATATTGGTCGTTACCGGTGAAAAATGGTTGCCGAGTGTGCCTTTTCTGCAATTATTTTGTGTTTGGGGTTCTATCGTATTTTTGAATACGTATTACACCCATTTGATTTATACACATGGAAAATCCAATATCTATATGAATGGCTCCATTGTCATTATTGTGTTGCAATTACTTGCAGTCGCTTGTTTGTATTCGCACGGCATTCTTCCCATGTTCAGGGGATATCTCGCGGTGAATTTCGTAGGATTGGGCATTTGGCACTTTTACGTACATCGTTTAATCGGTTTGCGGTTGAGGGATGTTTTAAAAGATATTTTACCGTATTTGTTGATTACGCTCGCTTGTTTTTTTGTTACTTGGTTGATTACGAGAAATTTGGCTAATCCAACGATAGTACTTATGGCTAAAATAGTTATTTCGGGCATTCTTTATCTGGGTGTCATGAAAATGAGCAAGTCGGTGATATTTAAAGAGAGTCTGAATTATTTATTAAAAAATAGAATACGAGATTGATGAACCCCCAAATACATACATTAATCATAACAGGTGCTATAGATATACGAAATTTTAATGTCTTTCCTACCGCATTGGTTGATTTGAATAATCGCCTTGAGCAATATTTATATAGTATTAAATATGCTATACAAAATTACAAAAGTATTAAAAACATCATATTTTGTGACAATACAGACTATAAATATGACTATTCAAATTTATTTGAATTGGCCAAAGTTGGGAATAAAAATATTGAGATATTTTCTTTTCAGGGCGATTATACTTCTATAGAAAGGTATGGAAAAGGCTACGGAGAAGGAGAGATTATTGAATATATACTCAACAATAGTAAATTAATCCATACTGATACTTGTTTTTATAAATTAACAGGAAGATTGATTATTACTAATTTTGATTCTTTAGTAATTAAAAATCTACCGGAGAATTTATTTGTTTTACAGCCTCCTCAAAAAGTAAGAAGCGCCAGGAACTATATTGAGACATTTTTTTATAGAGTAAATATTGATTTATATAAAAAGGAATTGATGCATGTATATAAAACAGTATCGGATAAAGATGAATTTTTTATGGAACATGCTTTTTATAAAGCATTAAAAGATTGTAAGGATATTAAAACATTTCATAAGTATCCTATAGTGATAGGACAATCAGGGACAACAGGTGTCCGGTATGATCTAAGTAAATTTAGGATATTTGAAGAAAATATTTATTTTAAATTAGGAATACATAATCTTCATAAAACAAAATTTCAGGAATACATTTTGTCTTTTCTTCAATTTATTCTAAGTGTACAACAAAAAATAGTTGTCTTCAAATTAAAATAAAAAGGAATGTATGATTTCAGTAATTACCATTTGTTATAATTCGGGAAAAACGATTGAAAGGACTTTCCAATCGGTTCTCAATCAGACTTGTTTGCCGGAAGAATACATCCTGATAGACGGCGCCTCCTCCGACACGACAATCGAAATTGTAAACCAATACAAACCGTTGTTTGAAGGAAAAGGAGTTCATTTTGTAACCGTTTCCGAAAAAGATGCCGGACTTTACGATGCTATGAATAAAGGGCTTGGCTTGGCCACACAATCGTGGATTCATTTTTTGAATAGTGATGATTTTTATGCCCATAATCAGGTACTGGAAAATATACGCCCTGAATTGGATGAACGGCATGCCATTGTATATGGCCGGGTCATCAAATTCAACCGGTGGAAGGACAGTGTAATGTTCGACATCAAAGAAAACAAGTTGAAATTGAATGTACTTTTTGGCTGTCCGGTGGCGCAACCGGCCACTTTTTATAACAAATCACTTTTTGATTCAGGCTATAAATTTGATTTGTCTTACAAAATTTCAGCCGATTATAAACTGTTTGCCGAATTGATAAAAGCCGGTGTGCGCTTTCAATTTGTCCCGCGATTTATTACTTATTTTTCGGAAGACGGTCTATCTACCGCTGAACTAAACCGTTTGGCATTGGACGAAAATAAACGGTTATTACGCGAATGCGGTTTGTTTACCGGTTTTGCCCAATTGCGGAAATATCCTCTCTTATTCAAATGTTGCTTGATGGTGTTGAAAATTTATTCTCACTTTTAAAAAAGCACTAAATCATTATGAGAGAATTGATTGAACAATATAATGCATTAAATAATTCGTTTCAAAAGAAATTGGTTTTCCATCTGGGCGCGGATGCCGGATTTTTTTCGGAATATAATAATATGATTTTAGCCCTGCTTTATTGTTTGGAAAACAAAATAAAATTTACACTTTATTCGAAAGATGCCAATTTTGGGTATGATAAAGGTTGGACGGACTATTTTTTGCCGTTTTGCGAAGAAGAAGACAGTCGTTTTCATGCGAAATATAATTTCAGGTATCCGGGCATTTTTAAGAAATGGAGGCCGCAAGTTATTATTTATCATCTGTTTAATAGAAATTCTTTGCTGACTTTTGAAGTTATGAATCAGGCAAGGAACCGGCAGTTGGAGCAAACACATTTTTATATTCCGGAAGTGGGTATTGACGGAAGTTTACAGGATGCTTGCCGGACGTTGATTGATTTGACCTGGCGATACAACCCGCAAACCCAACATAAAGTGGAACAATTGATTACTTCACTGCATCTTCCCGAAAATTACACCGGATTTCATATCCGGAGCGGGGACAAATCCAAGGAAGCCGCCTTATTGGATGTTGCCAAATATACGGAGAAGGCGCAACGCTATTCTCCAACCCCCAATGCCTTTGTGTTGACGGACGATTACCGGATTATTGAGGACTTCCGGAGCCAAATGAAAGTTTGGACGGTTTACACTTTGTGCAAAAAAGAGGAAAGAGGTTATTTTCATACCGATTTTCAAAAAAAGGACACAGGATTTATTCGGGAATCGCATGAAAATCTGCTGGCTTCTATGGATATTTTAAGTAAATCCAATATCTTTGTCGGAACTTTCAGTTCCAATCCCGGAATGTATTTAGGTATGCGGATGCCTGCCGGAACGGCATTTGGAGTGGATTTAGAACAATGGCAAATCTGGTAAATAAAGAATCTATGAAAGTATCGATTATCATACCTGTATATAATGTATCCCAATTTATAGAGCGGTGTCTGTATTCGGCTTTCAATCAGACCTATTCCGGTATTGAATACATTTTGGTCGATGATGCGACTCCGGATAACAGCATGGAGATTGTGGAAAAAATCCTGCACAATCATCCCCGGCAAGAAGCGGTAAAAATCGTCCGTCATTCGGAAAACAAAGGATTATCTGCGGCGCGGAATACGGGAGTCAAAGCTTCATCCGGCGAATATATTTTCTTTTTGGATAGTGATGATGAACTGGCGTCCGATTGCATTGAAACCCTTGTTTCGGCTATTGGCGACCAAGATATTGATTTTGTAATTGGCGAAATAACTGTAATTGGAAATAAACGGAAAGCCTATCCTCTTTTATTGTTGGAAAACGGGATTTATCAGGGGAATGACTTTATCCTGGACTCTTTTCTAACGAAAAAATGGTACGAAATGGCTTGTAATAAATTGGTTAAACGAAGTATTTTCTCGGAAAAAAAAGCTTGGTTTGCAGAAGGGATTGTACACGAAGATACGTTGTGGTCGTTTCAATTGGCTTTGGCGGCGCAATCCATGGCTGTAACTCATACTCCGACTTATATCTATCATATTCAAACCAATTCCATTACACAAAAAAAATCTCCCCGGAATATAGATAGTTTTTATCTTGTGTTGGAAAAAATAATCCGGTTGGCCAGACAAAGCAATTTATTTGATACACATACATTTATTTATCCTTACTTAGAGAATTTACGGATATTTTTTATCAAAACGCTTGTTAAAAATGATTTTGATAAAGAATATGTTTTGAAACAAAAGAAAAAATTAGATATACTTTTCAACGAAAATGTTTGGACGGAAAGACGAAAATCGTTTGTTACCTTTTGGAAAGAAATCCTATTGTCAATTGCCATCTATATAAAGTACAAATTATGAGAGAGATACGAATCTATTTTGTGGATTTCTGGAAAGGATTTCAGATCGAAGATAATTTTATTTTATCTGCCTTGAAAAATCAATATCAGGTAATTATTGATCCGCACCATCCGGATTATCTATTTTATTCCTTATACGGGAATGATCATTTCCGATATAAAAATGCCATAAAAATCTATTTCACGGGCGAAAATGATATTCCGGATTTCAATCTCTGTGATTATGGAATCGGCGGCGTCCAATGGAATTTGGAAGACCGGTATTTTCGCCTGCCTTTATATGCATTATCTGACGGCTACGAGGATATCCTCGTAGAGACGCGGTTAACCGCGTCTCTACAACAACCATATACCCATCGGAAATTTTGCAATTTTGTGTATTCCAATAAACAAAAAGCCGACCCCATCCGGGAGGAATTTTTTCATCGTTTGTCCCAATACAAAAAAGTAGATTCCGGTGGAAAATACCTGAATAACATTGGCGGGCCGGTGGCCGATAAAATTGATTTTATCAAGGATTATAAATTTACGATTGCTTTTGAGAATAGCTCCGTTCCGGGTTACACTACTGAAAAATTAGTCGATCCGATGCGGGTAAATTCATTGCCGGTCTATTGGGGCAATCCAGATGTGGAGAACGATTTCAACACAAAATCTTTTATCAATGTACCGGATTATCAGTCAATGGAGGAAGCTATTGAAGAAATTATCCGTTTGGATACGGATGCGGAGGCTTACCTGGATAAACTCACCCAACCCTGGATTGAAAAAGACCGGATCATTGATTTCCGTAGCCAATTGGCTGATTTCTTAGGAGCTGTTATTGAATGGCCCTTGAATAGAGCCAAACGTATCCCGGACTATGGCTATTGTTATTATTATGCCAATAAACAAAGGATCGGGAATAGCGTATATAAAAATAATTTCTTACGACCGGTTTTAAAACGAATAATCAATTGAAAAGCCCGCGATTCACTCATTGTAGTAGTAATCTTTGTGTTTTTGATAGTAATTGTTTTTTCCGGCATATTTTTTATTACCGTAACGACCCTTTGACTTCACATCATTATATACAACAGCCATGTTGTCAATACCGTCTTCCCGGAGTTCTTTGACGGTGTATTTGAGGAAGTTCTTGTTTGTCTTTTCGTTCCGTACCACAAAGAGCACTATATCTACCAATTGAGCCAACTGGTAAGTGTCGGAAACTAATCCGACCGGGCCGCCGTCCAGCAGTACGTAATCGTATTGGGCATAAAGCAGTTTAACAATTTCTTTGGATTTGGGTGTCCGTATCAGTTCACTGGGATTGGGCGGAATAGAACCCGCCGGCAATACGTCAAACCCACAGTCCGTAGTTACAATTACTTCATCCAAATCAGCTTCACCATTCAAATAATCGGACAGTCCCTTATTTGCATCCAATCCGATTGATTTGGATAATGCCGGATGATACATATCAAAATCCACGATAATCACCTTTTTATTGTCTATTTGGTAAATAGAGGCTAAATTGAGTGCAACGAATGTTTTCCCGTCTTGCGGTTCTGTCGATGTAACCAGCATGGATACCGGGTCCACCTTTCCCACTAAGTATTCCATCCGGGAACGAAGGCTCCGGAAACTTTCGGTAAAACTGGAACGGGGATGCGTAAGCACTACCATTTGTTCTTTTTTCTTGGAATGTTCGATGGTGCCAATCAGGGGGAGTTTGGTTATCCTCTCTACATCCTCCCGCGATTGAACGGTAAATTTGAAGAGGTATTCTTTACAAGCGATATAAATGAGCGGAATCAACAATCCGATGAGAAGATAAAGCATATACGTGTTCCGCATCTCCCCGCCATTGATAACCCCCACGACTCTCGGTTTGTCTATAATCAGGTTATCCGGAATGTTGGACGCTTTTTGCAACTGGCTTTCCGTTCGTTTTTGTAATAAATAGGTGTAATAATTATCATTGATTTTAAAATCTCTTTCATGAGTCAATAACTCTCTTTCCTGTTGCGGTAAATTGGAAAGTTCATTGTAAGCCTTGTTGTAACGTTGAGTTATATCTTTTTCTTCCAATGCAATAACGGAATTCATGGCCTTGATTGCATCGCGGATGCTGTATCTCAGGTCTTCCATTGTCTTTAAGTTTTTAGAATAAATGGGACTGCTGCTTCCCAGGGTTCTCATTTCGAGGGCCAGCATATTATACTGTTCGATATAGGCGCTTAGTTGCGGACTGGAAATCTGGAAAGCGGATGGATCCGTCAATAATTCATTCACCGGATTCGATTGGTACCGGGATAAGTATTTGAGGTATTCTTTCCGCAAGCGGATATCATTTTTCTTTTGTTCCAGATCATCCAACACTTTGGTAAGGTTGGCCGATTGATCCTGCGAATACAATCCGGAAGATTGTTGATAAGTGTTTAATTTGGATTCCGAAGAGTCAATAGAATCTTTGATTATTGAGATTTGCCGGTCGATGAATTGAATAGAACGGTCGGCCATTTCATTTTTACGTTCCAGGTTTTCCCGGAAAAATTGTTCGTTCAATAAGTTGAGGAAATCAATATCCCTTTGGGCGACTTTTCCGGTAATGCTTACTTCGATAACCGATGATCCTTCTATTAAAATACGCGAAGACAACCGGCCGCTGTAAAGACCGATTAAGTCCTCTTTTGAGAAAAAGCGGAAATACACTTCATAGTCAGGTTTAATAAAAAAATTCGTCTTTTGTATTTCTAAAAAGAATAAGGCATGTTGTGTCGTTTCTCCATATTTCCCCTGTTGCCTGAACGCAGGAATTTCTTCGTTTCCGATAAATGAAATTTCATACAGGTTTTCATCTACCCCGTTTATCTTAAATTCCAAACCATACGCTCCGTCTGTAACATAATTACCGGCGATTGCTACCGGTGAATTTTTGTAGAGGATGTTATTTTTAAAAAGGATATTATTTTTAAATTGTTCCTTTGTATAGATTTCATTTGTAAGGTTTAACTGATCGACTGTCTTAGAGATAAAATCGTACGAACTGTACATAACCATCTGGTTGTTAATACGATTCGTATATACTGTGTATGAATAATTGGACGTGGAATTACTCTGAACTCCCGACCGGTTGTCTTCCAGGAGAATCGTCGTGGCCGTTTTATAGGTAGGCGTCCAGGATTTATTTTTCAGGTAGGCTAAGCCCAGAGCGATGATGATGGCCAACAAAAATAAATACCAGTAACGTAAAATCTTCATCAGGAAACCGGGAAAGTCAAAAGAGGAGCCTGCTATTGCCTGTTGACTAACTGAGTCATTCGTATTTAGGTCAGTAATTTTATTGATGTCCATGATTTGAAATTTATTAAATTTATTTGAAATAAGAAAGCGCCATCATTACCAAGGATAAAGGGGCTACTACAAAAGAAATAAAACTGGAAATGGAATCCACCCGGAAGAAAGCATTCGGATTTTCCGGAATGTAAATGACATCATTCGGCCGGATATAATAATATTCGGAGCCAATAATTGTTTTTTCCCGCAAGTCGAATGTTTTAATATGGTCTATTCCATCCTCTCCTCTCCGGATTAGCTTGATGTGTTGTTTATCTCCCGTAGAAGAAATGTCGCCTGCCATGGCCATGGCCTGAAAAATATTCAAGTCTTCTTTATAAACATAAAATTGTCCCTTGCCGCCATTTCCTTCCACATAAAAATAATTATTGTTCAAAGCAATCTTCACTTCGGCATCCACTACGATGCTTTTGAATTGTTCCGTGATGACCCTTTCGGCTTCACGGATATTCAGGCCGGCGATTTTTACTTTACCGATAGTCGGTAGAATGACACATCCGTCGTCGTAAATCCGGAAAGCAATCTGACCTTGATTGACTGCCCGTTGGTTGCCATTGTAGAGGTATTGCGTTTCCTGGCTGGTCGTTATCAAATAATATATAATTTCGTCATTCACTCCCAATTTGTATTGTTCAAAAGGAGTTTTCCGGTAGGGAATTCCATTTGCGTCATTTTGCAAATAAAGTTTTTGCCGGTTGGTGATACAAGAAGAAAACAAGAGCGCCAGCACACACACTGCGGAAAGAATACAGGATTTATTTTTCATAAGGCAACTCATTATTTAGCAAGGTTATAAATCATAATACCTAACGAAGAAACGGTGGTAATAATGGCAAACACGGATCCGAATGAATTTACTCCCCAGAATTGACGGGGCAACGGCTGGATATAAATCACATCGTTGGGCTGCACATAGTAAAATTCGGAATTGACAATTTCGGCGCTTCTTAAATCGAAAATCTTGATGAGGGTGCCATCCATGGTCCGGCGAATAATTTTGACTTTCGACCGGTCTCCGTAAGGATTGACGTCCATACTTTGCGACAAAGCCTGGTAAATGGTCAATTGCTCCTTATTAATAGGATACCTGCCGGCATGCGATTCTCCGATAACGCTGAAATACCGGTTACCCAACCGGACGTACACCAAGCAGTTTTCTCCGGAGAGTATTTCCCGGTTGACCCTGGTTTCCAGTTCCGTTTGAACGTCAATCGTTGTTTTACCGGCTACATAAATATCACCGATATACGGAAAATAAATGTTCCCTTCGGGAGATACCGCTAATGTACGTAACTTGTTATCGCCCAAATCTACACTTGAATCGTCTATCGTAAATAACCGGTACAGCGATTCGGTTTTTGAATTATCTCCGGGCACTGAGATTTGAACACGCAGTTCATCACCGGGCTTGATTGTATATTCCCCGATTTTCTTCGCTTGCGAATAGCGGGGAATATCTCCTCCCGGAGGTTGCAAAAGATTTGTTTGCTTCGTTGTCAGGCAGGAAGTAAAAATAACCACCTGCAAAAATAATATAAATACCGTTTTAAGATGCTTCACTTATTCGATCGTTTTACCTTATACGAACAAGTAACATTTCCATCCCTGATTTTGTTTAGTTTGGAACGAATTAATTGTTTACGCATGCCGGTAATATGATCTACGAAAAGAATTCCGTCTAAGTGATCGTACTCGTGTTGGATGACACGGGCTTTGTAACCTTCATAAATTTCGTCGTGAGGCTGCAGGTTTTCGTCTAAATATTGGATCCGTATCCGGTTGGGGCGGGGTACTTTTTCATGGATATTCGGAATGGAAAGGCACCCTTCTTCCATGATTTCCTCTTCTCCGTCTCGTTCGATAATATGGGCGTTGATAAAAGCTTTCTTAAATCCGTCGCAAGCAGGATCGGATTCTTTACAAGGACTTAAGTCGATCACTAAAATCCGGTCTTCCAAGCCGACTTGAGGGGCGGCGATGCCTATCCCGTCCGCTTTGTACATCGTTTCAAACATGTTTTCCAACAAGGCGCCCAAGTTGGGATAATCCAGGGGAATATCTTTTGTTATTTTTCTTAACACCGGATGACCGTATAAATAAACCGGAAGCGTCATTTTCTGATTGATTCTAAATAAGTTTGTAATAAAATGGTAGCGCTTAATTCGTCCACCAATTCTTTATTTTGCCGTTTTAATTTTTTTAATCCTCCCTCCCGCATGGCCTGATGGGCTAATACAGAGGTAAACCGTTCGTCCACCATTTGAATAGGAATGGCCGGGATGGCTTTTTGCAACCGTTCTTTGAATTGCTCCACCCGGAACATATTTTCCGAAGGTTCATAATTCATTTGCCGGGGTTCGCCGAGAATAAACAGTTCCACTTCCTGATTCAGGATATACTTTTCCAGAAAAGCAATCACCTCGTGGCTGGGAACCGTGGTAAGTCCACCGGCAATCAGCTTTAACGGATCCGAAACGGCAAGTCCGGTTCGTTTTTTCCCATAATCAATTGCAATTATTCTACTCATTCCGGTCGGCAAAGGTACGGAATAATTAAATATTTTCCTAAATTTGCAAGTCATTAATCGATTTTACCGGAAATGAAACCAATCACTTACGAACAAGCGCTTCATCGTTTGGCAGCCTATTGCAGCCGGGGTGAACGGTGTATTCAGGATATTCGTCAAAAAATGATTCGCTGGGAACTTGCAGCGGAAGATCAAAAAAAAATTATCGGAAAATTGCAAAGCGAAAAATTCTTGGATGAAAGACGGTTTTGCAAGGCATTTGTCAACGACAAGTCCAAATACAGTCATTGGGGCGTTTACAAAATCCAATATGAATTGAAGAAAAAGCAGCTTCCCGAATCTTTCATCCGGGAGGCCTTATCGGAAATAGACCGGGAAGAAAATCGTGAACAGTTGCGTAAATTATTGGCAACCAAGCAGAAAACGGTAAAAGGCGTCAATGAATATGAAATCAAGCAAAAGCTGGTGCGTTTTGCCGCCGGCAAGGGATTTTTATTGGAAGACATCGAGTCGGTGATCCCTTCTATAAATATTTCGTAAAATATTAGCAGGATTATTTTCATATTTGTCTAAAATGTGTAACTTTGCCGCCGCAAAACATTGTCCTGTGGTGTAACGGTAGCACATCAGATTCTGGTTCTGCGTGTCCGGGTTCGAATCCTGGCAGGACAACTTGGTACGATTTTTGTATCAACAACTTTAGTATGTTTTTGGTATATAAGTTTTATTTTTAATTATTTTATATTACCTTTGCTCGGATTTTTTATTAAAAAATATTTTCTTTGAATATGATCAAATTAAAATTTCTATCTCGAGGGTTAGTGGCAATGCTGTTGGTCGTTTTTTTAACTTCTTGTGGATCAAGTAAAGACATTGTTTATTTTCAGAATACGGATACTGTTTCAGATTCTATGTACACTGATTTATCCAATTATGAAATCAAGATTATGCCCAATGACAATCTCTTGATTACCGTTTCAGCCTTGAATCCGGAAGCGGTAGAACCTTTTAATACGGTTAATTTATCCCGCGGATATTCTATATCCGGGAGTACGCTTGAATTGCAAGGGTATTTGGTGGATGAAACCGGTTATATCAATTTTCCGGTGATAGGTAAACTGTCTGTAGCGGGTCTTACGAAAATCGAAGCTGTCAATTTAATTCAAAGTAAAGTTTCACAATATATAGATAATGCAACGGTCAATCTCCGTTTTTTGAATTATAAAGTTTCGGTTTTGGGCGAAGTGAATAGACCGGGAACTTATACGGTTGATAGTGAACGGATATCCATTCCGGAAGCCTTGGCTAAAGCGGGCGATATGACTATTTATGGTAAACGGCATGATGTTTTGATATGCAGGGTAGAAGAGGGGGTAAAGAAATTTTATCATGTAGATATTACTTCTCCGGATATTTTCTTTTCGGAAGTATATTATCTGCAACAAAATGACATTATTTATGTGTTGCCGAATAAGTCGAAGGTTATGAGTTCTACTTATAATCCGATGCTTGCTACGTTTATTTCAGGAGCCGGCCTTTTAGTATCAATCACTACTTTAATAATTAGTTTAAGTAAAAAGTAAATTTATCACATTTAACATTGATTTTTTATGGAGACAAATAATGTGCAGGTGGAACAGTCGATGAGTGAGGAAATATCTTTTGCGGAAATTTTCTTTCATTATTTAAGTTATTGGAAATGGTTTGTCATTTCAGTAATTGCTTGTCTCCTGATCGCTTTTATTTATTTAAGATATACTACGCGCGAATACAGTGTTACTTCCAAAGTACTTATAAAAGACGATAAGAAAGGTCAGACCCCTTTTGATATGAATGCTTTTAGTGATTTGGGTCTTGTCCCTCAAGTCAGTAGTTTTGATAATGAATTGGAAGTTCTTTTGTCTAAAACATTGATGAAAGAAGTGGTGGACAGCCTTAAAATAGGAGTGAGTTATTATAGCGAAGGAAAAATAAAAAAAGAGGAAATATATAATAATACACCTGTTTTTGTGTCCGTATCCAACCAGACAGATATAGGCGCTTTTGTTATTGAAAAAGCGGAAGACAATACTTTCACGCTTACTGCCAAATCGGAGAATTTTACCAAAAAGTTCAATCTCAACGACGAAGGGATTGATTCTCCCTGGGGCGTATTACGGTTCAAAGAAAATCCTTTTGGAACGAAAGAATATCCGATTGAAGTATTTATAAATCATCCCAAGAGTCGTCCTTTGGTTCAAATTACACCTATTAATAAGCAAACAAGCGTAGTGAACATTTCGACGGTTACGGCAGTACCTCAGAAAGGAGAGGATATTATTAATACGCTTGTAGGGATATATAATCAAAAAGCGATTGACGAAAAAAATTATGTAGCTACCAATACCATTCATTTTATAGATGACCGGTTGCGTATAATTTCCGGTGAATTGGAGACTGCTGAAAAAGATGTGGAAAGTTATAAGCGTTCAAGAGGTTTAACGGATATTCAAGCGGAAGCTCAACTATTCTTAAGCGCTCAAAGTGATTATGGAAGGAAAATATCGGAAGTAGGCGTTCAATTGGATCTTCTCCGGAGTGTTAAGAATTTTTTGGTGGAATCAAATAATAGTAGCGTAGCGCCATCCAATGTAGGCTTAACCGATCCGACTATTCTTACATTGATACAGAAATACAATGAAGAAATATTAGCAAAAAACCGGAATACGCTGGGAATGACGGTTAATAACCCGGCTGTCAAAGAATACGATGAACGTATTGCTTTAATGAGAGATAATTTGATAAAGGGGATTAACCTTTCGGAAGCCAGTTTGCAAACAAATTTGCGGGAATTGAATAAACAGGAAAATTCTTTCCAGGGTAAGGCTATGGGTTTATCTACCCAAGAACGGGAATCCCGTGAATTGTATCGTCAAAAAGAAATTAAGGAAACCCTTTTCATTTATTTATTGCAAAAAAGGGAAGAAACCGGTTTGTCGTTGGCATTGGCGACTCCCAATGCAATTGTTATTGACGCTGCCGATTACTTTCCGGTTCCGGTAAAACCCAAACGTAATATTATTTTACTGGCTGCTTTATTATTAGGCGTGATTATCCCTGTGATGATAATTTATATTAGAGATTTATTTGATAATAAATTGCGTAATAAAGAGCAATTGAGCAAAGTTGTCAAAGCGCCTTTCCTGGGAGATCTTCCGCAAGTCAAATCGACAAAACCTTTCCCTGTACTCAATGTCCGTTCGGGTATTGCCGAGCGATTCCGGATTGTTTCTTCCAATTTGGGATTTATCGCATCGGGTGGTCAGTCGAAAGTGATTATGATTACTTCTTCCTATAGTGGCGAAGGAAAGAGCTTCTTTTCCCAGAATTTGGCCATGAGTTTGGCTACTTCGGGTAAGAAAACGTTATTAATTGACTTGGACATCCGTAAATCTTTATTGAATAAAACCTTGGAGATGACTCCATCAAAAGGAGTGGCGATGTATTTAGCCGATCCGAGTATTTCGGTTAAAGAAATTATCGACCGGTCGGGAAATTTTCATAAGAATCTGGATATTATACCTATTAAGGTATTTCCTCCCAATCCGGCTGAATTATTAGCCTCTGACCGTTTGGATCTGTTATTCCAAACAGTGGCAAACGAATATGATTATATTATTGTAGATACGGCGCCGGTGGGTTTGGTAGCGGATGCTTTCCGTATCAATCAATTTGCGGATGCCACAATCTATGTAACACGGGCTGATTATACCTATAAATCCACTCTTCCCGACATTCAACTTTTATATAAAGAAAACAGATTACATAATCTGACAACCGTTTTGAATGCAGTGCCTCATAAATCGGGTTATGGTTATCATTACGGTTACGGCTACGGATATGGTCACAAGAAAGGAAACAAATATTATACTGAAGATAACTGATAACTGAAAATGGATATTGCAGTAGTAGGAACAGGGTATGTAGGTTTAGTTACCGGAACTTGTTTTTCGGAAATGGGAATCAATGTAACTTGTGTAGATGTAGATGAGAATAAGATCCAAAAATTAAAAGAAGGGATTCTCCCCATCTATGAACCAGGCTTGGAAGAATTGGTCCGGAAAAATTATCAAGCCGGCCGTTTGAAATTTACTACAGATTTAACTTCTTGTTTAGATGACGTAGAAGTTATTTTCAGCGCGGTAGGAACTCCTCCCGATGAAGATGGAAGCGCTGATTTGCGTTATGTGTTGGAAGTAGCGCGCACCATAGGAAAAAATATCAACAATTATGTATTAGTCGTTACCAAAAGTACGGTTCCGGTAGGAACTGCCCAAAAAGTAAAAGCGGTTATTCAAGAAGAATTGGATAAACGGGGCGTAACGATTCCTTTTGATGTCGCATCTAATCCTGAATTTTTGAAAGAAGGGACAGCCGTAAAAGATTTTATGGGCCCGGACAGGGTCGTGGTAGGAGTAGAGAGTGAAAAAGCCAAAGAACTGATGGATCGACTCTACAAACCGTTCACCTTGAATCATTACCGGATGATTTATACGGATATACCCTCTGCGGAGATGATCAAATATGCAGCCAATGCCATGTTGGCTACCCGTATTTCCTTTATGAACGATATAGCCAATCTGTGTGATTTGGTAGGAGCTGATGTAAATATGGTTCGCAGCGGTATCGGTTCGGATTCCCGTATCGGCAATAAATTCCTGTATCCGGGTTGTGGTTATGGAGGCAGTTGTTTTCCGAAGGATGTAAAAGCCTTGATTCAAACCGCTTCCCAACAAGGCTATACGATGCAGGTATTGCAAGCTGTAGAAGCCGTAAATGACAAACAAAAAACGATACTGTTTGAAAAACTCGTACGAGTTTTTGGGGTGCACCGTGCACCGTGCACCGAATCTTCCCTGCAAGGGAAAACCATTGCTCTTTGGGGATTGGCATTTAAGCCCGATACGGATGATATGCGGGAAGCGCCGTCGCTGGTTTTAATTGAATTATTGCTTGCGGCAGGATGTACGGTGAAAGTGTATGATCCGGTATCGATGGATGAATGTAAAAGAAGGTTTGGGAATAAAGTGGTTTATACCCGTGATATGTATGATGCTGCTTTGGATGCGGACGCCTTGCTTTTACTGACGGAATGGAAAGAATTTCGGTTACCTTCCTGGAATGTATTGAAAAGGGCCATGAATGCCCCGATTCTGCTGGATGGAAGGAACATTTACGATAAAAAAGAAATGAAAGAGAATGGTTTTATATATGAATGTATATAAAGCCTGATACTTTGTCATTGCGGGCTTGACCCGCAATCCTCTCCAAAAACGTTAAACGCTATCTTTGGATAGAGCGAATGTTGGGAGAGACGGGATTACTCTTGTGTAAAGGTAATCCCACTTAAGTTTGTATTTTTTTAGGACTTCAGGGCTTTATTTTAAGGTCGTGAAGCGAAGCTTTAAATTTATGGCAACTATAGATAATTCACCCTGTTGGTATGCCGCCCGTGTTAAATACCGAACAGAACATAAGATAAAAGCTTTTTTGGAAGAAAAAGATATCCGGCATTTTATCCCTTTCCGGATAGCGGTGACGGAGCGGAATGGAAAAAAAATACAAAAGGAGAAACCGGTTATTTCCTGCCTTATATTTGTATATACAGATTACCAGACAGCGCTTTCTTTACCGGGAGAATCGGGTTTCAGTATTTCGTATATTTACAATATTGAAACCAAAAAACTGCAAATAATCCCGGACAAGCAGATGCACGATTTTATGCTTGTATTGGATTTATCGGAAACGGGCATCCAAATCCTGAATTCAAACCTGAAACGGGGCGATAAAGTTCGAATTATAAAAGGCGTATTTACCGGCGTAGAAGGCGAGTTGGTACGCATTAAAGGCCACAAAAGAGTCGTGGTACGATTAGAGGGAATATTTTCGTTGGCGACTACCTATATACCGAGCGAGTACTTGGAACGAATATAATCCACGGACAACTTAATTTTGTAACCACTGTTACAGTAACCACTGTTACAATTCAAGAATAATTTGTATCTTTGCAGCGAATAAAAATACTTGAATTATGCTAAAGTTTTATGATCGCGAAAAAGAAACGGCTCTTTTGAAAAAATTGGAGCAAAAATCGTTGGAATCTGCCCAGATGACTTTTATTGTGGGGCGGCGGCGTATTGGGAAAACGGCTTTGCTGATGCACACATTTCAAGGAAAGTCAATATTGTATTTTTTTGTGGAGAAAAAGAACGAAAATTTGCTTTGTGAAGAATTTACGAACGAAATCCGCAACAAATTGGCAGTAAATATTTTTGGCGAGATGCGTTCCTTCAAAGATGTATTTGGTTACTTGATGGAACTTTCGCAAACGCGACATTTTACCCTGATTGTTGATGAATTTCAGGAGTTTAGAAACATTAACTCGTCAATTTACAGCGAAATGCAGAACGTTTGGGACGCCAATAAAGATAAAAGCAAAATCAACCTTATTCTTTGCGGATCGGTTTATTCGCTAATGAAACAGATTTTTGAAAATTCCAAAGAGCCGCTCTTTGGCAGGGCAACAGCCAGAATACATATTAAAACATTTGATATTGAGACCATTAAAGGAATTATTCGCGATTATCGCCCCCACTTTTCAAATGAAGATTTGCTGGCATTTTATCTTTTTACCGGCGGTGTGGCAAAATATGTTGAATTGTTGGCTGAGGCAAAAGCTTTTACACTGAAAAGCATTGTGAATGAGATTTTTTCGGATAACTCTCTTTTTCTTGACGAAGGCAAAAATGTGTTGATAGATGAGTTTGGTAAGGACTATGGTAACTATTTTTCGATACTCTCACTTATTGCCTCGTCCAAAACATCACGCTCTGAAATAGAGTCGATTTTGAATATGAATATCGGCGGTTTTTTGGAAAAATTGGAGAATGAATACGGCTTGATTACTAAAGTGCGCCCTGTGTTGTCGAAACCGGCCGGAAAAAATGTGAAATATCGAATCAACGACAATTTTCTGAATTTTTGGTTTCGATTTATCTACAAATATCGTGGCGCTGTGGAAACGGAAAGTTTTGATTATCTGAAAGATATAGTTAATAGAGATTACAAAACGTATAGTGGACAAATTTTGGAGCGATATTTTCGTGAAAAAATCAGGAAAGAAGAAAATCTCTCGGCAATTGGTACGTATTGGGAAAGTGGCAACTTGAATGAGATTGATATTGTGGCAATTAACGAATATGAGAAGCGAGCCGTCATTGCCGAAGTCAAACGCAATGCGGATAGAATAAATCTAAACCTATTACAGGAAAAAGCAAAAACACTTGTAAGTAAACAACTCTTGGGCTACACGATAGAATATCGTGGATTGTCAATGGATGAAATGTAAAAGTCAACAATCGCATGAATTATTTCTTCGTGTTAATTCGTGTAATTCGTGGGCAGTTAGATAGAAATGAATTCCAAAATACAACTTATCAATAAATCATTGTTAGACTCAACAACTGCGCAGGCGAAAACCCATGTCCGCTTGCGAATGAATTATAACATTCATTCCGATCTGAATGATCCTGTCAACCGAATGTTGAATGCTTTGGAGCCTGGCACGGTGATTCCTATTCATCGACATTTGCATCCTTATAAAAATGAATCGTTTGTGATATTACGGGGCGAATTGGATGTCTTGCTCTATGACGACAACGGACAAATAGAAAGACGTATAACACTGAATCCCGAAAAAGGAAATTATGGAATGGATATTCCGGGCGAGGTGTGGCACAGCTTGGAGGTGAAGCAAGCAGGAACGATGATTTACGAAGTGAAACATGGGCCGTTTGCGCCGATAGCGGAAGAAGATCTTATTCTTGGGTAAAATTCTAATTATTTTTTAACATATTTATGAAAGTCGTTATATTAGCGGGTGGCTTAGGAACGCGTTTGTCAGAAGAAACGGTACTGAAACCTAAACCCATGGTAGAAATCGGTGGCATGCCTATTCTGTGGCATATCATGAAAATATACTCTTCGTATGGTTACAATGAGTTTGTGATTTGTTTGGGTTATAAGGGCTATGTGATAAAAGAATATTTTGCGAATTATTTTTTGCATCATTCCAATGTTACTATTGATTTAAAAAAGAATGCTACAACAATTCACGACAGTCATGCGGAACCTTGGACAATCTCATTGATTGATACTGGAATTGATACCATGACGGGAGGTCGAATCAAAAGAGTGCAGTCGTATATTGGGAATGAACCGTTTATGCTAACTTATGGAGATGGTGTCGGTAATATAAATATTCCTCAATTAATAGAATTTCACAAGAAAAATAATAAATATTGTACAGTTACCGCAGTGCAACCCTCCGGACGTTTTGGTGCCTTGAATTTGGAATCCGATGATGTTGTTTCTTCCTTTAAGGAAAAACCGAATGGAGATGGTGCATGGATAAACGGTGGTTTTTTCGTCTGTGAGCCTCAAATATTCGATTATATTACAGAAGGAGATTCTATAATATGGGAAAGAGCTCCAATGGAAAAAATAGCTCAGGATAATCAGATGGTAGCATTCAAACATTTTGGTTTTTGGCGTCCGATGGATACTATACGAGACAAACAGGAATTGGAGAAAGCTTGGGAAGCAAATGATGCAGCATGGAAAATATGGTAGATTTGGAAATTTATAAAGGGAAAAAAGTTTTCCTGACCGGCCATACAGGATTCAAAGGTTCTTGGATGTGTATCCTGTTAAATCAATTAGGAGCAAAAATCTATGGCTATGCCTTGCACCCGCCTACACAACCTTCCTTATATGAAGTAGCGAAAGTAGATGAATTGGTAACTTCTTATATTGCAGATATAAGGGATTATGATGCTCTATATGCAGCTTTATCGGAGGTTCAGCCGGATATAGTTATTCACATGGCTGCCCAGCCTTTAGTTCGGGATTCCTACAAAAATCCCATTGACACTTATGCCATCAATGTGATGGGAGCGGTAAATTTATTGGAAGCAGTTCGTCATACAAAATCTGTTCGGGCAGTTGTCAATGTAACTACTGATAAATGTTATGAAAATAAGGAATGGTTGTGGGGATACCGTGAAAATGAACCTATGGGAGGATATGACCCGTATTCAAACAGTAAAGGTTGTTCAGAATTAGTCACTTCATCCTTTCGTAATTCTTTTTTTAATTCGGCTGATTATGGAAAAACACATCAGGTAGCATTAGCATCTGCACGTGCGGGGAATGTGATTGGTGGAGGCGATTGGGCAGAAGACCGTTTGATTCCGGATTTTATTAGGGCTATCAATAACAAAGAAACAGTAAAAATTCGCAGTCCTTATGCTATTCGTCCATGGCAACATGTATTGGAACCGTTAACCGGATATTTACTTTTAGGTACAAAATTATATACCGATGGATGCAAATATGCCGAAGGATGGAATTTTGGTCCCAATGATGTGGATGCAATGCCGGTTGAATGGATAGTCAAAGAAATATGTACACTATGGGGGAATGGAGCATCTTACGAAATCGATACCCATCTACAGCCACATGAAGCGAATTACTTGAAGTTAGATTGTTCCAAAGCAAAGACGCAATTAAATTGGCAGCCTAAATGGGATATAAAAACAGCGCTAAAAAATATAGTAACATGGACAAAAGCATATAATCAAGGTGAAAATATGCGCTTATTTTGCGAAGAACAAATACAACAATATTTCAGATGAAAATTTCAATAATAGGCTCCAATGGTCTCCTTTCAAATAGCATAGGCAAATATTGCAATGCCAATAAAATTAATTTAGATGTGTATGGTTTACAAGAGCCTGTACATCATTCTTATGATAATTTTTATCCGGTAGATTTGTTAAAAGAAGATTTACAATATAATCAGTTAAGTCAATCTGATGTAATTATCTATGCCGTAGGAGGCGGTATTCAATCTAATCTGAATGAGCCTGTAGATTTAATTTATAGTCTGAATGTTGATATTCCGATAAAAATATACAATCATTTAAAATTAATAGGATATAGGGGCGTTGCTATTACATTTGGATCTTATTTTGAAATTGGCGAAATGTCAGAAAATAAATGTTATACAGAATCAGATGTTCTATATTCAGATAACAAGGCACCTAATGATTATGCTATTTCCAAACGTTTGTTATCCCGTTTCATTTCTTCTTTTGAAGCTCCTTTCAAGTTTTGGCATTTTATTCTTCCTACAATATATGGAGAAAATGAATCTTCTCATCGGTTAATACCCTATACTATTCAGGCGTTAAGAAATAATACTGAAATACAATTTACTTCCGGAGAGCAAGTTCGTCAATATATTTACATTGATGAAATTATACAAATAATTGAATCCGCAGTTGAAAATAAAATGACAAGTGGTATTTATAACATATCAGGCACAGAAACATTGACAGTCAAAGAATTAGTTTCGATATTATTCAATGTATTTAACAAATCTCTGACGGAATCGGTCTTTGGAAAAGTTCAACGGACAGATATTGGAATGAAAATATTAAAATTAAATGGAAACAAATTATACGAAAGTATAAATTATAAGCCGACTATAAAAATAATAGACGTATATGACAGATATTAAACCCTTATCCGAACGGATAGAAATTATACCAAGAAAAAAAATAGAAGACAGCAGGGGGTGGTTTTTAAAAGCAATTACCGGAAAAGAGCAAGGATTACCTGAACATACAGGTGAAATATATACCGTTTATTCCAAAGATGGATCTTCTCGTGGAGGTCATTATCATAAAGAAGCCACAGAATGGTTTACATTACTGATAGGAAAATCAAGATTAGAACTAAAAGATGTGCGTACTAATGAATTAATGACGATTGACCTTGATGCTGAAAAGCCAGGTACGATTGTTATTCCTCCTTATGTTGCACATCGTTTTGATGCTATAAATAATATTCCCTTTTTAGTATTAGCATATACTGATAAACTATACCATTCAAATGACACTATACCATTGGGCATTTAATGAGTAAATATTCTGCATCCATTTTCAACTATTTATTTAATTCCATTAATGCTATCGTAATGATAGTTAATGGAATTATTATGGTGCCTATTTATTTCAAATTTATGCCAATTTCCACCTACGGAGCTTGGTTGGCTACTGGTAATATAGTTGCTATGCTTGGATTGGTTGAATCGGGTTTTGCATCTGTCATTACGCAAAAGATGTCTGTTGCTATAGTAAACAAAGATGAAAAGCATTTCTTTCAGTTAGCGGGAGCAAATATATACACTGCGATTTTAATGGCTATTGCCCTCTTTATATTGGGTTTAACCATATTCCCTTTTGTTGCCAACTGGATTAATGCTGAAGAATCAATTAAACATTCTATTACTATAGCCTATATAATAAGTTTAGCATCTGCTGCAATTTCATTACTTGTTTCTTTATTAGGAGCTTTCCCTCAAGTATGGCAGGAAACAAAAACAGTGGGAATAATTACAACGATTATTAATATTCTTGGCATTATATCATTGGTAGTATATCTATATGCTGGTTTTGGAGTTGTATCACTTGCTTTAGGTTATATAACACGGGCACTGTTAAATTTAATTGGGCAGGGAAGTTGGATAATGATTAAATGGAGAAAATTACATCTTTCCAGACCTACATTCAATTTTAAGATAATTAAAGAACTATTAAAAGACTGTTTTTATCCTTTTTTATCCAGAATTTCCAATGTTTTTATGGGACATTCACAGAGTTTTATTCTTGCGATGTTTATTAATCCTGCGATGGCTGTAGTTTATGATATCACAAGTAAAATAGCAGTGGTTGCTTGTAATTTTGTGAGTATGGCAAATGGTTCATTCTTTGCTCTGCTTTCCCTTACATTTGCATCAAAAGATAAACAGGAAATAAATCGTTTAATAAAAAATGTTAGTATATTTTTTATGACTGTCTTGTTTTCTGCCATATTATATTCATTAGTCTTTACAGAATCCATTGTACATTTTTGGGTGGGGTTGGATAAATATGGCGGTAATCTGTTGTTGATTGTCATAGTTATTTCAGTTTTGGTAAGCCAGATGAAAAATTATTTCAACAACTTATTATATACAGGCGGACTGATTAATAAGTCGGCAAAATTAGATGTGCTTAGTATGATATTGTATATTATTCTGTTGGTTTCTATTATAAGTTTCGTTCAAATTTATGCTATACCTGTTGCTACATTTATAACCAGTGTATTATTTATGGGATTATATTTGAAATTGCTAAAAAAAGATTTATTAGTGGAGATACAATCTATCTTAAAAACAATATTGAAGTTAACTTTGATCAGCACTCCTTTTGTTCTATTACATTTCTTCTTAGATGTATATTTGCTGAAATTACCTATTTTGTTGATATATGGTATTGTCTTTACGTTGATTTATTCTTTTTTTATTGCGATTTCAAATAAAGAGTTTGTTAAATTGTTAATTGTCAGATTCAAAAATGGGAAATAAAGTATTATTAATACCCGATGCCTATTTTGGAAATTCCTCAGGTGCAATTGTTGCTCAAATTGCAAAGAAGCTCTTGTTGTCAATAGGAAATGAAGTGTCTGTTTTTTCTACAGATATGACAGAAGATGCGATAGAAAGCGATGGAACACATCTTTATTATAGAACAGGATATACTGGAATAGCAAATTGGAGAGAGGATAAATACATTAAAGAATATGAAGTGGTTTTACAAAAAACGGAAGCTACTGTAATATTTACTATCGGATCAATAACCAATAAAAACCTGTGTTATTTAGAAATTGCAAAGAAAAGAGGATTGAAAGTAATCTCTAAAATATTTATGCAGGATTTTTTCTGTATGAAGTTATATGCCAATGATAAAAATGGTCCCTGCACTCGTTGCTTGGACAAAGGATATTTTGAAGCACTTAAGCATAAATGTATTATTAATAACCTCGTTGATTATATCAATGCTTGTAACCGAATTTTAATTCGGAAAAGGCTGGAAAAAATATTGCCAAAAATAAATTATGTGATAACTTCATCAGATGAGCAAATTGGCTTTTATGAACGATTCGGTATTCCCAAAAATAAAACAATCAAAACTCCTTTGTATTTTGATGTAAACCGATTAAATGGATTAAGTTCATCAATGGGAAACTACTATGTAGGCATTGCTCAAAATCGAATAGAGAAAGGATTTCATTTTATTTCAGAGATATTAGCATATTGTGATGATTCCATTCGGATTATATTGGCATACAACAATAAAGAACAGGCAATAAAAGCAATAAAAGAAAATAATTTTCAAATTTATATTGATAAAGGAATACTTGATGTTCAATATGATTTGAAATGGGAAACCGGATTATCCCAATTAGTAGCAAATGCTCGCGGAGTAATTATTCCATCTATTTGGCCCACCACTACTGAGTTTGGATTATTGGAAGCATTGGGATTGGGAAAACCCGTTTTTACTTTTGATGTAGGTATTCATAGTGAGATTATTGAAAATGGAGTTAATGGATTTAAAGTTCCTTTAGGTGACTGCAAAACTATGGCGATGCAACTTAATCATTTTTCCAATATTCAATATGCAGTAGTATCTGCCGAAGCAGAAATATTATATAATAAACTCACAGACTGGAGAAAATGGGTGAGTGATTTAAAACAAATAGGATTGTAATTATTAAACTTATTTTTTATGATACAACAGAGTTATAAAAGTAATCAATCTAACAAATATCCCTTAATTATACTAGGGGTATTCCTATGTGGTTGGCTACTTTTGAGTATATTCTCAGTGTCAAACAATCCTCTTTCAAGTTTAGTAAGTGCAACATTAATATTCTTCTTATTAACACTCATTATATCAAAGCAGATTTTAAAATCAAACAGATGGATGTACTTTTTCAGTGCTATTTTTATACTGAAACTTGTTTTGAGTGTAACCCATTATTTAGCGTTCATTGACCCGCATTATTTCATTTCAAATGGTGGTTTTGCTGCTTCATTCTCGCATGCAGAATATCAAGATGCTTTTTCAAGTGTGTCTATGGCTGTTAATGATAAAATAAAGTATGGAATATTCTATTTTGATTCGGATAGTTTTTGGGTTTCACATCCGGAAATCTGGAATCTAATTAGTATCCCACTTGCATACTTAGGATGCTATGTGCTAACAATTACTCCAATTAACATTTTTTTTACATCAATATTGTCTATTAATATGGTTCTTATTGCAAAAAATGTTCTGTGCCTTGATGATAAGAAAGTTTCGGCTGTAGCCTGGTCAACAGCTCTTTTTCCAATGTTTTTATTGGCGGATAATTTTTATAGAGATCAAATTGGATTGGGATTGATTTCCATTGGAATAACATTGATGCTTGTTTCTAAAAGTTCTATAGGAAAAATTATTTCAATTGGGCTAACTTTATTTTTCAGTTACATTTTACGTACTGTATATCCAGTTTTTTATATATCCGCTATATTTATATATATTACATTTATTTATCGCAAAATTCCTATATTGAAATTTTTACTTTTGCCTATATTGATTGTTATACTATACTTTGCGTTTCAAATTGGAACTCAAGATGATAAATATGTTTCAATTTATGTAAACTCTTCAGGCTGGTTATATATACCACTTAAAATAATATTTGGAGTTATTGGTCCGTTTCCATGGACTCAATTCGTACAATATAAAATTAATCAGGCATTTTCATATCAACTTGCGGATTATTTATTAGGAATATTCCAATTATCATATTTAACATTGTTTTTTCAAAATATAAAAAAACTTTTTCAAAAAAAGAATTTGGATATAATGACATTATTTGGCTTTGGTATCGCTATATCTGGTTTTGTAACTAAGCAAATGCATATTAGCTATATTGCAGGAGGGATTTTACTGACTTTGCCATGGTTTTTTTCTACAGTTTCATTTGTTGACTTTCGAAAAAGATTAGGTTGGATGTTTATTTTATTGATTTTTTTTAATTTCGTTGTTAGCTTATTAGGTAATATGGGAATCTCATCTTTATGGAGACAATAATAAAACAAAAAAACGTGATTCAAACATGAGCCCACTCCAAAAAGCCTTTTTCTTCAAAAATAGCCCATTCACAAGCCTTGTGAGAGAAGTAAAAATGACTAAATAGGGGTTTTCGGAGTGGACTCATACAAATAATAATTCTATTTATAGTTACAATGTTATTTTCGATATTGTTTGATAAGTTAAGATTACTTATTACTGCTCCTATTGAAAGTATGCTTGATAAAGGGGCTCAATACTTAGTTAAAAAAATAAAGTTTTGAAACATTCTATATTGTATGATTAAAAAATCAGGTGGTTTATTTTAAAATAATGATAGTTGCAACATTATATGGCGGTTTAGGTAATCAAATGTTTATTTATGCAATGTCGCGTGCATTGGCATTAAGAAGTGGTGAAGATTTAATTTTAAATTGTTCTTCTGGATTCAAATACGATTATAGATTTCATAGGCAATATGCTTTAAATGATTTTTCAATTAAATATCAGACAGATAAATTATTAAGTTTTGATTTCGTGGGAGGACGTTTAATCCGAAAAATAAGCGAGAAAATGGGGAGACATCTATTCTTTCCAGAATATAAATTACTGAATGAAGTATCTGGTAATAGATATTTTGAAAATAAATGGATTGAAGAAAAGCAACATAAAATTATAATAAATGGGTATTGGCATAGTGAGAAATATTTTAAAGATTTTGAAAATCAAATACGAAAAGATTTTATTTTTTCTAATTTTTTTTCAAAAGATATTACCCAACAAGCAGATACTATACGTAATACAAAGGGCATACCTATAGCATTGGGTATTCGACTTTATCAAGAATGTGAGAAAGTGACGATTCCCATTACGGAAAAAGAATATTATAGCAGAGCGATGCAAATAATCATAGAAAAAGTTCCCGATGCAGTGTTTTATATTTTTACTCAAGTGCCGGAATGGGCAAAAGAAAATCTTGATAGAAAATACAAAATTGAAATAATGCCGGAAAATGCAGCCATAGACGACTTATATTTGATGACACTATGTAAACATCACATTATTTCCAATAGCAGTTTCTATTGGTGGGGAGCGTGGTTGGCAGATAAGAGCGGAATAAAGATTGCACCTTCAAAAGCGATGAATCAAGATTTTATTCCTGAAACTTGGATTAAATTATAATAAAATAGTAAATAAATATGTCAGTTGAACCATTAGTCAGTATTCTCATTCCCTGTTATAATATGGGTGATAAAATTTACCGCTTATTAGATTCTATTTGTGAACAAAATTACAACAATATAGAATTAATAATTGTGGATGATGGTAGTACCGACAACAGCAAAAACGTTATAGATTCCTATCATAATAGGTTTGAACAGGAAGGAATAAAATTGCAATATATATATCAATCTAACAGAGGTGTAAGTAGCGCGATTGATAACGGACTGAAATACGTTAATGGTCAATATTTTTGTTGGCCAGATGCCGATGATTTTTTGGCACCTACATCAATTAAAGAGCGGGTTGATTTTCTTGAGCAAAATTCCGAATATGGACTGGTGCGTTCGGATGCCTATTTGTATTACGAATATGATTTACAAAAGCCAATCGGATATATTTCTCGAAAACACAAAGACCGCTTTAAGGTAGATAATTTGTTTGAAGATTATATTTTAGAGAGAAATATATTCTTTTGCCCAGTTTGTCATTTGGTAAGAACCGTTGCATTTAAAGATGTTAATCCAGAGATGTCAATATATCACGGAAAAAAAGGACAAAATTATCAGTTATTATTGCCATTGATTTGGAAATATAAGTTTGGTTATATAGATAAACCACTGTGTCATTATGTTATCTACCGACAAAGTATATCGCACTCGGATACTGATACTAATTATCATAAAATAAAGTTTAAATATGATGATTTACAAACAACCATCATCGAAACATTGAAACGGATGAATTTGTCTGATATGGATTTTAAACGATATTCCGAAATGACCTACAACAAATATCATCTTCTAAAAATGAAAGCCGCTTTGCAATTTGGAGAAAAGCAACCGTTTTTACTGCATTATAATGAAATGAATGGAAAACGTCCGTTAAATATTGAAATATTGAATATTTTTATAAAGATTCCTTTTGCACTGATAATAATTAAAACAATGAATCAACTCAAGGGGCAATTAAAATCGAATCGTATTGTCAGAAACATTATTGACAGATTGACTAAACAATGATACAGATAACAGATAAATCCAAATGTGTTGGTTGCAACGCTTGTACTCAATGTTGTTCAACAAATAGTATAGCAATGTATGAAGATGAAGAAGGTTTTTTGTATCCGGTTGTTGATATAAAAACTTGCACCGATTGCGGTCTTTGTGAAAAAGTTTGTCCTGTTATTAACTATAAAGTTGGGAAAAAGCCAAATCTTGTTTATGCGGCAAAAAGCCATGATGAGCAAATACGCATGGAAAGTTCTTCGGGAGGCGTGTTTACTTTATTGGCGGAACAAATAATAAAAGATGGCGGAATAGTATTTGGTGCCCGATTCAATGAGAATTGGGAAGTGATTCACGATTATACTGAAACGATAGAGGGTTTATCCGCATTCAGAGGTTCAAAATATGTACAGAGCCGTATTGGTAAAACATATTCACAGGCAAAACAATTTTTAAAAGCAGGGCGAAAAGTTTTGTTTTCAGGTACCCCCTGTCAAATTGCAGGATTAAAACTCTTTTTACGGAAAGAATATGACAAATTATTGACTGTTGATTTTGTATGTCACGGAGTGCCTTCTCCAATGATTTGGATAAAATATCTTTCTTATTTAGCAGATAATCAATCGCTTGCCATGTGGATAGAAAATATTAACTTTCGAAGTAAGACAAATGGATGGAAAAACTACAATTTTGTACTTTATCCCAAAAATTCCGAACAAAAATTTGTAGAGCCTTTACATAAAAATTTATTTATGAAAGGTTTTTTGTCTGATTTATATTTACGCCCATCGTGTCATAGATGTCCAACAAAATCATTGTCAAGCGGCAGCGATATTACATTGGGCGACTTTTGGGGCATACAGAACGTATTGCCTAATTTTGACGACGACAAAGGCGTTAGTTTGGTAATGATAAACAGCGAAAAAGGAAAATCTGCTTTCAACTCTATTGATGTAGTGAGGCAAGAAACTGCATATAAATCGGCAGTCCAATACAATCCGGCAATCGAAATTTCAATGAAACCATCTGAAAAACGTAGCGAGTTTTTCAGGTTTTTATCGAATGAAAATTTAAATTCTTTAATATTAAGATTGACACATCAAACATTCGCGAAACGTATATTGCGTAAAATTGGCAGATTGATAAAACGAACCATGCGGGTATGTCTAAAAAAGTAGGAATATTGACTTTTCATTTTGGGTATAACTATGGAGGTGTATTGCAAAGTTATGCTTTACAGGAAACTGTAAAAAATTTAGGATATGATGTGCAAATTATAAATTGTATTCCAAAAAATCCATTGTGGTTTTTAATAGGTTTAATTAGAAACTTTTCATGGAAACGCCTATATGATACAGTTCGATATGGATATAAATGCGTAGCAGGGTTTAAACGATTCCAAAAACAGTATCTTGATTGTACAACTGTTGTTCACGAACAAAACTTGCATATAATAGCCAATCAATTTGATACGATAATAGTGGGAAGCGACCAAGTTTGGAATCCTTCTCAACACGACAAAAAAATATACTTTTTGAATTGGCAACCTGAATTTCAAGGGATACGAATTGCTTACGCCCCATGTTGTGGAATTAAGAGATATGCAGAAACAAATACAGAGGTATTACGAAAATCTTTGCAAAATTTTAATTATTTATCAGTTCGTAATGAAGAAACACGCGCTTTTGTGCAACAAATATCAAGGATAGATGCGATAAAAGTACCCGACCCGACTTTGCTGTATGATTTTGACAAATTTGTAACTAATAAACACAATACCCCTTACATATTAGCCTATATATTAGGAAATGATATTGATGGTGGCAATCAGTCAGCAATAGAGTTTATTAAAAGTATTTACAAAGATATTCCCGTTATCGCAATTGTTTTAGCCATTTCAAATCCTGTTGATTGTAGTTGGGCAGACAAAATCAGATACAATGTAACACCGCAAGAATGGGTTGATTTAATAGCCAATGCTGCGTTTGTATATACCGATTCATTTCATGGTACTCTATTTGCCATTAAATATCAACGTTCTTTCATTGCGTATTATTCTTCCAAAATTAGAGCCTCGCGCTTTATTGATTTAAAAGATACTTATAACTTGGATAATCATATCGTCAGTTCTTTACAAAAAATGAAAGCAAAAGACATCACACAACCGCCTTTTGGAAACGAAGAAATATTAACTGAACAAAAGGCAATTGGAATATCATTTTTGAAGAAAGTACTTATTAATCCTGAATATTTTTAGATTATGACAATCATTAATGCCTCTGGTCTTCGCAACAGCGGTGCTTTAACGATACTCCATCAATTCTATCGTAATATTCCTGTTGATAATCGACAATATATTATTTTTGTGGATATTTCAGTAGAATTACCGGAAAATAATAATAACGTGCTGGTAGTTAAAGTAAATAAACGCTCTTTTATAAGACGTATTTTATGGGATTTATTCGGCTTAAAAGCGTGGTTAAAACGCAATGGAATTGTACCGGATGTGACTATATCGCTGCAAAATTCGGGATTCAGAACAATTGGAAAATGCAAAAAGTTTGTCTATTTTCACAATTTATTGCCGGTAGCGCAATTTCAATGGAATATCTTTAAAAAGGCTGAACGTATTCTGTGGTATTACAAAAACGTCTATGCGTTGTGGGTGAAGTGGTCAATAAGTAGGGATACTCAAATTTTTGTACAGTCGAATCATATCAAAGAGGCTTTTGCAAAGAGATATAATTTCCATAGAACTCAAATTCATGTTATTTTTCCTGAAATACAATTGCCGGAAGTTAGCGTGCCGAAATCAGAAAATAATACTTCAACAGTCCAGTTTTTTTATCCTGCAACAGAATTTGTTTACAAAAATCACAAAATACTATTTGAGGCTTTTAAGATAATCGATGAGCAACTTACACAAAAAATTCAGATATTTCTGACTGTTGCGCAGGACTTTGTTGAAGATTTTCAATATAAAAATGTGAAAATCAACTCTTTGGGATTTATATCTCAAAGCGAAATGAGCGAAATGTATGCTTCGGTCGATGCCTTGCTGTTTCCAAGTTATCTTGAAACTGTAGGATTGCCTGTGTTGGAAGCGGCTTCATTTGGTTTGCCTATTCTTGTGGCTGATGCATCATACGCACGAGAAGTGTTAGAAGGATACGATGGGGTGCAATTTATTGATTACAAAGATGCAAATGAGTGGGGTAAGGCGATACTGTATTTTTGTATGATGCCTCTAAATCACTATTCTCCGTTTCGCCCAAAAGATAAATATTCTTGGAAAGAATTGTTTGAAATAATAAAATAATAAAATATGTCTATTTTTACCAATAAAATTCTTCTTATCACAGGTGGCACAGGTTCTTTTGGTAATGCTGTCTTGCGACGTTTTCTTGATACAGATATTAAGGAAATCCGCATTTTCAGCCGCGATGAAAAAAAACAAGATGATATGCGTCATCAACTCCAAAATTCCAAAGTGAAATTTTACATTGGCGATGTTAGAGATAAGCGTTCCGTTGACACTGCTATGCAAAATGTGGACTATGTTTTTCATGCTGCCGCTCTGAAGCAAGTTCCATCATGTGAGTTTTTTCCTGTACAAGCTGTAAAAACCAATGTATTGGGTACTGAAAACGTATTGGATTCGGCTATTGAGCATCAAGTGAAAAATGTAGTGGTTTTATCAACAGATAAAGCAGCCTATCCTATTAATGCTATGGGAATTAGTAAAGCGATGATGGAAAAAGTAACCATGGCGAAAGCACGGTCTTTAGGGGATAATTCTCAAACAACTATTTGTTGCACACGCTATGGCAATGTAATGGCAAGTAGAGGGTCTGTTATTCCATTATGGATTGACCAGATAAAATCAGAAAAAGACATTACTGTTACTGATATGAATATGACCCGTTTTATGATGACTTTGGATGATGCTGTCAATTTAGTATTGTATGCTTTTTTTCACGGAAATAGTGGTGATTTATTTGTTCAAAAAGCGCCGGCGGCCACATTGGAGGTATTGGCAAAATCATTAATTGATTTATACAAGTCGAATGTGAAAGTGAAGATAATAGGAACTCGTCATGGCGAAAAATTGTATGAATCGTTAGTGACAAGAGAGGAGATGGCCAAGTCAGAAGATTTAGGAGCTTATTATAGAATACCTTGTGATGCGCGCGATTTGAACTATGATAAATATTTTGTGGAAGGAGAGGAAAGCGTGTCGCAATTTGAAGATTATCATTCACACAACACGCATCGCTTAGATTTGGATTCAATGAAAAATCTGCTACTGAAATTAGACATTATTCAAAAAGATTTAAATATAAAACAGTAACAGCATGTTGAAGATAACGACAATCATAGGGACTCGTCCTGAAATTATCAAGTTAAGTCGAGTAATAGCTGAATTAGATAAATATACTAATCAAGTAATTGTTCATACCGGTCAAAATTTTGATTATGAATTGAATGAAATTTTCTTTCAGCAATTAGATATACGCAAACCGGATTATTTTTTGGATGCTGCCGGTTCTACTGCGACAGAAACTATTGCCAATGTTATCGTCAAATCGGACGAGTTGCTGGAAAAAGAAAACCCGGATGCCGTGTTGCTGTATGGAGATACCAATAGTTGCCTTTCTGTCATTTCTGCGAAAAAGCGAAAAATCCCCATTTTTCACATGGAAGCAGGTAATCGTTGCTTTGATCAGCGCGTGCCGGAAGAAATCAATCGTAAAATCGTGGATCATTTGAGTGATATAAATATGCCACTGTCAGAACATGCTCGCCGTTATCTGATTGCGGAGGGTTTGAAACCAGAAACCATCATTAAAACGGGGTCGCCCATGAAAGAAGTATTGAATTTTCACAAACATGCGATTGAAAATAACACAATATTAGAGCAAGAAAATTTAAAACCACAAGAGTACTTTATTATCAGTACGCATCGGGAAGAAAACGTAGATTCAGAAAAGAATTTTTCCGATTTATTAACTGCTTTATCTGCCATAGTAGATAAATATGGCAAAAAAGTAATTGTTTCCACGCATCCGCGTACACGTAAAAAATTGGAATCAATTGGTTTTATCAACGAAAATCCGATGATAGAATTCATGAAACCGTTTGGTTTTTTGGAATATGTTAACTTACAAATGAATGCGTTTTGTGTCATTTCGGATAGTGGCACTATTACGGAAGAATCTTCTATTTTACATTTTCCTGCAATAACTGTTCGCCAAGCTCACGAACGTCCCGAAGGGATGGATGAGGGCACTTTGATTATGACAGGCTTAAATAAAGAAACTATCTTGAACTCTATAGATATTGTAACAGAACAACATAATGATGGAAAGAATGTGATTCACACCGTTCCCGATTACGAAGCGGATAATGTATCTAAAAAAGTAGTTCGAATCATATTGTCTTATACAGATTATATCAATCGCACTGTTTGGCATAAATAACACACGATTACCATGAGTAAACGAAAAATACTTTTATTTGGAGCAACCGGAATGGCCGGACATATTGTCTATCATTATTTAAATGCAACAAATAAATATGATATAACGAATATCGTTTTTAGAGAAAAGTTAACAGAAGATAGCATTATTCTGGATATAACCGATAAAAATACAGTCGAAAATTTGGTCGCAAATCAATCGCCTGACATTATCATTAACTGCATCGGCGTACTGATTAAAGGTTCATCCTTACATCCGGATAATGCCATTTATATAAATGCTTATTTTCCTCATTTATTGGCAAGGCTTTCAGAGAAAATAAATGCTAAATTAGTGCACGTTAGTACCGATTGTGTCTTTTCTGGCAAACAAGGAAATTATAAAGAAACAGATTTCAAGGATGCCGATGATGTATATGGTCGAAGTAAAGCTTTAGGAGAGATTATTAATGATAAAGATATTACGATAAGAACTTCAATCATTGGTCCTGAATTGAAAAAAAATGGAGAAGGTTTATTTCATTGGTTTATGCATCAAAAAGGAGATATAAAAGGTTATACAGGGGCTTTTTGGGGAGGAGTAACTACTTTGGAATTAGCCAAAGCAATTGATTTTATTATAGAGCAGCCAATAACAGGGTTAGTCCATTTGACAAATGGTGAAAAAATATCGAAATTCAATTTGCTCACTCTTTTGAAGGAAGTGTACAAAAGAGATAATATTGAGATTCATCCTTATCGAGGAAAACAAGTGGACAAATCGCTTCAAAAATCTGAAAAATTAAAATATACTGTTCCGGCATATCCACAGATGTTGGAAGAACAATACCAATGGATGAATTCGCACAATACACTTTATAAAAAATCTGTTAATGAAAATTTTAATAGTTAGTCAATATTTTTGGCCGGAAAGTTTCAAAATAAATGGTATAGCAATAGAGCTAAAAAAGAGAGGTCATGAAGTAACTGTTCTTACTGGTAAACCCAATTATCCTAATGGACGATATTATAAAGGGTATGGTTTTTTTTCTAAAATAAAGGACACCTATAGTGGTATCCCAGTTTATAGAGTGCCAATATTCACTCGAGGAAATGGAAGTGGAATCAGATTGTCTATCAATTATCTTTCTTTTGTATTAACTGCATCAATTTTTATGTTTTTTCATCGTAAAAAATATGATGTTAGTTTTGTTTTTGGGGTTTCGCCTATTACCACGGCTTATCCTGCCATAGTTCATAAAAAAATGTATGGAACAAAAATGGGATTATGGGTGCAGGACTTATGGCCGGAAAGTGTTGCCGGTTCAGAAAAATTAAAGTCTCAAATTGTATATCGGAACCTAACAAGAATGGTAAAATATATTTATTTAAAATCGGATATCATATTTATATCTAGTAAAGAATTTCGTATGCCGATCTTAGAGAAATGTGATGTTGTCCCAAATATTAAATATTTGCCTAATTGGGCGGAGGATATATTTCTTTCTTCTGATATAGATGTAGAAAAATATAAAAATATTATTCCAGAAGGTTTTATTGTGATGTTTGCTGGCAATATAGCTGAAGGCCAGGATATTGATCATGTTTTGCAAGCAATTCTCGAAACACACGATGATAAAGATATTAAATGGGTATTTGTTGGCACTGGAAGTAAAAAAGACTGGATAGTAGAAAAAATAAAAAAATATAATCTTGAAGATACGGTTTCTCTATTAGGACGTTATCCGTATGAGGAAATGCCACATTTGTATATTTATGCAGATGTTTTACTTGTAACTCTTAAAGATATTGAATCTGTTAATTTAACCCTTCCTTCAAGAACTCAATCATATATGGCATTTGGGAAACCTATAATGACTATGGCTCATGGAGCTGCTACTGAGGTTGTTAATGAAGCTATGTGCGGATTCACAGCAAGAGCAGGTGATTATCTTA
The DNA here is from genome assembly GCA_031261295.1 of Candidatus Symbiothrix sp. Taxonomy (GTDB): domain Bacteria; phylum Bacteroidota; class Bacteroidia; order Bacteroidales; family Azobacteroidaceae; genus Azobacteroides. Next base: position 43,633 of record JAISKT010000203.1, on the reverse strand, counting down.
CTCTTGCAAATAATATTCGAAAAGCAAAATCTCTTGACAAGAATGTTTTGAAAGAAATGGGTAATAATGGAAAGAAATATTATTACAAAAATTTTTCAAAAGATACTATTATATTTGACTTAGTGTTTTGTTTGGAAGAGTTGTCAGCTAAAAACACTTCTAAATGAATATTACTATACATAAATGATTGATTTACATAATAATATATAATCAATAATAAAAAGGATATGGAAATAAACAGTTTTATTGGAAATTTTGCATCTCAATTCGATGATACAGATAATTCAGTATTCATAACAAGTACTAATTATAGAGATATCGATGAATGGTCTTCTCTCAATGCCTTGGCAGTGTTGAATATGATTGAAAAGAAATACAATGTGCATCTAACTCCTTTGGAAATGCGTGGTACGAATACAATTCAAGAACTTTTTGATTTAGTAGAATCAAAGAAATAGTTGCATGAATCCCTTTTCGTTAAAAGACAAAACCATATTAGTGACCGGTGCTTCTTCCGGTATTGGGCGGGCTATTGCTATTGTTTGTTCTCAAATGGGTGTCAATCTCATTCTTACAGGAAGAAATGAAGATAAATTAAAAGACACCTTATCGAGATGCGAAGGCACAAATCACAATTACTTGCTTGCAGATTTAAACAAAAAAGAAGAAATAGAATCTCTAGTAGAGCAATTACCTAAATTGGATGGTTTTGTCAATAGCGCAGGAATCGTCAAAACTTTGTTATTGACATTTATGGAGTTAAATGACATCAATGAAATTTTACAAACTAATTCTATTTCTGTCATGAACTTAACCCGATTATTGATTATAAATAAGAAATTCAATAAAGAATCTTCGATTGTTTATATTTCATCTATTAATGGGAATAATTGTTCCGTTATAGGAAACTCTGCATATTCTGCTTCCAAAGCGATGCTTAATGGGTTTATGAAAGCTATAGCGCTTGAATTAGCTTCAAAGAAGATTCGCGTCAACTGTGTGAATCCGGCGATGATTGAAACTGATATTTTAAAAAATAGTTTTGTCGATGCAGAAGATATAAAAAAAGACAAATTGAAGTATCCCTTAAAACGCTACGGAAAACCGGAAGAAGTGGCTTATGCTGTGGTGTATTTACTTTCAGATGCCGCCCAATGGATTACCGGGAGTAGCTTAGTGATTGATGGAGGTTACACAATACAATAATTGAGATGAAAGCATATACAAAAGCTATATCCTACTATTTGCCGGAAAAATGTCTAACTAATGAAGATTTAGTTAAAGAATTTCCGGAATGGTCGGTCGAAAAGATAGCTAGTAAAGTAGGCGTAAATAAGCGACATATTACATCCGATAATGAAACGGCTTTAGACTTAGCTACTTCTGCTGCTAAAAAATTATTCAAGGAACATTCGATAGATAAGTCAACGATAGATTTTGTCCTGTTGTGTACGCAAAGTCCGGATTATTATCTCCCGACATCCTCTTGTATTTTACAAAATCGCTTAGGCTTAAGTAATAGTACAGGAGCTTTGGATTACAATCTAGGCTGTTCGGGCTATATTTATGGTTTGTCTTTAGCCAAAGGATTGATTTTGGGCGGAATTGCTAAAAATGTGTTGTTACTCACAGCTGAAACTTATTCGAAGCATCTTCATCCCAAAGATAAAGGTAACCGTACTATCTTTGGTGATGCAGCAACAGCTAATTTAATCTCTACAGAGGGTTTTGCAGAGATTGGAAACTTTGCTTTAGGAACGGATGGAAGCGGTGCCGAAAACTTAATTGTTAAACGAGGAGCTTTACGTCAACCCGAAGCAAAGAATGATTTGGTAATTGATGAAAACAACAATCTGAAATCATCTGATTATCTCTATATGAATGGAGGGGAGATATTTAATTTTACAGCAGATGCGGTTCCTGTATTAGTAGAACAGGTATTGAAAAATAATCAACTGCAACAAGACGATATTGATTTATTTGTATTTCATCAAGCCAATAAATATATGATGAACTACTTGAGAAAACTCATTGAAATTGATGCTGACAAATTCTATATCTATTTGGAGAATGTAGGAAATACAGTTTCTTCTACCATCCCTATTGCTTTATGCGAAGCTCAAAAAGAAGAGAAATTGAAAGGAAATATACTATTGGCAGGATTTGGAGTAGGTTATTCCTGGGGTGGAGTTACATTAAAGATAAAAAAAAATGGCTAAATATAGTATTATTGCTAAAACTTCGAATGAATTAAGTGAGGGTGAATGGCGTGAATTAATCAATTCTTTCAATACTGTTTTTAACAAGCAATTTAATGTAACTTATTTCAAAAAGAAATACCTGAATACAGTACTTCAATTTTCTATTCATGGCTTTTTATTGCATGAAAATCATATAGTAGGGATGTTTTCTGTAATTCCGAGAGCTTATCATTTTGACGGAACAGAACAAATGATAGGTTTGGGCTGTGATGCTTTTATCTTAGAAAAGCATCGCAAAGATGATTTCTTTTTACAAGACATGGCTGATGCTGCATACAAGGTTTGCAAAGAGAATAATATCCATTATTTAATTTCTATTCCCAACACAACGGCTTATCCTTATTGGAAGTCTTACGGAGATTGGAAAGATATTGCAGCATTAGACTATTATATATTGCCTTACCGACTTTCAAAATTAGTCAAAGTAAGCAACCTCTTTGATTTTTTTTCGGCTGGTTTTTTCAAAGCTCTCCTTTCTTGTGCCAATATTTTATCCTTTGAAGTCAAAGTTTCTCCAAAGAAAAAAATAAGTTTAGTACGAGATGCGAATTTTTTAAAAGAGAGGTATAATGATGAAGATGGTTATAAAATATATAAGATGGGAGAGAAAGGTTATTTTGTGATAAGAGAATATGATGAAGAAGGGATTTGTACTATTTATTTGGTAGATTGTTTTCCTCTATCGAAATATATGCTGACAAAAGCAATCTATCAAATAGCGAGAGATTTTGAAGACAAATTGGATGTCATTTTATTTGTTGGCAAGATGGATAGTTCTCCTTTTTATTTTATCAAGGTTCCCAAATCAAAAGAACCGCGAGTGCAACCTTTCATTGGCTATTTGTTGACCGAAGAACGAAAAGATGATTTCCTTTCGATTTCATCTTGGGATGTGGGTTTAGCCAATTTTGATAATAGATAGACAAATATCTTCACTTTCGACATCGAAGACTGGTACAACTGTGATTTCATCACTCCCGATTTCAATTGGGACAAGTACGAAGTCCGTATTTATGGGGGGATCATATTGATCTTTAAAAAAGTTGCTTAATTGGAATGGAATCCATGGTTATGCCGGGAGTTACGATTGGAGAAGACGCTATTTAGGCGCAGGTTCCTTATCAGCCAAATTGATTTGTTATTTGCTTTGGTAGAAGAACAAAAAAGAGAAGTAACAAAAAAACGAGAGAAGAAGCTTTGGCAACTTTTCGAGCTGTGGGTATCTTAGATGAAAACGGAGAGTTTACAGAACCCTATTCAAATTTAGCAAAGGTAGTGACTAACATCTAAATTTTAAACAAATGTATAGTAATAAACTAAACTTTATGATAGGATTCCATGACTGCGATGAGTTTGTACGTAACCAATTAGTAACTAATCCCGATTATAGTAAAAATAAGTAAAGAGTCTTTTGATTGCTTGAAACATGGTTTTTATCTTTGGGAGGATAACTATGAGTGAGCTTTACAATGGGCAATGGATAAGAAAAAGCGAGGAAATTAGAAAAAACTTCTGTAGTTGGAGTTGTCTATCAATTAGATGTTTGTTCTGATTTTTCTGATAGTAAATACATTTATCGAATATATGCACCTGAAGATTGCTGAAAAAATTAATACCGATATACAAACAAACGGCTTTAGTTTATTAACCCAATTTGATACTGTTCGAGGTATTTTTACCGAAGGAGGCCCTGCTTTTGAAGGCGCCGGCATCCAAGCTAAAAGCCACATTCAGATTTGCATACGAAACCTGAATTGCATCAAAGGATTTTTTATTCCACGACACAAAAATTGATATTTTCTTTTCTTTATTAAATGAATATTCTCACTTTTGACATAGAAGAATGGTGGCATTATGACATCTATTCCACAGAAGATAAATGGGATAGTTATGAGCCTCGCATAGATTTGTATCTTGATAAAGTTTTAGATGCTTTAGATTCCGAAAATATTAAAGCAACTTGTTTTTGTTTAGGTTGGATTGCCAGAAAATATCCGGGAGTGATAAAACGAATTGCTGAAAGAGGACATGAAATAGCTTGCCATACAGACCGGCACATTTTTGTAAAAGATATGAATCCCGAATCTTTTAATGAAGATTTAAAGAACGCATTAGATATTCTTGAAAATATTTCAGGCAAAAAAATAAAATCCTTTCGAGCACCCTCATTTACGATTACAGAAAATGCCAAATGGGCATTTGAAGTGTTGGCAAACAATGGAATAGAATATGATTGTTCGATATTTCCAACAACAAGGAGTTATGGCGGATTCCCATCCTTTGGTAAAGGGAAACCCACTTTAATAAAACATAATGGCGTTGAAATTAAAGAATTCCCAATCAATACAGGCAAAGTATTAGGTAAAGATTTCGTGTTTGGCGGTGGTGGCTATTTCAGATTATTTCCTTATTGGCTCATCAAACTATTGATGCAGCAATCAGATTATAATATGACTTATTTGCACATGAGGGATTTCGATGCTGAACAACATCGATTTACTTATTTTGATTTTGAACGAAAATTTAAGTCGTATTATGGACTGAAAGGCACTTATTCTAAATTTATGCAATTTGTTCACGATTACAAATGGATTTCTGTAGAAGAAGCCGGCAACCAAATAGATTGGGAGAAAGTAAAACAATTAGATATATGATTAAGAATAGTTTGCTTTTTACTGGTGCCAATGGCTTTTTAGGAAAAAATATTTTGTCCCTTTTAAAAGAAAAAGGATATGAAATATCTAAATTAGATATTTCCAATTCCGATATAGAGTGCAATCTTAGCCGTGAAATTCCAAAATTAAAGACTTTTTATGATGTCGTTTTACATGCTGCTGGAAAAGCACATATAGTTCCTAAAACAGAGGAAGAACGACACGTTTTTTTTGATGTGAATCTAAAAGGGACAGTCAATTTATGCAAAGCTTTGGAAAAATCAGGAATTCCCCAAGTTTTTATTTTTATTAGCACAGTAGCGGTATATGGATGTGAAAATGGAAATATGATTACAGAAGAACACCCTTTAAATGGAAATACTCCTTATGCGTTAAGTAAAATTCAAGCGGAACAATTCTTGCTTGATTGGAGTAAAAAACATAATGTAATTCTATCTATTCTTCGTCCATCATTGATAGCCGGCACTAATCCTCCAGGTAATTTAGGAACTATGATAAAAGGTATAAAAACAGGTCTTTATTTTAATATTAATGGAGGAAAAGCAAAAAAAAGTGTTTTGATGGTTCAAGATATAGCTAATTTAGTACCTTTATTATTAGAAAAAGGGGGTATATATAATGTATGTGATGATGAACAACTTTCTTTTGGTCAATTGGGGAATTTGATTTCAAATCAATTAGGGAAAAAAAAGCCTTTCTCTATCCCGTATTTTATAGCGAAAGGTATGGCATTATGTGGAGATATATTAGGGAAGAAAGCACCAATTAACTCGGATAAATTAACCAAAATAACACAGTCTCTTACTTTTTCTAATCAAAAAGCAAAAGAGATATTAGGATGGCAACCGCTCAATGTATTAGAGAATTTTAGAGTTTCATAATAAAGAATAAGAAATATTCAAACGTGTCCATTACACGAATTTTCACGAATTATTTTTCCGTGTTAATTCGTGTAATTCGTGGACAACACCCCTGAATCCTAATCTTCATTCAAAAAATGCTTCAATATATAGTTGTAACAATCATCCTTTTTGCCGGGATAATTATTTATTTTAAAATTGCCGATAAATACAATATTATCGACAAGCCCAATCAGCGAAGTTCACACAATTATATCACTATCCGTGGAGGTGGCATTGTCTTTTGGTTGGCAGCGGCGTTATACAGCCTAAACATTCCAAGTTTTCAAAACTTGGAATGTTTTTCGTTTTTCATCGGAATAACTTTAATTTGCGGAATCAGCCTTTGGGATGATATTTCTTCATTGCCCAACAGAGTGCGAATTGTCGTTCATTTCTTATCTATTAGTTTGATTTTTTATGGCTTAGGAATCTATACCTTATTGCCTTGGGGATTGATTGTATTGGCTTATATTTTCTTTGTCGGGGTGATGAATGCCTATAATTTTATGGACGGCATCAATGGCATCACCGGATTGTATAGTCTGACTGTTCTCATTGCCTTACAATATGTTAACTGTCAGCTGATACCTTTCACGCAACCGGATTTTATCAATTATGCTATTTTGGCTTGTATTGTATTTTTATTTTTTAATTTCCGGAAACGCGCCGGATGTTTTGCCGGAGATGTCGGCAGTATGGGCATTTCTTTTTGGATTGTTACCCTTTTGCTGCAACTGATGTTGGCCGGCCAATCGGTTATTTGGATATTCTTTTTAGTGGTTTATGGCGTAGATACGATATGCACCATTTTGCATCGCATGTATTTGAAACAGAATATTTTTGAAGCGCATCGCATGCACTTTTACCAGATACTCTCCAACGAAAAGGGAATTTCTCATTTGAAGGTTTCTGCCGGATATGCGTTCGTGCAATTAGCGCTTTGCGGAATACTGATTTATGTGCATACGTATTATGAAGCGTGGGAATGGGCGGTTGGAGCGTTGATGGTAATCTTGTTAGTAATGATTTATTTGTTTAAGTTCAAAAAATAGAGGAAACGGATTTATAATAATTACAATGTGAAAAGTGGAATTGCGCTGGTTATATATTTTGTTTTAAAGAGGTTTTTGCCAAAAATAACGGCTGTAATAACGGGAGGACGATAAATTAGATTATTAAAATATACAAATAAATAATGAAAAAAATATTAGTAACCGGCGGTTCCGGTTTTCTCGGCTCGCATCTCTGCGAAAGGCTTTTGAACGAAGGCAACGAAGTAATTTGCGTTGATAATTTTTTCACGGGCGCAAAACGCAATATCGTCCATCTTTTAGACAACCCTTATTTTGAGGTTATTCGTCACGATGTCTGCTTTCCGCTTTATGTGGAAGTCGACGAAATCTACAACTTGGCGTGTCCCGCTTCGCCGGTGCATTATCAGCACGACCCGATTCAGACAACAAAAGTGTCGGTTTCGGGCGCAATAAATATGCTCGGCTTGGCGAAGCGCATCAAAGCCAAAATTTTACAGGCATCGACTTCCGAAGTATATGGTGACCCGGTAATTCATCCGCAAGTTGAAAGTTACTGGGGAAATGTGAATACTATCGGCATCCGCTCGTGTTATGACGAGGGCAAACGTTGCGCCGAAACGCTTTTTATGGACTATTATCGCCAAAACAACGTAGATATTCGTATAATCCGCATTTTCAACACTTATGGACCGCGAATGCACCCAAATGACGGGCGCGTGGTGTCAAATTTTATTGTTCAAGCGCTTAAAAATGAAGATATTACTATTTTTGGAGACGGCGCTCAAACGCGATCTTTTCAATATTGCGATGATTTGATTGAGGGAATGATAAAGATGATGAACAACGACAACGGTTTTATCGGCCCTGTAAATATTGGCAATCCGGGCGAATTTACAATGCTCGAACTTGCTGAAAAAGTGATAAAACTGACAAATTCAAAGTCAAAAATTGTATTTTTACCACTTCCGCAAGACGACCCGAAACAGCGTAAACCCGATATTTCGCTCGCAATGGAAAAACTTGATTGGCAGCCGAAAATAGATTTGGAAGCCGGGTTAACAAAAACCATTGAATATTTTAAATCAATCCTATAAATTACATTATGCAGAAAAATATATTGTACTTATATTCAGGCTTGATGCCTTATGTAATACCGGTTTTGAAAGAGTTTACAAAACAAGGTTACAAGGTATATGTAGTGAAATGGGATAGCAGGTTATTAACTCCATACGTTCCTCCTGTAATTGAAAATGTAGAATATTTTAATCGCTCCGAATTTAAAAACGTAAAACATTTGTTCTCTTTTATTTAAACCATTAATCCTTCTCTTATATATGTTGCAGGATGGACGGATAAATTGTATTGCTATGCAACAAAAAAAATCAAGCATATTTCAAATATTCCAATCATTTCGGGTGTTGATTCTCAATGGCGAGGAGGACTTCAATGGGGACATATATTGCTTTCAAAGTTTCGACACCAAACATGGTACACTCGTATTTTAGTAGCAGGAACTTGGCAATACGAATATGCTCGCCGGCTTGGATTTGATAAAAATCATATAATAAGTCCTCTTTATTCCGCCAATGTCGAATTGTTTGAAACCGTTCCTGTTGAACAAAAACAAGAGCAATATCCACACCAACTACTCTATATAGGGAGATTATCAAAAGAAAAAGGCTTATTACAGCTGCTCGAAGCGTGGAAAAATATAAAAGATAAAAAAGATTGGTTGCTAACGATTATTGGAAATGGGAACCTTAAAAGTGAGGTGCTTTGTCAGAATGACGTAAAATTAATTGATTTTGTTTCTCAAGAAATTTTATGTGAAGAAATGAGTAAATCGGGATGCTTCATTTTACCATCTACCTTTGAGCCTTGGGCGTTGGTTATTCACGAGGCTGCGACAGCCGGACTACCTATCCTTGCTACAAAAGTTTGCGGAGCCACAACACAATTTTTGATAAATAAATACAATGGTTACCTGATGGAACCAAATAATGTAAAATCAATAGAAGATGCAATTAGTAATATCATTGCAACTTCTGATATTGATTTATTGAAAATGGGAGAAAGAAGTAAAAAATTAAGTAGAAAAATCACTCCCGAATATGTTGCTGCTGCAATATTAAGTACAATAAAATGTATCAGTGTTCTATTTTTAATATTTTGGGTATAAACAGCATTGTTCATTGTATTCTCATCCATATAATTTATTAACTTTCAAAGTGTAGTGAATATTTATAACGTAGGTTTTTTTGTTCGCTTTTTCTTTTTTCTAAAACACGAAACGGCAAGGCGAATAGCGCGGATGCGTGGCGCAACCATTGGTAAACATACAATTTTGCCATTGAAATTGGCGAAGAGGGCAAATAAAAATTTGATAGTTGGGGATAACTGCAAAATTAAAGGCAACATGCTTGATGTGCGTTCTCCATTAAAAATAGGAAATAATGTAATAATTGGTCGAGATGTGGAAATCATTACTGTTTCACACTATGTAAACTCTCCACTCTATGAAGAGAAATATTATGGAATTGAAATCGGCGACTATGTTTGGATAGCAACCAAAGTATTAGTAACGCCCTCTTGTCGAAAGATTGGAAAAGGTGCAGTAGTTGGTGCGGGTAGTGTAGTCGTAAAAAATGAGTATTGTTGGTGGTAATCCTGCTGTGGAATTTGCAAAACGCCAGAAAGTGCATAGTGATTTTTGGTTGGGCGATGATTTGAAAATTTATATTGATGCACGAAGAAAATGAAAATTATTTTTGACAATATTGTTTTTTCGTTACAGCGTGCAGGTGGCATTTCAGTTGTTTGGCAACAATTGCTGTCGGCAATAATGAAAAAAGAAGATTTTTTTCAGGTTTAACGCCAAAATTTGTTGCTTAACAATTTCTTTTTCGTTTTTTATCCTTGCCCCCAAAATGTATTTGTAGCCGTTTTCTTCCAGCGATTTTCTGTTTTTTTCTGATAAAAGCCCTGAATCGGCGACTACTATCGGTTTGCCCAACGAAAACTTTTTTGCTAATTTTTCCAAAACAGGAATGAAAGTGTTCCCTTCAAATATATTCCCTTCAAATATCTCATAACCAATCGGATTGCCGCCCGAAGCAACCAAAAGTCCGAGAAAAATCTGCGGACACTGGTGTTTGCCGTCTTTTGAAAATCCTGTTTTGCGCAAATCGTCCTCGTCCGACGCTTCAAAATAAAGTGTGGTCATATCGTAAAACGCAACGCTGATTTTGCCTCGCAAAACCTTTTTCGTATGCTAAAAAGTGATTTTTTCAACAGTCGTTTTAATGTCTGTTTTTTCTGCCAATTCTGCCTCTTTTTGCCTTTTTTCTTGTTTCTTTTTATCAAAACAAAGCGAATCCAAAAACCGGTAAATCTTGTCAATGGAATACACCGTTCCCTGATAACGTGCCAAATAATCAATCGTTTTGAGTTTGCTGCCCGGACTGAAAAGGCGGGAAATTACCAAATGCCGAAACATATCATTAGGTATCGAATGGTAACCGATTTTGTCGTACAGCGCACCAAAAATCAGTTCCGGACCAACCACCCGAATCTGTTCGTTGGAAAAAGTTGCCACAAAATCCGACAGCAAAACATCCGCTCTGTCCTCAAACAACTCACCGACAAACCCCTGACTTTCGACAATAAAATTCCGTGCCTGTTCTTCCATGCCAACAAGCTCCTGTTCGGTGCTGCCAACCCCAAAATTGCGCAAAACTTTGTACTTGCCGCCTCCCTTGGATGATACCACCTGAATGCTGATTTTACCCGATTTGTTCCATTTCCTGCGTACAAACATAACGCAAACTTACAAAAAAATCGGCCGGGACACCCAAAACTCATTTTTTTATAATCGTAAGATGCTGATTATCAAAAAAGTAAATTTTTAGAAAATTTTCGTGCGGAAAACAGGACTCTCTATCTCTTGTACCCTGATTAACCATACTAAATCGTTGTATTTTACTGTTGATATTTTCAGCAATGGCATTTGTAGCACCAAATCGAAAGTAGTTGAGTATAGGCAACACATTTTTTCTACTAACGATTTGAAGTTGAGCATTTCATCCATATCATTTTTATCCACCCGGTTAAACCAAGTCTGTAATTTTTTTTTAACCCTAAGATGCTTTTCCCCACATTTTCTTTTTTCATCCAATCTCTAAATTGACAGGCACAGTCATATACTTTCTTTATTTCGGGGAACTTATCGAACAAAGCATTGGCTCTGATTCGTTGAGAGGGAGTCCAATCGTCGGGAAATTTGAAAAGCAGATAACGACTTCCGGCTAATGCTTCCAGCGCAGTTTCGCCATTGGAAAGCAATATATCTTCCTGATTAAATTTGCCCTTTTGATATTCAATGCCACGGGATAAACACTCTTTCTTCTTCTCTTTTTCCTGTTTCTTAAATAACTCATACTTCATTCTTTTATCTCTAAGCATATCCTGACGAAAGCGAATCCGAATATCCTGACAGGCTTCCATCAGAGAGCGGATGATATGGAACTTGTCGGTTATCGGACTGGCGTTGAAGAACAGTTCACTGCTAACTTTGGCATAAAGCGGGGACAAGTCCCGGGTAAGGGTTGTGACCGAACGACAGGCTGATTCTGCTTTTTCCAGCACTTTCCGCAGTCTTGATAGCGCAAACTTCTAATCATTACCGCTATCTTTCCACTCCGGTGATTGCTGAGTATCGTGTGCATATCTTCCCCGATTTGTTTTTCGTCAATTGCCATGAATTCGCCTATATTTTCCGGCTTGAAAATCGGAACACGAACCACTTCTTTTTCTGACAGGTGGAGGTCATGCTGATAATGATCATCCTGTTCCGATTCCCGAAAACCGCTCAAATGTTCGCGATACCAACGCCACAACAGCTGATTGTCAATCTGAAGTACCGTAGAAATCACGGATGTATTGCTTTGGAGTGTATCCAACTGTTTCTTTTAAAAAAGACGCAAAACTATGCGTCGCTTTTACTCCTTCCGGATGCAAATCGTAGGTGTTGCTATAATGCTCATTACTCCCGGATGCCTTCCAGCGGCGACGGTAAATCTTCAGATAGGTAGGCTTGTCCCGCAAGGGATAATTCAATAATTCTACCGGATTACAGAAGCCATCCAATACAACATGGAATCGCTCTGACATGTTTTCCGGTACCAGTTCTGCGTACTCTTCCATGCGCAATTCTATCCTGTCCGGATGTTCTATTACCGATACCAACTCAAAATGAAGACTGATTTCTTCCGGCAATAACGTTGTTATTAAACTTTGTAGTAATTTCTCCATCTTTCCTTTTTTGCCCGTAAAGATAGACATTTTCGTATGGTTAATTATTTTCCAGCACCTCAATTTAATATTTAGCCAATATTTAAAACACTTTTTTAGTTTTAAATCCTTACCTTTGTAAAATTAATATAATTGAATGAACATGAATCAAAATGCTAAGATCTATGTAGCCGGTCACCGGGGCTTGGTAGGTTCGGCTTTAGTGAAAAATCTACGGACGAAAGGATATACAAATTTACTTGTGCGCACACACGACGAGTTGGATTTGACGAATCAACAAGCGGTGTTTGATTTCTTTGAAAAAGAAAAACCCGAATATGTTTTCCTGGCTGCAGCCAAAGTCGGAGGAATCGTGGCCAATAGCACTTACCGCGGACAGTTCATCTACGAAAACTTACAGATACAAAACAATGTGATTCATGCGGCCTATAAGAATGGTGTGAAAAAATTGCTCTTCTTAGGCTCTACGTGCATTTATCCGGGTGAGGCTCCTCAGCCGATGCCCGAAGATTGTTTGCTTGCCTCCCCGCTTGAATATACTAACGAACCATACGCCTTGGCGAAAATTGCCGGAATCAAGATGTGCGAAAGTTACAACCTGCAATACGGAACGAATTATATCGCCGTGATGCCAACAAATCTGTATGGACCCAACGATAATTTCGATTTGGAGAAATCGCATGTCTTGCCCGCTCTGTTGCGTAAAGTATATCTGGCCAAATGCCTGATGAATGATGATTGGGACGCTATCCGCAAGGATTTGAACCGGTTGCCGATTGAAGGCGTTTCCGGAAATGATTCCAATGAAGCCATTCAGGGGAAGTTGAACAAATACGGTATTCAAAAAGACAGCGTGGAAATCTGGGGAACAGGTAAGCCGATGCGTGAGTTCCTTTGGAGCGAAGAAATGGCCGATGCAAGTGTGTATGTGATGGAAAAAGTGGATTTTGAGGATTTAAAACCGAAAGGAAAGGAAATCCGCAATACACATATTAATATAGGAACCGGCGAAGAAATCTCTATTCGTCAGTTGGCTGAAATTATTGCCGAAGTGGTAGGTTACAAAGGAACATTCAATTTCAATGCCGGCAAACCGGACGGCACCCTGCGTAAATTGACCGATCCTTCCAAATTGCACCAATTGGGATGGCATCATCAAATAGATATTCAACAAGGAGTTAAAAAATTATATAAATGGTATTTAAATAACTAAGAACTAAAAACTAAGAACTAAAAGTTGGCTGACGCCTGTTACCGCGCTTCGCGCAACTTTTAGTTTTTAGTTTTTAGTTTTTAGTTCTTAACTTAAAGTGATGGGAAAAGTAGCATTAATTACCGGTATTACCGGACAAGACGGAGCGTATTTATCAGAGTATTTAATTAAAAAGGGATATACCGTGCATGGGATTAAGCGGAGGGCTTCCTTGTTTAACACCGACCGGATTGATCACTTGTATCAAGATCCGCAGTTGAATGACCGGAATTTGATTCTTCATTATGGAGATATGACCGATTCGATGAATATCACGCGTATTATCAGTGATATCCAGCCGGATGAGATATACAATTTGGCGGCGCAAAGTCATGTGAAAGTGAGTTTCGACACGCCGGAATATACCGCTAATGTAGATGGTTTGGGTACTCTGCGTATCCTGGAAGCGGTTCGCCTCTTGAAATTAACGGAAAAGACGCGGATTTATCAGGCTTCTACTTCGGAGTTGTATGGATTGGTACAGGAAATTCCGCAGAAAGAAACTACGCCCTTTTATCCGAGAAGTCCGTATGCCGTAGCGAAAATGTATGCCTACTGGATTACAGTCAATTACCGCGAAGCTTACAACATGTTTGCTTGCAACGGTATATTGTTTAACCATGAATCTCCGCTTCGTGGGGAAACCTTTGTTACCCGGAAAGTCACCCGCGCATTGTCGCGTATTGCCTTGGGCATTCAGGGCGAAGTGTATATGGGAAACCTTTCCAGCAAACGCGACTGGGGGCATGCCAAAGATTACATCAAAGCGATGTATCTGATTCTGCAACAGGATCAACCGGACGATTATGTGATTGCTACCGGAGTGACGACTACCATTCGCGATTTTATCTCCAGGGCATTCAAGGAAATTGGCGTAATCGTCGAATTCAGAGGCGAAGGCGCCAACGAAACCGGCGAAATTATTGGGATTGATAAAGACCTGTTTGTAGATAAAATCGGGGAAGCTTATTTGGCTGCTATTCAAAGTCGGATTGGAGAAAAAGTAGTGAAAGTGGATCCGAAATATTTCCGTCCGACAGAAGTGGAATTGTTGATTGGGGATGCGACCAAAGCGCGCACCAAATTGTCTTGGGAACCTCAATATACTTTGGATACGCTTATCAAAGACATGATGACCAGCGATGTGAAGGCCATGAAAAAAGAAGCGTATTTAAGAGACGGCGGCTACCGGATTATGAATTATTTTGAGTAAATGATGAAAATTGCGGTCATTGGTTTGGGTTATGTGGGTTTGCCTTTGGCGCGATTATTTGCGACAAAATATCCGGTCGTCGGTTTTGATATAAATAAAAAACGGATCGATGAACTGATGCAGGGACACGACCATACCTTGGAAGTATCGGACGAAAATTTGCAATCCGTTTTAAATCCCTGCTTACTCAAGTCCCGGGTCGGGTTGGGGGGCTTGTATTGCACAGATACCATCGAAGACCTCAAAGATTGCCATTTTTACATCGTTACCGTTCCGACTCCGGCCGATAAAAACAACCATCCGGATTTGACTCCGCTGAAAAAAGCCAGTGAAACGGTTGGTAAAGTTATTTCCAAAGGAGATATTGTCGTTTATGAATCAACGGTTTATCCGGGCGCTACCGAGGAAGACTGTATTCCGGTAGTGGAAGCTGTTTCGGGATTGAAATTCAACCGGGATTTTTTTGCCGGTTATTCTCCGGAACGGATCAATCCGGGCGATAAAGAGCATACGATTGAAAAAATAAAGAAAGTAACTTCCGGTTCTACACCGGAAATCGGGAAAAAGATAGATGAACTTTACCGGTCGGTAATTAGCGCCGGAACACATTTGGCCCCAACAATTAAGGTGGCGGAAGCGGCGAAGATTATCGAGAATTGCCAGCGCGATATTAATATTGCTTTTGTCAACGAATTGAAAAAGATGTTCGACCGGATGGCCATTGACACCCAAGCTGTTTTGGAAGCTGCCGGCACGAAATGGAACTTCCTGAAATTCCGGCC
Organism: Candidatus Symbiothrix sp.; assembly: GCA_031261295.1. Taxonomy (GTDB): domain Bacteria; phylum Bacteroidota; class Bacteroidia; order Bacteroidales; family Azobacteroidaceae; genus Azobacteroides. Next base: position 28,204 of record JAISKT010000203.1, on the reverse strand, counting down.
GGGTTTAGTGGGCGGACATTGCATTGGAGTGGATCCGTATTATTTGGCTCAGAAAGCCCAGGAATACGGCTATCATCCGGAAATTATTTTGGCGGGCCGGCGATTGAACGACAGCATGGGCGAATATGTGGGCGCTCAAGTCATAAAGAAAATGATATTGAAAGGAATTCCGGTGAAAGATTCCCATATTTTGGTCATGGGAATTACGTTTAAGGAAAATTGCCCGGATGTCAGGAATACCAAAGTGGTGGAAGTAATCCGGTCATTGAAAGAATACGATACAAATATCCTTATTTACGATCCGTGGGCGAATCCGGAAGAAGTGAAGCAGGAATACGGATTGGATATTGTCACCCGGTTGCCGGAAGAAAAATTTGACGCGGTAGTCGTGGCGGTTCTTCACCAGGAATTTGAAAAAATAGATTATTCAAGTTTATTGAAAGAGAATAGCGTTTTATATAATTTAAAAAGTTAAAAACGAAAGACTTGGATAGACAATAATGTATAAAAAATATTTCAAGCGAATGATTGATTTTACAGCGGCTTTATTCGGAATAATCCTGTTATCGCCGTTTTTTGTTATTATAATTATCGTTTTGAGCATTGTTAACAAAGGGAAACCTTTCTTTTTTCAACAGCGGCCGGGAAAAAACGGTCAATTATTTACGCTGGTCAAATTCAGGACAATGAATGAAAAAAAAGATGAACAGGGACAACTGCTTCCCGATATGCAAAGGCTGACTAAAACCGGCGCTTTCCTGCGTAAATATTCTTTGGATGAACTTTCCAATCTTTGGAATGTTTTAATAGGAGATATGAGTTTAATTGGTCCACGTCCATTGTTAAAAGAATATTTGCCGTTATATAGTGAAAAACAAGCAAAGCGGCACGATATTTGCTCCGGTGTAACTGGATGGGCGCAGATCAATGGCAGGAATGCTATTAGTTGGCAGCAGAAATTTGAATTGGACGTTTGGTACGTTGAAAATCTGTCATTTAGTCTGGATATGAAAATCTTTTTTCAAACCATGAAAAAAATATTCCAGACCCATAATGTGAACGCATCAGAAGAACTGACAATGGAATGGTTTAATGGGGGAAATTAAATGAATAACTATCGAATTTGGATTTCTCCGCCACATCTTTCGGGAAAAGAGATGGAGTATGTGGCAGATGCTTTTAGTAAGAATTGGATTACTACCATAGGTGATAATGTAACAGGCTTTGAACAGGATGTTCAATCGTATGTAGGAAACGAAGGGGAGGCTGTCGCGCTCAATTCAGGGACAGCCGCTCTCCATTTATCTTTAATATTATTGGGTGTCGGCAAAGGTGATTTGGTTATATGCCAGGATTTTACATTTGCAGCCACGGTGAATCCGGTTGTTTATTTAGGAGCTGAACCGGTATTGGTGGATAGTGAAACGCAGACGTGGAATATTTCGCCTGTTTTTTTGGAAGAAGCCATACAGGATTGCATCCGTAAAGGTAAAAAACCCAAAGCAATTATCTGGGTCAATTTATACGGAATGCCTGCTCAAATTTACGAAATCAGAAAAATGGCACAACGGTATGACATCGCTCTATTGGAGGATGCTGCCGAATCTTTAGGGTCTTCTTATGAAGGGAAAAAATGTGGCGCTTTGGGTGATATTTCCGTAATTTCATTTAATGGAAATAAGATTATCACTACTTCGGGAGGAGGAATGTTATTGTCTGGGAATAAGGAATTTATTCGGGAAGCTCGTTTTTTGGCAACGCAGGCGCGCGATGAAGCGCTTTGGTATCAACATTCCCGGATTGGTTACAATTATGGTATGAGTAATATCGTGGCAGGTATTGGTCGTGGACAAATGACTGTTTTGGAAGATAGGATAGAAGCGAGGAGAGCGAATAACCGGTTTTACAGGGAGGCATTTTCCACTATTCCCGGTATTGAGGTGCATAAAGAACCGGATGAACATTATTTTTCAAATTATTGGTTGTCATGTATATTGATTGATCCGGAATTGACAGGAGGTGTGGATTGTAAAATCCTCCGGGAAGAATTGGCGAAATCCGGTATCGAATCCCGTTTTTTATGGAAACCCATGCACTTACAGCCGGTATTTAGTAATTGTTTGTTTTATGGAAAGGATATTTCCGAACATTTATTTCATACGGGTTTGTGTTTACCTTCCGGCTCCAATTTGACGGAAGAAGAGTTGACGGAAGTGGTGGATGTTATTAAAGGCACATTAAATTAATAAATTTTCAGTTTAATTAATTTATCATGAATTTAAATAAACAAAATTTTCAGCAATTAATAATTAAGAAAGTTTCCTTATTCAGGAGCTTTCCTTACCTGCCGCGTTGGATGGTACTGATGATCGATTTATTTATTTCTATTTCCTCCTTTACCATTTCGTATTTGATGTGTCAACAATTGCAGCATGAAATGGTATTGCTAATCCCTTTTTTGTTAAAACTGCTTATCGGTGTTGTCGTTACCTTATTTTTCTTTTATATAATCAAACCCTATGTAGGCATTATCCGCTATTCCGGTTTCAAGGATGGTGTCCGGGTTTTTGCTGCGACTATGTGCATATTGGTAAGTCTGATTATTCTTAATTATATCACCGAAAAAGCATTCAGTTATACTATTCTATGTAAGATTGGTCTGTTTATCAATTTCTTATTGACCTCTTTTTTTATGTTTTCGTTCCGGATGTTAGTGAAATTGATGCACGATTTTGCCGGAAATAGAGATACTTCCGATAAAAAATATACACCCATTCTTATTTTTGATGTTTCGGCAACAACTGTTGCGATTGCTGAAATGATAAAAAACAATCCGGCAGCGCCTTATAGCCTGGTTGGATTTGTATCTCCTGACAATAATGTACGGGATAAATCCATTTCGGGCGTTCCCGTTTATTCGATGAGCGATAAAGACAGCCGGTTAATCAAACGGAAATCACCTGCGGCGATGTTGATTAGCCCGATGGAACAGGGCAGGCGTGAAAAACAAGCCATTGCGGATTATTGTGAAAAAAATAACCTGAAAATTTTGGCGCTTCCTCCGGTTGCGAATTGGCAGGATGAGCATTTTAGCTTGGATAAGATTAAAAATATACAGATTGAAGACTTATTGGGCCGTGTCCCTATTACTATTTCCATAGGGGAGATCAGTAAAAATCTGGAAGGAAAATGTGTCATGGTGACCGGTGCGGCCGGTTCTATTGGCAGTGAAATTGTACGCCAAATAGGCAAGTTCCGTCCCCGTTTGTTGCTCTTGTGTGATATGGCCGAAAGTCCTTTGCATCTTCTGCAATTAGAAGTGGAAGAAAAATTTCCTAAATTGAATTTTCTTCCGATTATTTGTGATGTACGTGATTATGTGCGAATGCAAAAGATTTTTAAAGAGCATCGCCCGTCCCATGTATATCATGCAGCCGCTTACAAACATGTACCTTTGATGGAAAAGCATCCGTGCGAATCGATCCATACGAATGTTTTGGGAACCAAGAATATGGCCGATTTATCGGTAAAATACGGTGCGGAAGTTTTTGTCATGGTTTCGACGGATAAAGCGGTGAATCCGACCAATGTCATGGGAGCCTCCAAACGGATTGCTGAAATATACGTTCAATCTTTATACAACTACATCAAGGGGAATCCGGAAGTAAAGAATAATCAAATCCGGATTATTACCACTCGTTTTGGAAATGTATTGGGTTCAAATGGTTCGGTCATTCCTCGTTTCAAGGAACAAATAGCCAAAGGCGGCCCGGTAACGGTGACAGATCCGGAAATTATCCGCTTTTTCATGACTATTCCGGAAGCCTGCCGATTGGTTTTGGAAGCCGCCAATATGGGAAAAGGCGGGGAGATTTTTGTATTCGATATGGGAACTCCGGTTAAGATTTTGGATTTGGCGAAAAAAATGATTCGTTTGGCCGGATTTAAACCGGAGGAAGATATCAAAATAACTTTTACCGGTTTGCGTCCCGGCGAAAAATTGTATGAAGAATTGCTGGCCAATGAAGAAATCACCAAACCGACTCATAACAAGAAAATTATGATAGGAACGGTTCGGGATAATTATGAATATGAAGAGGTGAAATTTTACATGGAACAACTTTTTGCCGCGATAGAAAAATACGAAGATGAACGGGTGGTGAGAATTATGAAAGAGATTGTTCCTGAATTTATGAGCGCCAATTCTGTATATGAAATTTTAGATGTGCAAAGATAAAGTTTTGTGTCATTTTTTTATTATTCATTTTTTTTATATCTTTGTATAGTTAACAATTATTGTCAAATTAAGAATTAAAATTAAATGTCTAACCTGCGGAAACTACTCGTTTCTATTCTTTCACGATTAGAAAAGGTTCCTTTTTTACCCAAATGGATTATTTTTGGAGTTGACCTTTTTATTATATTTGTTTCGTTCACCCTATCCTATCTGATTTGTTTTCATTTGATTAAAGCTCCGTTTGTTTTAACTCCTTATGTAGTAAAGATGCTTCTTTGCTTGGCAGTATCCGGATTTTTTTTCTATGTTTTCAAAACATATTACGGGGTGATCCGCTTTTCAGGCTTTAGGGATGCTTTGCGCGTTTTTTTCTCTTTATTTTGTGCCAACATTGTCCTTTTTTTATTCAATAATCTAATCAATGCCAATTTTGAACATTATATTATGCCGGACGTTGGGTTTTTCATTAACTTTATAGTGGCATTTACAGCTATTTTTTTTGGCAGGATGACTATCCGTTTATTGTTTGATTATGCTAAAATAAACGATTCAAAAAGGCACAAAGATATTCCCGTTTTGATATATGGAGTGAGTCCATCCAGTGTGGATTTAGTTCGCTTGTTAAACCATTCGGAAGCATCGAAATACAAACCGGTCGGTTTTATCTCTCCGGAATCGAATATTGCGAATAAACGGATAATCAATATGCCTGTCTATTACATTGAGGATGTGTTTAGAAATGAAAAGATAAAATCGCAATTCAATGCGATCGTTATTAATCCAAAAGAAATAGAAAGAAAAGAGAAACGATTGCTTTCGGAAGAATGTATCAAATATAAAAAAGAACTGCTGTCAACACCGCCTCTTGAAGATTTGGGCAACGAACAGTGGAAATTCAAGAACCTGAAAAAAGTAAAGATTGAAGATCTTTTGCAACGGATTCCGATAGAAATAGATATAAACTCCATTGGTAAAAACCTGGAGGGAAAAACGTTGCTGATTACTGGAGCCGCCGGTTCCATCGGCCACGAAATAGTAAGGCAGGTAAGTAAATTCAAAGTAGGCTTGCTGCTGGTCTGCGATATTGCTGAAAGCCCTCTACATGAGGTCAGTATGGAGTTGAATGATAAATATCCGCATATTAAATACAAACCGCTCATAGCCAACGTGCGGGATTATGACCTGATGAAACAGTTGTTTGAAAAGTACAGGCCGGATTTGATTTACCATGCCGCCGCTTACAAACATGTTCCCTTGATGGAAGATCATCCTTCCGAAGCTGTTCTGACCAATGTATTGGGAACTAAGAATTTGGCTGATTTAGCAGTGGAATACAACGTAGAAGCTTTTGTCATGATTTCGACTGATAAAGCAGTGAACCCCGGCAACGTAATGGGAGCTTCCAAGCGCATTGCCGAGATTTACGTGCAATCGCTATTCAAAAAATTAAAGGAAGAAAAAGGAGACAATGCGACTCGTTTCATTACCACCCGTTTTGGTAATGTATTGGCTTCCAATGGTTCGGTGATTCCTCGTTTTGAGCAACAAATAAGTGAGGGAGGCCCGGTAACGGTTACGCATCCGGATATTATCCGCTATTTTATGACCATTCCGGAAGCTTGCCGTTTAGTATTGGAAGCCGGAAATTTTGGGAAAGGCGGTGAAGTTTTTGTGTTCGATATGGGTGATTCGGTAAAAATAAAATACCTGGCGGAAGAAATGATCCGTTTGTCCGGATTTGAACCGTATAAGGATATTAACATTGTGTTTACTGGATTGCGTCCGGGAGAAAAACTGTACGAAGAATTGTTATATGATAAAGAAACCGTCAAACCGACACACAATGCTAAAATTAAGATTGGTTCTGTAAGAGAGTATGATTATGAAAAAGTGGTTACCTCTTTAGCCGAACTGTTAGAGGCTGCTAAAGGTTATCAATCGCAAGAAGTAGTCAAACGAATGAAAGCAATCGTTCCGGAATTTATAAGCCTGAACTCCAAATATTCGGAATACGATACCAATGAAAAAGGGTAATATATTAGTCGTTGACGACAATAAAAATGTCTTGACAGCCTTGCGCATGTTACTCGAAAGATACTTTGAGACCGTCACCCTTTTATCTTCGCCCAATCAACTCCCGGCTACTTTACGGAATACATCGCCTGATATGGTGTTGCTGGATATGAACTTTTCCGCCGGCATTAACACCGGAAATGAAGGTTTGTATTGGCTGTCGGAAATCAAAAAATTTGATACCGAACTGCCGGTCGTACTTTTTACCGCATACGCCGATATTGACTTGGCTGTGAAAGCGTTGAAACAGGGCGCCAGCGATTTTGTGGTCAAACCCTGGGACAATGCCAAATTGATTGCTACCTTGCAAGCGGCCTATTCGTTGCGGCAATCCCGCAAAGAGGTCAAGCAATTGCATGAGAAGCAGGATATTTTGCAGGCGGAATTGAATAAGGAGCAGGAGATTTGTTGGGGAGATTCGGAGGTGATGCAGGAATTACACCGGATGATTCAAAAAGTGGCGAAAACGGATGCCAACATCCTGATTACCGGCGAAAACGGTACGGGAAAAGAAGTGATTGCCCGCGAAATTCACCGGATTTCGTCCCGTCACAAGGCTGTTTTGATAACGGTGGATATGGGCGCTATTACCGAATCGTTGTTTGAAAGCGAGTTGTTCGGCCACGTAAAAGGTTCTTTCACAGATGCCAAAGCCGATAGAGCCGGTAAGTTTGAAGTCGCTAACGGCGGAACATTGTTCTTAGATGAAATAGGGAATTTATCCTATCCGTTGCAAGCGAAATTACTGAGTGTCCTGCAATCCCGGCAAGTCGTGAGGGTAGGGGACAATAAACCCCTTCCGGTGGATATCCGCTTGATAAGCGCCACCAATCGTAATTTACAAGATTCTGTGCAAAAAGAAGAGTTCCGGGAAGATTTATTGTACCGCATCAATACCATTCAGATAGAGATGCCGGCTTTGCGGGAACGGAAAGAAGATATTCCGTTGCTGGCAAAGTTTTTCCTGAAGAAATATGCCGGAAAATATGACAAAGGCGACATGGCTTTTTCGGCAAACGCCATTGATAAACTGCTGGAATACAATTGGCCGGGCAATATCCGGGAATTGCAACATACCATAGAAAAGGCGGTGATTCTTTCGGAAAACAACCTGTTGCAGGCTTCTGATTTTTATTTGAAAAAATCAAATTCCACCGACCCCGGATTGGATAACCTGACGTTGGATGAAGCCGAAAAAATACTTATTCAAAATTCATTGAAACGAAATAAAGACAATTTGTCTGCTGTAGCGGCGGAATTAGGAATCACACGGCCGACCTTGTACAGCAAGATGAAAAAATACAATGTTTAAGTCCATTCAATACAAACTCTACATTTATACGGCATTGTTGATTGTAGCAACGGCAGGGACTACTTTTGCTTTTTTTGCCCAAGGATATATCTATGCCGTCATCGGCATACTATTGATTTTTCTTTGTCTTTCTGCCTTAAGCAAATGCTACCAACGCTACAACCAAAATATCCTGTTTTTGCTCAATGCCTTGGATAACGGCGATTATTCCTTTCATTTTTCGGAAACCAAACTTTCCTCCCGGGAAAAGGAAATGAACCAAATGATGAACCGCATCAAGGAAATCCTGGCCAATGCCCGCAAGGAAGTGATTGAAAATGAAAATTTCCTGAGCTTGATTCTCGAAAGCGTTTCCACCGGAATCATTATCCTGGATGACCGGGGAATTGTCCAAAAAGTGAATCAGGCGGCTCTGGATATGTTGGGATTGCCTGTTTTTTCGCATATCAATCAGTTGCAATCCATTAACGAGACTTATCCGGCGCTGTTTCACGGTTTGAAAGCCGGCGATAATCTCCAGATTTCATTGGCGACCGAGCGGGAAGAACAATCCATCAGCCTGCGCATTTCGCACATCAGACTCAAACGGGGAATGATGCGGGTGATCACCCTGAATAATATTGGCAACGAATTGGAAATGAAAGAAATGGAATCGTGGATTCGCCTCATCCGGGTGATGACTCACGAGATTATGAATTCCATTGCGCCCATCACGTCATTGAGCGAAACCATGATGTTTGTCTTTAAGGACCTTAAATTCCTTAAGTACCTTAAGGAATTTAACAAACTGAAATCTAACTCATTAGAAGCGTTTGAAACCATCAACACAACGGCTTCCGGTTTATTGTCTTTTGTGGAATCCTACCGCAAATTTACCTCCGTACCCAAACCGGAAAAACGCGATTTTAACCTGAATGCCTTGATTGACAAGGTCATCAAACTGCACGAACCGGCTATCAAGGAAAAGAATATTGAGTTAAACATCCTCCTTCCCGAACCGGTCATTATCCATGCCGACGAAAATCTGACGATGCAGGTACTCATCAATCTGGTGAAAAACGCGATTGAAGCGGTAGAACCCGATAACCGGGAAAAAATAGTCATTTCTGCCGGCAAACACGAACCGGATAAGTTTAGTCTCTCGATTGCCAATACCGGCCAACCCATTCCGGCTGCTGTTTTACCGCATATTTTTATACCGTTTTTTACAACCAAAGCATCGGGTTCGGGCATCGGACTCAGCGTTTCGCGCTACATCATGCGTCTGCATGGCGGCAAACTGCAACATTCTACCTCCAAAGACGGCATGACCGTTTTCAGCATGATTTTCTAATAAAAAAAGAAGAAATTATCGTTTATTGAAAACAAAATTCAATCCTTGAGCAGCATAATTTTCAAATTCTCCATCGGAAGATATAAGTGCGATTTTGTCAGACATGGCTTGTGAAATAATGGCATGGTCGTTCATATCTTTATGGCCTTCAACGATCTTCAGTTTTGTATATTTGGAAAAATGATGTTCATTAAAAAAGACAATTTTGATTTCCGATCTTGTTATTTCGTCTAATAGATCTTCTTCCGATTTATAAAATTGATTTTTTATTTTTCCTATTCTATGCAGCAATATTAATTCTTTAACCGCCACAGAACTAGCATAAAACGTATTGGCATAATCAGACAAAAGGCTGGCTATCTTTGAACTAATATCACTCTGTTTTTTCTTAGACAAAATGAACATTAATATATTGGTGTCTAAATAATATCTCATTTTAATACCGCTTTCATGTCCAATATTTCCCAATTTCCACCATCTTTGCTGAGCCAATATTTGGCGATTGCTGATAATTTTTCCCCTCTCATTATCCGATCTTTTATTACCTTGTCCATGTGAGATTCCTTTTGGGTGATTTTTTCTTTTGTCGTTTTCATATTAATTTTTATTTAAAATTTGGATACCGCAAAGATATATTTTTCCTTTTTATAAGGCAAGTCTTTTTCCTGTTTATAACGCTAAGACTTGTAAATTCCGGAATTTTCATGTATGTTTGTACGGATCTAATTCCTAAAAATGCACGGAAAATTCTTATATGGCTTCTTATTTTCTTTCTTATTTGTATTTTGCTTGCACGGACAAAAAGCAGATTACCATACTTTTGAAAATATTGTTCTGAGCGCTGACGCCTCCGCAATCAATTGTTTTGCCCAGGATTATCAGGGATTGATATGGATGGGATCGAACCGGGGATTGTATAGTTACGATGGTTTTTCGGCACAAGCCCATACTTCAATCGAAACAAATAATCAGGTTTATTGTATTTTGATTCTGAATAAAAGTCATCTGTGCCTCGGAACAGACAACGGCGTATTTTTTTATAACTACCAAACGGATCAATCCGAACCGTCCGGTGTTGTTTTTCCAACCGATGTGCGGACAATGACGGTTTGCGACAGCATTTTGTGGATAGGCTCGTTGAAAGGTCTGTTTCGCTATCATCTTCAGAACCATACACTTGAAAATATCCCGGCAAACGAATCTTCCGGTCTTCCGCATCAAACGATTTATTCCATTATTCAATCGGATCATACCTTGTATATCGGAACGTATAACGGTTTTTGTAAATACGTACCCGGTACCGGAAAATTTGAAAAAATTGCGCTTCCATCCGATTTCAAAAGAAGTAATCAGTTTATCAATGTTTTGCTGGAAGATACTTTACGAAAATGTATTTGGATTGGAACGGAAGGTACACTGTATAAATATGTTCCGGCACAGAACCGGGCGGAAGCTTTAAATCATTTCCGCAATAATTCGGTCAAATCGCTGGCAATTGATCCGAATGAAAATTTACTTGTCGGAACAGACAATGGGCTTTACGTTTATGATGAAGAAAGCAACAGTGTACAACACATTGTGCATGACTCACGAAATGATAAATCGTTGTCAAACAATATAATATGGAGCATTTTTTCGGATAGGGAACGGAATAGCTGGCTGGGAACCGATTACAATATTTCCTTGGCGCGCTACAATAAAGCGTTTCAGTTTATTCCTATTTCCCGGATAACCGGTATAGGCAACGGAAACCGTTTTCATGCTTTGTTCCGCGATTCACGCAAAAATTTCTGGTTGGGCGGAACAAACGGATTGATTTTTGCTCCTTCGCTCAACCATCCGGAAACTTCGATCTGGTACCGGATGGGCGATTCCAACTATCCCATTTCCCACAACCGTATCCGGCAGATATACGAAGATAAAGACCACCAGCTGTGGATTGCTTCCGACGGCAGTATCAGCCGGTACGATTATCCGGAAAAGCAGTTTGTCCATTATTCCATTATCGACAGTACGCATACCTACAATTCCAATTGGGCGTATGATCTCTTCGAAGATGACCGGGGCCGCTTGTGGATTGCCACCTGCCTCGGCGGAATATTCGTGGTCGATAAACAACGGTTGATGCAATCGACGGGCGTTTACGTTGCCGAACGGAATTATACTGTTCAGGACGGACTTTCGGGAAGTTTTGTCAACCGGATAGCGCCCGACAAAAAAGGAAATGTGTGGGTGTTGTTCTATAAAAACGGAGTCAATAAAATTGATGTTCAAGAAAATAAAATAACCAAAATTCTCCTGGATGCCGAAAATGAAAATAACCAACCCGATTATATTCTTTGCGATAATGAAGGATTTATCTGGATCGGATTTCCGAATGGATTGATCCGAATGGATCCGGAGAATAACCAATCGAAGTTTATCCGGCTTAACCTGTTCAATACCTGCGAAATACTATCTATGGTGGAAGAAGGGCGGCATCTCTGGATTTCGACTACGGAAGGCGTTTGGATAGTCGATAAGCAAACGGAAAAAGTGCAAAACCTGAATATTGTCAATAACTTGTTTACCGCTGGATTTTATGATCCGACGTCCGGTAAAATCTATCTGGGGGCAAGCGATGAATTGGCCTTGTTTTCGCCGTCATTGTTGCAGGAATCGGAAATAAATGCTCCGGTCATTCTCACAGCGCTTTATGTGAACGGCGAATTGTATCATCCGGAAAACTTGAGTGTACGCTATCTGAATGAGATCAAACTGAACTACAAACAAAATAATCTGATCCTTGAATTTTCGGACTTACAGTATTACAATGAACAAGGCAATAAATTTGTTTACCGGTTGGAAGGGATTGATACGAAGTGGAATATATTAAAACAACAGACCAATCGCATTTCATACCAAAACGTAGAATACGGGAAATACCGTTTGATTATCAGCAAATTGGATTCATCGGGAGAACCTTCTGACACGCCGTTCGTGTTTATGATCCGCATTACGCCTCCCTGGTATTATACTACGGCCGCCAAATGTATTTATATTCTCCTGATAGCCGGTCTGTTACTGTGGATATTCATTTTTTTCAGGATGCGGAATAATCTGCGTATCGAACGCATTGAAAGGGAAAAAACACTCGAATTTTCAAACCTGAAAATCGATTTTTACAACAATGTTTCCCATGAATTTAAAACGCCTTTAAATTTGATTATCAACCCATTAAGAAAACTATTGCCGGACATAAAAGATAATAATAAGAAAATACAATTGGAGTCGGTCATGCAAAATGCGTTGAATTTGAATGAGTTGATTCAACAGCAATTAAAACAGAAAATCACTTTTGAAACACTCACCACCCTAAAACCGGTTGAAATAACTTCCCCCGATGAAAAATTCCTGTCGGAAATGACCGGCATCATCGAAGACCGGATCTCCGACCTCGATTTGAATGTCAATTCTCTCAGCATCCTGTCCGGTATGGGTTCTAAACAAATTTACCGGAAAATCAAACAACTGACCGGCAAATCGCCGGTTGAATATATCCGTTCCATCCGGCTGAAAAAAGCGGCAATGCTTTTATCGCAGAACAAATTCACGGTTTCGGAAGTAATGTATATGGTGGGATTTTCCAGCCCGTCTTATTTCTCCAAATGTTTTCAGGCGGAGTTCGGAAAATCGCCGAAGAAGTATCCGGAAGAATAAAAAATTCCAACCGATTGTCCTTTTTCTTTCCTGATTTGTCCATTTTGTGCTTTCCAAAACATCGTTTCAACCCTATATTTGCACTTAATCTAATATTAGGAAAACAACATGAAACACATTTTATCAATACTCTGCGTATTCCTTTCGTTATCATCTTTTGCACAAACGGTTTATATTGACCAAGAAGGCGTCATGCGCTGGTCGGACAGTCGGAAAGAAGCCTCGTTTTATGGAGTAAATTATACGTTACCTTTTGCTCATGCGTACCGGGCGATAAATTATACCGGAAAAAATCACAAAGAAGCTATTGACAAAGATGTGTATCATTTTGCCCGCTTGGGATTCAATGCCTACCGTGTGCATGTGTGGGATGTGGAAATATCCGACAGTACCGGAAATATCATCGAAAATGAACATTTGGATTTATTGGATTACCTGATTGCCAAGTTACAGGAACGCAATATCCGCATCGTGCTGACCACCATGACCAATTTCGGCAACGGTTATCCGGAAAAGAATAAGCCAACCGGAGGATTTTCCTATTTATATGATAAATGCAAAGTGCACAGCGACCCCAATGCCATTGCCGCACAAACGAAGTATATCAGTCAATTTGTCAAACACGTGAATCCCTACACCCGGCAGGCGCTCAAAGACGACCCTTACATCATCGGATTTGAAATAAACAACGAACCCTGCCATGCCGAAACGCCCGCGCAAACCAAAGAATATATCAATACAATGTTGGCTACCCTCAAAAAAGCAGGAAACAGCAAACCGGTTTTTTATAATGTAAGTCACAACATGCCGCATGTAGCTGCTTATTACGATACTAATATTCAAGGAACGACCTATCAATGGTATCCCGTGGGATTGGTTGCCGGACATACCCGCAAAGGCAATTTCCTGCCCTACGTGGATGATTATGCGATTCCTTTCTCCAACGTGAAAGGTTTTGACAAAAAAGCCAAATTGGTGTATGAATTTGACCCTGCCGACGTGACCTATTCCTATCTGTATCCGGCCATGGCGCGGACTTTCCGTAGCAAAGGCTTTCAATGGATTACGCAATTTGCTTACGACCCGATCGACATTGCCTGGGCAAATACCGAATATCAGACTCATTTTCTCAATCTGGCTTATACGCCCCGCAAGGCGCTCAGTATGAAAATTGCAGCAGAGGTGGCGTATTCGGTTCCGCGCAACGCTTCATTTGCAAAATATCCGAACGATACCGTTTTTAATGCGTTTCATGTAAGTTATTTATCCGATTTAAGCGAATTGAATACGCCGGAAAAGTTCTTTTATTCCAATCATACGATTTCAAATCCGGTTGCGCCCGGCGATTTGAAAGAAATAGCCGGTTACGGCAATTCCGTTGTGGTGCAGTACGAGGGAACGGGCGCTTACTTTTTAGACCGTTTGGAATCCGGTTTGTGGCGATTGGAAGTAATGCCCGATGCCGTTCAAGTACGTGACCCTTTTGAAAAACCATCCTTGAAAAAAGAAGTGGTTTCTATTGTATGGAACAGGTGGAATATGCAGGTAAAACTCCTCGATTTGGGAACGGATTTTAAGATTACCGCCCTGAATGCCGGAAATTCCTATCAAACAAAATCGTCAGATAGCAACTTTGCTATTCAACCGGGCGTCTATCTTCTGGAACGTACCGGACATACTTCACAAAATTCGTGGACAGCTTCAAGCCAATGGAAAAATATTTCTCTCGGCGAGTTTGCCGCTCCCGAAAGTCCGCAGACATTTCCCCCTTGTGGGGGGATTAAGGGGGGCTTGGGCTTTGTTCATCAACCGAAAAAAATAATTGAAAGCAATCAACCTTTACGAATTGAAGCGCAGATTGTGGACACGTCTTTCCCCGATTCCGTACTCGTTTATACCGATAAAGTTTCGTTTTGGTTTGACAACAATCCGTACTGGAAAATGAAACGGATACAAGGATATACCTATCAAGCCGAAATACCGGCGGAAATGATACAAGAAGGCGTTTTCAAATACGATATAGTGGTATTCACGAAAGGACATACATACACTTTTCCGGCCAATGTAGAAGGAAGTCCGCTGGATTGGGATGCGTATCAAACGGCTTATTGGGAGAGTAGGGTAGTGAATGCCGGAAGTCCGGTAGAATTGGTACGCATTACGGATGAGAACAACGGAATGGAATTGTACAGCATTCCGGAATGGTCTTTTACAGGGAAAAGTTTAAAAATAGTACGAAAATACATCAAAGACCAAGTGGAAATGCGGCCGGATGCTTTGCACACAGCCCGCTATCTTTGCGTGCAGCTGAAAAACAGTCAAGGAATTGACCGTCTGAAAGCCGGATTCATCACTTCCGCCGGATTTACCTATACGGCCGGGTTCAAACCGGATAAAGAAAACGGGCTGGTTAAAATTCCTTTATCGGAATTGCGACAGGATAAAACGGCTTTATTACCCTCGCCCTATCCGGTATTTTTGGAGCGGTATTTTACGCCGGACAGTCAAATTCCATTCGATATATCAACGATTGAAATGTTCGAAATTGCTACGGTCGATGAAGTACCGCAAGAGGCAATGCTTAGTTTAGGCAATGTATGGATAGAATAGATATCTCAACTCGCTCGTTCGGCGGAGGTTCTACCTCCGTCGGTTTATCCATGCAGGCTCCAGCCTGCAAACATAATAGGGCTGAGGCTCCAGCCTCAGCCCAACGCTGGAGCCTCAGCCCAACGCGAAGTCGAGACATCTCATTTAAAATCAGTTAATATAAATAATAGTAAAATCATGAAAAAACACAAAAATCGTAAAGAATTTCGGTTTTGTCTTTGGACAATGACTGCCTTATTGTGGTTGCTCCCATGGGTAGCAAACGCACAGTCCAAGAATGTGAGAGGCGTTGTTGTGGACGAAAAAGGGGAAATAATTATTGGAGGTGTTGTCCAAGTCCTGGGAACTACGCTGGGTACGGTAACCGATTTATGGGGAGAGTATCAGATTGACTTACCGGAAGGGCAAAACCAACTTGAGTTCTCCTTTTTAGGTTACGAAAAACAAATCGTAACCGTTGGAAACAAATCGGTGATAGACATCCAATTACAACCGGATGCTCAGTTGATAAATGAAATCGTTGTCATCGGATACGGAACACAGAAAAAGAAAGACCTTACCGGTTCAATTTCAGTCATTAGCGACAAAGATTTCAACAAAGGCATGGTCAGTTCGCCCGAACAATTGATCAATGGAAAAGTGGCCGGCGTACAGATTATGTCGAATAGCGGTTCGCCCACTGCCGGAAGCAGTATCCGCATCCGGGGTGGCGCTTCGCTCAATGCCAGCAACGATCCATTGATAGTTTTAGATGGCGTGCCGCTCGAAATGGGTGGAATCAGCGGAAACAACAATAACTTTTTGAGCCTGATTAACCCGAACGACATCGAAACGATGACCGTACTGAAAGATGCTTCTTCGACTGCTATTTACGGCTCACGAGCATCCAACGGTGTATTGCTTATTACGACCAAGAAAGGGACGGACGACAAATTGAAAATGAATTTCAGTACCACCAATTCTATCCAAGCCCGTACAAAATTAGCGGATATGCTTTCGGAAAATCAATTCAGGGAAGTCATCCAGTCGCAAGGAACCGCCCTGCAAAAATCGTTGCTCGGCAATGCTTCCACCGATTGGAACGACCAAGTTTTTCACAATGCTTTTGGTACGGACAATAATTTGAGTTTGTCAGGTAAAATTGCAAAAAATCTGCCGTTCCGGGCTTCGTTAGGCGCTTATAGACAAGCCGGATTACTGAAAACGGACAATGCCAACCGTTACACCGGAAGTCTTTCACTCAGTCCTTCTTTTTTAGATGATTATCTGAAATTCAATGTCAATGTAAAAGGCGCGATGAATAAAAACCGTTTTGCAGACGGTGGGGCGGTATGGAATGCAGCTACTTACAATCCAACCATTCCGGTTTATTCCGACACGAACCAATACGGCGGATACAACGAAGCCGTCAACAGTCAAGGGGAACTCGTTACTCGCGCCGTATTGAATCCGTTGGGGATACTCGAAGAACGGGAATCGACCAGTACCGTAGGCCGGGTAATCGGAAATGTAGATGCCGATTACAAAATGCACTTCCTTCCGGCATTGCGGGCGCACGTCACCTTAGGATACGATTATGCCAAAGGTGAAGGAAAAGTGTATGTTCCGGCAGAAGCTGCTTATTCCTACTCTTCCGGCGGTCGCGATTATGTATATGGTCCGCAAAAAAACGAAAACCGTTTGTTTACCGCTTACCTGAATTACAACAAAACCTTTCCGGAGGCGAAAAGCACCCTTGACGCCACAGCCGGCTACGATTACCAATTCTGGAAATCGACCTCCGCGGCTTATGAAGAACTGAATATAGCCGGTGTAAAACAATCCTCCTCCGCACCGGCCGACCAGCGGCACGTGCTGTTATCGTATTATGCCCGTTTGAATTATTCGTATGATTCCCGTTATCTGCTTACCGCAACCCTGCGGCGCGATGGGACTTCGCGTTTCAAAGAAAAATGGGGAACATTTCCTTCGCTTGCATTGGCTTGGCGATTGTCGGAAGAGGCTTTCCTGAAAGATAATTCCGTAGTCAGCGACCTGAAACTCCGGCTCAGCTATGGCGTTACCGGGCAACAGGACGGCATCGGTAATTACGCTTATTTGCCGATTTATACTTACGGACAAGATGGCGCCCAATACCTTTTTGGCAACCAATATTATTATACCTACCGTCCGGAAGCCTACAATTCGGATTTGAAATGGGAAAGCACCACCGCTTATAATGGCGGATTTGATTTCGGATTTCTGAACGGACGGATTTCCGGCAGCTTGGATTATTACACCCGGAAAACAAAAGACTTGCTGGCCGTTGTTCCGGCGCCCGCAGGTGCAAATTTCAACAAAACCATTATGACGAATGTCGGGAATGTGGACAGCAACGGATGGGAATTTGCCCTCAACACTATTCCGATAACCAACCGGGATTTTACCTGGAACCTTGCGTTTAACGTAACGTATCAACAAGTGGAAATAGATAATCTATCATTAGTAAAAGGGGTTAATGTAGTCAATACTCCGGCGGGGCCAACGGTCGATAACACGCCTATACAAGTACTTACGGAAGGATATGCTCCTTATATGTTTTATGTGTACAAACAACTGTATGACGAAAAAACAGGCAGACCCATCGAAGGAGCGTATGTGGATTTGGATGAAAACGGCGAAACCAATTCCGGCGACTTGTATCGCTATCATTCGCCCGCTCCCGATGTAATATTCGGACTGAGCACCCAATTGCAATACAAAAAATGGAGTTTGGGCATGGGATTCCGCGCCAACGTGGGCAATTATGTTTACAACGGTACGGCAATGAATACCGGAGCATACGGAACCATATCCTACAATGATTTTCAACTCAATAACGTACATTCGAGTTATTTGAAAACCGGTTTCCAAACCCGTCAATATCTTTCCGATTATTACGTGGAAAACGCTTCTTTCCTGAAAATGGATAATCTCACGCTCGGATACAATTTCGGAAAAATAGCCCAAGGGGTGAATCTGAATCTTTCCGTTATGATACAAAATGTATTTACATGGACAAACTATTCGGGTGTTGACCCGGAGGTTCCCAACGGATTCGACAGTTCGTTTTATCCGCGTCCGAGAATATTTTCACTTAGTTTAGGCCTTGAATTTTAAAAAGTAAAATGATGAAAAGAAATAAAATATTTTTAGGAATAATGGCATTGGGAATCGTCCTTTTCAATTCGTGCACGGACGACCTCAACCAAATGCCTCATGTGGAAACCACTTCGGCATCGGTGTATGAAAATCCCGCCAACTACAAATCGGTATTGGCGAAACTTTATGCCTCGTTTGTTATCTCCGGACAGGAAAAAGGCGGCGGAAATGCTGATATTTCCAGCGATAACGGCGAAAATGCCGACTATATGCGTATCTATTTTAATTTGCAGGAAGCGCCGACGGAAGAAATTGCCTATACCTGGCTCGAAGGAAATAATATGGCGAATATTGCCTATATGAAATGGGAAGCCACTGATATTTGGGTATCGGATATGTATTATCATATTTATTACACCATCGCGCTGTGCAACGAATTTCTGCGCAATGCCACCGATGGACAGATTGCCAAATTTTCGGAAAGCGAACAAAAAGATATTCGTGATTTTCGTTCCGAAGCGCGGTTTTTGCGGGCATTGGCCTACTATCATGCTTTGGATTTTTTTGACGGCGTTCCGTTTGTGACCGAAAACGATCCGGTCGGCGCGTTTATTCCGCAACGTTATACCCGCGCCCAATTGTTTGAATACCTCGAAAGCGAATTGAACGAAATCGCGCCTGTCTTACCATCTAAAGCAGGTGCAGAATATGCGCGTGCTACCAAAGGAGCCGCTTATACCTTGTTGGCAAAACTCTATCTCAATGCAGAAGTGTATGTACAGAAAAAGTATTATACCGAATGTATAACCGCTTGTAAAAATGTTTTTGCCGAAGGTTATGCGCTGGAGTCAAATTATGCCAAACTGTTCAATGCCGACAATCATTTGCGGACGAATGAAATCATTTTCCCGTTTGCCGTTGATGCGGAACATACTACTTCGTGGGGTTCCACTACTTACGTCGTAGCCGGAGCCATTACCACCGCCTACCCAAGTCCTGATGATTATGGCGTAAACGAAGCGTGGGGGATGTTTCGTGTCAGACAAGAGCTTCCGCTCAAATTCGGCGATGTCAACACTACGCAGGATTCCCGCGCCATGTTCTATACGCAAGGTCAATCATTGAATTTGGATGTGATGACCGACCAGGCGCAAGGTTATTGTGTGGAAAAATGGACGAATAAGACCGATGCAGGTCAGACAGCATCCAACGTGTCGGCAGACGGCGTAAACACCGATTTCCCGATGTTTCGTTTGGCTGATGTCTATCTGATGTTTGCCGAAGCGGTGTTGCGCGGTGGAACAGGCGCTTCTCCTTCTGACGCTCGCGGATACATTAACTTGTTGCGCGAAAGAGCATACCGTAGTCAATCCGGAAATATATCAGATGCCGAATTGACCTTAGATTTTATCTTGGATGAACGGGCGCGTGAATTGTATTGGGAATGTACCCGCAGAACGGATTTGATACGATTTGGAAAATTTGCAGGAGATAACTACATTTGGTCATGGAAAGGCGGCGCGAAAGAAGGCATTGCTACGGATGAAAAATACAATATTTATCCGATTCCCTATACCGAACTTTCAGCCAATCCGAATCTCTCAAACGAAAAATATTAATTGATTCTTAAATACGTTAGATATGAAAACTAAAATAATAAATAATTGCCTTTGGACGTTGCTATTGCTGCTGGCAATAAGCGCTTGCGAAGAAGACGGCGAACGCCTCTATCTTTCCGGTCTGGAAGAAAATGAATTAGCAGCCACAAAAGAGAATGTTGTACTGAGCCAGGAAACGTCCCAAGAAATTGTGTTGTCATTGGCTTGGAACAACAGCACGCTCTCGGTAAGCAATCCCGACAAGAAAGCGCCCAATGTCCTTTCAACGTATGTGCAAGTTTCCAATCAAAGTGATTTTGCAACGAATGTAATAGAAATTTTGGAAAAAAGTCCGTCCAAAGCTTACACCGGCGCAGAGCTAAACACGATTGCGAAAAATCTCCAATTAACGCCCGATATAGCTTCTCCTGTTTATTTTAGAATACGGTCGAGTGTCGGCAACAATATGGAACCGGTATATAGCAATGTCGTTACGGTTAATATAACGCCTTACTCCATAGATATGAGTATTGGATTTATCCTCAGCAAAGAGCAGGAAGATACCGGACGTACCCTTTCCTCTCCGCAATCCGATGGCATTTATACCGGATTCATGGGAGTAGTCGGTTACCAGAACTTCTTTCTTCAGGAAGGAGACGGCACCATTTGGGGCAACGTTCCGGTGGACGGATCGGCATTTCTTATTTCTTCCGCAGACCCGTGGAATTTTTGGTTTCCCGGCACAGCAGGTTGCTACTATGTAAATATAAACACTGCCGCCAAAGAATGGTCGGCGCTCTTGCTGCCTGTATTGACTGTAAGCGGCGACCTGAGCGGCGATATGATTTTCGACCGTCCCAATGTGAAATGGACTTATGCCATTAATGCCACAGCAGCTTCGACATTGAAAATCAAACTCAATTCGGCAGGGCAACTTTACAATGCGCAAACCGGTACCGACGCCTCCGTAAGTCAAGCATTAGCGTTTACACAAGAAGGCAACCGGCTGGTATTGGCATCTTCGGCAGGCGATATCACAGTAAATGTACCCGCAGCAGGCGAATATACTTTGGTTATCGACCTCAGCAATCCGAACGAATGGACGTATGAAGTGGTAAGTGGCTCTGCCGGACCAATAGAGGTAAATCCATGCGTTTATCTGCCGGGCATAGACGATGGCATTACGGGTGGAGATTGGAATTTTGATAATAAATTACCTCTTTTCGATGAAGACAAACTGACTTATGCAGGCGTTGTGAATGTGAACTCTTTATGGGGATATACCATCAACACCGAAAAAGATAATTGGGCGGATAAATATACTTTAGGCGAAGGCGATGCTTATAGCGGAACGCTTGTTTTTCAAGGAACAAACGGTGACCTTCCCGCTCCGGCTGCCGGTCTTTATTTGATAGAAACCTCGCTCAAAGAGCTTACTTACAATCTCACAAGTGTTGGTAATGAAATATATGTGGTAGGTTTGCACGATGTATGGGATTTTAATACGCCATTGGCGGCAACCGTTACGCCCGGTGTCTTCTCCGGCAGTATTACGATTAACAGCGCTTCGCCCTGGGGATTTACCATTAATTTGAAAGATTCTTGGACTTATAAATTCGGTGGCTCCGAGGGGAAATTATATTATCAAGGCAGTAACATTACCGATGATGCCTCACTCGCTCCCGGCGCCTATCAAATGACGGTCGATTTAGTGAATTTGACATACAAATTTGAATAATTGAAAACTATCCACGAATTACACGAATTGACACGAATTAAGTGTTTATGAAATTCGTGAAAATTTGTGTAATTCGTGGACAAAAAAAATATGAAAACAACAACAATATTTTTCTGCTTTATTAGCCTGCTATTTTTCTCAACATGCTCGGAAGACCCTATTCCGGAAGAAAAACCGCAAGCGCCGGATACTTTTGCCAAAGGCGCCGATGTTAGCTGGCTCACGGAAATGGAAAAAGCCGGGCGTAAATTTTACAATACGTCCGGTCGCGAAATGGACTGTATGGCGCTCTTGCAAGAACAGGGTGTAAACGCCATACGCCTGCGCGTTTGGGTAAATCCGGCTAACGGTTGGTGTAACAAGGAAGATATGTTGGTGAAAGCCATTCGTGCACACAATCTCGGCATGAAGCTAATGATTGATTTCCATTACAGCGACTCCTGGGCAGACCCCGGCAAACAAACCATTCCCGCCGCTTGGGAAAACCTGAATTTGGAAGAAATGAAACAGGCGGTAGCGCTTCACACCACCACAACTCTCGAATTACTAAAATCCAAAGGACTCACTCCGGAGTGGGTACAAGTTGGCAATGAAACAAGCAATGGAATGCTTTGGCCCATGGGACAGGCAGATACCAATATGGCGAATTATGCAGCCTTGAACAATGCCGGATACGATGCCGTAAAATCCGTATTTCCCGATGCCAAGGTAATTGTTCACTTGCCTAACGGCGATAACAACAACTTGTATCGCTGGCTGTTTGACGGACTGAAAAAGAATAACGGTAAATGGGATATGATAGGTATGTCGCTCTATCCAAGTGCAGACAATTGGCAAGAGAAGAACAACCGCTGCATCGCCAATGTGAAAGATGTAATTAGCCGCTACGGAACGGAAGTGATGATTTGCGAAGTAGGAATGCCCTGGAATCAATCCACAGCTGCCAAAGCATTTTTGAGCGACCTGATTTCTCAAGCAAAACAGATCGCCGGTGCAAAATGCCAAGGCGTATTCTACTGGGAACCGCAATCGTACAGCAACTGGAACGGCTATACCTTAGGTGCATTCGACGATTCCGGAAAACCGACCATTGCTTTAGAGGCTTATAAATAGCTCTTAAGGTACTTAAGCCCCTTAAGCTCCTTAAGATTCTTAAAAAACAACAACAATAATGAAAAAGACAATACTGATACTGCTAATAGGGCTGGCCTGCAACCTGCAGGCGCAAACCCTCCGGCAAGAATTTTTACTCGAAAAAAACTGGAAATTCAGCAAAGGCGATTTCCCTGACGCCGCTCGCCGCGATTTTAATGATACCCAATGGGAATCTGTGACAGTCCCTCACGATTGGGCAATCTACGGGCCTTTCGACAGCCAATATGATGTGCAGGAAGTGGCTATTACCCAAAACGGGGAAAAAGCAGCCTCTGTAAAAACCGGTCGTACCGGGGGACTTCCTTACATCGGCGCCGGTTGGTACCGGAAAGTGTTTGATGTAAACGGTTTCAAAAAAGGAGAAAAACGGGTTTCGTTGGTTTTTGGCGGGGCCATGAGCGAGGCGCGAGTGTATGTAAACGGCAAAGAAGCTTGCTTTTGGGCGTATGGATACAACTCTTTTCACTGCGACGTAACCGATTTATTACAAACAGATAGCAAAAACAACACACTTGCCATCCGCTTGGAAAACCGGCCGCAATCTTCCCGTTGGTATCCCGGCGCAGGATTGTACCGCAATGTCAGAGTGGTGGTTAGTAACGAAATACATATTCCCGTTTGGGGAACATACATCACAACTCCTTACGTTTCAAAAGAACAGGCGACCGTAAAACTAAAAACAGAAGTGGCCAATGCCACCGGAACGGATATTCGGATTGTAACCGAAATCCGGAATCCCGAAGGAGAAGTCGTGGCTCGCAAGGAGAATACGCAACGAGTCAATCACGACCGGCCGCTGGAACAAAATTTGATCGTTGAACAACCGCATTTGTGGTCGCCCGAAACGCCTTATTTGTATTCCGCCGTTTCCAAAATTTATGTCAATGACCAACAGGTCGATGCGTATTCCACTCGTTTGGGCATTCGGGACATTCGTTTAGAGGCTGAAAAAGGGTTTTTCCTGAATGGCGAACGGCGTAAATTCCAAGGCGTCTGTAACCATCACGATTTAGGGCCGTTGGGCGCTGCCGTTAATAAGGCGGCTCTCCGCCGGCAACTGACTTTGCTCAAAGATATGGGTTGCGACGCCATTCGCACGACGCACAATATGCCTGCTCCGGAATTGGTCGAACTCTGCGATGAAATGGGTTTTATGATGATGATAGAGCCTTTTGATGAATGGGATATTGCCAAATGCAAGAACGGTTATCACCGGTTTTTCAACGAATGGGCGGAAAAAGACATGGTCAATATGCTTCGCCATTTCCGGAATAATCCTTGTGTGGTCATGTGGAGCATTGGCAACGAAGTACCCACTCAGTGCTCTGAAGATGGCTATAAAGTAGCTTTGTTTCTACAGGATATTTGCCACCGCGAAGACCCCACCCGTCCGGTAACTTGCGGAATGGACCAGGCGGATTGCGTATTGAACAATGGTTTTGCTTCCATGCTGGACATTCCCGGATTTAATTACCGGCTCCACAAATATCAGGAAGCATACAATAAGCTGCCGCAAAACTTGTTGTTGGGTTCGGAGACAGCCTCCACCGTCAGTTCGCGTGGCGTATATAAATTTCCGGTGGAGAAAAAAGCGAATGCCGTTTACGACGACCACCAATCGTCGTCTTACGATATGGAATATTGCTGGTGGTCGAATCTGCCGGACGATGATTTTGCCTGGGCGGACGACCACGAATGGACTATGGGACAATTTGTGTGGACCGGATTTGATTATCTGGGCGAACCTACTCCTTACGATACCGGTTGGCCCAATCACAGTTCCCTGTTTGGTATCATTGATTTAGCCGGTATTCCCAAAGACCGCTATTATTTATACCGGAGTATTTGGAACAAAAATGAAACCACTTTGCATATTCTTCCGCATTGGAATTGGGAAGGACGCGAAGGACAGGAAACGCCGGTATTTGTCTATACGAATTACCCGTCTGCCGAATTGTTTGTCAACGGGAAAAGTTACGGAAAGCAGCATAAAAACAACACGACTGTACAAAACCGGTATCGTCTGATGTGGATGAATGTCCTGTACGAACCGGGCGAAGTGAAAGTGATTGCTTACGATGCGCAGGGAAAAATAGCCGGAGAAGAAACCATCCGCACTGCCGGAAAACCGCATCATATTCAATTAACTGCCGATAGGAATCAAATAGCTCCGGACGGAAAAGATTTAGCCTATATCCGCGTAAGCGTAGTGGATAAAGACGGCAATCTCTGTCCGAACGACCAACGCTTGATTTCCTTTTCCGTAAAGGGAGAAGGCAAATACAAAGCTTCTGCCAATGGCGACCCTACTTGTTTGGGTTTGTTTCATTCGCCGCAAATGCACGCTTTCAACGGAGAGTTAACGACGATTGTACAAGCAGGGGAAAAGGAGGGCCGATTCCTTTTAGAGGCTAAAGCGAAGGGCCTGAAAACCGGTCAAATAGAAATTCGTGTTTTTTAATTTTATTCATTTTTCAGCGTTTTTACCGGATTCATGGTGGCGACTTTCCAGGTTTGGAAACTGGTGGTCAGTAGCGCAATTGCCAGGGCGATAATACCCACCACCAGGAATACCCAGATACTCAGCGGCGTTTTTACGGTGAAACCGTTCAACCACGATTGCAGACTGAAATAAGCAACCGGTGACGCAATGAGAAATGAAATTAATACCCAAATTACAAAGTCTTTATTGAGCAGCAAGAGCAAATCTTTGAGCGTAGCGCCGTTCACTTTGCGCAAGCCGATTTCCTTGATTCGCCGTTGCGTGACGTAGAATGCCATCGCGAACAGTCCGGCTACACTGATGATGAAAGTGATTAGCATGGCAAAAGCCAGTACTTTTTGGGAACTCATTTCCGACGTATAAAGTTCCTTGTAAGTATCATCCAAAAAATGATATTCAAACGGATATTCCGGTTCCAATTCTTCCCACTTGGCGCGGATGACGCTGATGGCCTGCTGCGGGTCGCCGTTCACTTTGAAAAAGACCGGAAGCCAGTCACCCGCCCAAGTGAGTTTTATATAAACCTGCGGGTCGATTTCATCCCGCAACGAACGGATGTGGGCGTTTTTTACGACTCCTTTCACAATCAACCGTTGATAACCGTTGGTAATGATTTGATTCAAAGGTGATTCCTCTTTGAAAAGTAGTTTAACCGCACTCTCATTGAGGACAACCGGCCGCAACGAATCGTTGGATTCCAAGAAAAAAGGATTTTCCCCCTCAATGATTTTCATATTCATAAAATCGAAATAATTGGGCTGGATATGATTGATTTCCATTATCAACACATTGTCTTGTCCGGCTCTATGAATACCCCAACCTTGATTCCATTGTGTTGGGAGGCAATTTTTCTGCGTAATATCGGTAAACGAAGGATTTTTCAGCATTTCGTTGCGAAACGATTTAAACTCTTTTCCGAAACGGTTGTGCCCATAGACATGAATCACATTTTCCGTATCAAATCCCAAATCGTAATGAATCATCCGGTCCACTTGCTGTTGCATGAAGCCGACCACAATCAACAGCGCAATAGAAGCTGCAAACTGGATGATAATCAAACTTTTCTGAAATATCGAAATATTTTTCCCCTTGAATTTTCCTCCCAAAGTCTGAATGGGATTGAATTTAGTCATATACAAAGCAGGGAATGTACCGGCGAGTAATACTGTGAAAACGAACAGGATAGCCAGAAACAAGTAGAGTTGCGGAGACAAAAGGTCGATGTTTATACTTGTTTGAGTAAAATTATTGAATACCGGCAAAACCAGATAGGCAAGGAAAATACCTAAAGCGATAGAAATAAGCACATAACAAGCCGTTTCCACATAAAAATCAATGATTAAAGATTGCTTCCCTGCACCTTGCGATTTCTTGATTCCAATGGTTTTTGCCCGGATAAAAGAGGTGGATATAAACAGGTTGGTGAAATTGATGCACGAAATAATCAGAATCACCAAAGCGACTAATACAAATACCCCGATAAGCGATTGATTACCTTTTTGTAAAAACTCCATCATAAACCCGCTGCTGAAGTGCATTTCTTTCATCGGCTCCAGCGTTACGGTGGCATTGGCTGTCTTGAAAAATTCATATTTCCGGTATAAAATCTTTGTTAAAGAAGTTTCCAACGAAGGTATATCATTGCCGGAAGGAATACGGAAAAAAGTGAGGTACATATCGTTGTCGCCCCAGGATAGCGATAAAAAATTGCCGGTTGCCGAAACCACAAAATCGGATTGCAAACTGGAATTGTCCGGCATATCTTT
This sequence comes from Candidatus Symbiothrix sp., assembly GCA_031261295.1. Taxonomy (GTDB): domain Bacteria; phylum Bacteroidota; class Bacteroidia; order Bacteroidales; family Azobacteroidaceae; genus Azobacteroides. The sequence goes on along the minus strand of JAISKT010000203.1, from coordinate 1,060 downwards.
CATGATTCCGGTAACGGTGAAATCGTATTCGCCATCGGGACTTTTCAGATGAAACATTTTCCCTACTGGATTTTTCCCGGAAAAATAGCGGGTAACCGCCGACTCGCTGACTACTGCCTGAGCGGGAGCGGAAAGCGCCGTGGCCGGGTCGCCTTCTTTCAAGGGAAAAGTAAAGAACGAAAAGAAATTGTCGTCGGCAACGAGCACCCTTGTATCCGGATAGGAAACGGTATTGACTTTCAAATCGCCCCAGCTATAAAGTACGCGCGTCATACTTTCAATCGCAGGCAATTCATCTTGGGCTGCCTGTCCGAACGGCCGGTAAGAGGAACCCAGTTTGGTAGGCGCATCATTCAAAGTAGCGTGGACGTTGATACGGTAAATATGTTCTTTGTCTTGATGGAAGTTATCGAAACTCAGTTCGTTGATTGCCCACAGTCCGACAGTCACGGCCACCATGATGCCGAGGCTCAGGCTACAGATATTGAGCAGTCCGACTACCTTTTGTTTGTTGAAATTCCTTATAAATTGTTTCATGACTGTTATTTATTATTTTATTTGACTGTATAAACCTAACCCGCATAAACCTTCCAGGTTTTTAAAACCTGGAAGGTTTCGCTTTTTACTACTTATTCGCTTTTCAATGCATTTACCGGATTAGCTGTTGCCGCCCGCCAACTTTGCCAACTGACCGTGCACACGATGATGAGTAATACCAGCAATCCGACTAAGGCAAATCCCCACCAATCCAGATGCGTTTTGTAAGCAAAATTTTCTAACCAACGTTTTACAATATAATAACCGATTGGAACGGCAATCACGAAACATACGCCGAAAATACGCAAATAAATCCGGTTGAAAAGTAAGAGAATTTCCGGTTCCGTCGAACCCATAACTTTGCGAACGCCTATTTCCTTGCGCTTGTAGGTACATTCAAACAGCACCAAACCAAACACTCCGGCAACGGCAATGATGACGGCGAGCAATCCGAACAAGATGATTACCCGTTCCGCATTGATTTCCTGCCGGTACAAAGCATCGAATACTTCATCGTAAAATT
>JAISKT010000213.1 GCA_031261295.1 Candidatus Symbiothrix sp. | reverse complement strand
ACAATTAAAGTGAAAATCTATTGGGATGAAAATTATGGAGCGGTTAGCGATAGTGTATTGGGATGTGTTGCCGTTGATGATACGTTAGAGGGCGTAAAGGATGGCTATAAATCGGCATTAGAGTTGCATTTTCGGGGTATGAGAGAAGATGGCGAAATAGTTCCGGAACAATATGAATTAATTTTTGAATTGACGGTGCAGGCGTTATTACATTCTTTGGACGGGAAAACAACACTTACTGCGATACATAAAACGTCCGGTATAAATCTTAAACAATTAAGCCACTATTATACCGGAGAAAAACGTCCGAGAATAGCCCAACGACAAAAAATTATATCGGGGATTAGGCAAATTGCTAAAGAATTGGCATCTGTTGTGTAGTTAGATGAATATCCAATAGATACTAAAGCAATGGGATTTCCGGATGATTGGCAGCAAGAGTCCTTATGGAAATAATTTTTTTTTGAAGGGATTCTGAAAAATTTCACGTATTTTTGTCGTATGATGGTCTGGAAAACACCCATAATAGCCGAAGAATGTTAAAAAGAGGAGGAAATACCTTTGATAGAGTATTATCAAATTTAGATAAATTATCTACAAAAACCGATATAAACATTAGTTTGAGAATGAATGTAGATGACTCTAATGCAGATATTGATAATTTTGCAGATGCAATGTTAAAAAAAGATTGTATATTTGATGCCCAATGAAAAAAATCACACAAACATTACTTGTAGCAATGTTGATTCCTCATGTAAGTTATGCACAAGGGTTACCCGAACCAACTGTTTTTCACAGTTCGGTAATTGAGCAATCCAAAAATTATGTACAAGGAAATAGCTATCAAAAAGATTTTTTACTATTTATCGAAATACTTCGGACTACCCATCCGGCTTTCAGTGATATGCAAACCTATCCAATTCATTTAGACAGTATTGCTCAAGAAGGATATTATTCATTATCCGCTTGTGAAACTTTCGATAAATTCAAGTTAGCCATACAATCGGTGGCTTCAAAACTTCGTGATGGACATACATTTATTTCTCCTCCGGATTTTTCCGTAACTGAAATTTATCCACTCAATATGGAAGTAATGAATGGAAAATTTTATATTAATGCCATTGACAAACTTTATGAATCCGTTTTAGGAGAAGAAATAGAAACAATTAATGAAGTGGCAATGCCTGAAATAGTGAATGTTTTTTCAAAATATATTAGCTATGATAATGAGTTGGAACTTCAACAACGAGTGGCAACCTATCTTTTATTTCCGATGATGATGCAACAGTGTTTTCCTAATTCTGCAGATAAGTTGTTAACTATTAAATGCAAAAGTGGTAAAGAAGCATTTATCCAGGCAAAATTACAAAAAGATATAAATCCCGTGCAGATGAATTCACCAAAATCAAAAAATGCAATAACTGCTTACAATCAACAACTTTTTTCGTATGAGATTTTGGATAAAGAACCAATCTGCTACTTACAGTTTAATACTTGTTTTGATTACAATACAGCCAAATTTCAAATTGAAACATCTCTTGAAGAAACAGCAGATACGGATAAGATAGCTGCATTAGAAGCAAAAATAGCTCAATATCCTAAATTCGATGAGTTTTTAGCAAAAATGTTTGCAGAAATAAAAGGAAAAAATATTCCGGTTTTAGTAGTAGATGTTCGTCACAACGGCGGAGGAAACAGCATGTTATGTGATCAATTATTATCTTATTTATATCCTATTGACTCTTTAAAAAAGGGAAATGCAAGTATTCGCATTTCGGAATTGTTGAAGCAACAAAGCCCCACACTGTATAAAGAATATGAAGAGCAATTAGCCAAGCAAAATAAGTCCATAGTCATGGGAAAATTATATACCGACAATGATTTTCTTATTGAAGATAACAAAAGTGGGCTATTTCAAAAACATTTCTTGCTCAATGAAGATTCGTCAAAATTTTTTACGGGAAAAACAATTTTTATTCAAAGTGAACGAACTTACAGCAGCGCCGGAGATTTAATAATCTGGTCACGTGATAACAAAATCGGTTCGATTGTTGGCGAAAAAAGCTCATATCGTCCCTGTAATTATGGTGATATTTTGATGTGGAAATTACCCAATACAGAATTAAAGGGAGGAGTAAGTCATAAATATTTCACACGTCCTGATACTACTAAATGCGGAGAAGATTCCTTGTCGCCGGATGTGCTGATTAGTCCCACTTTTGAAGAAGTTCAACAAGGTATAGATTCTTGTTGGAATTGGATACTAAGCAACTATTAATGAAACCGTTTCCCCATTATCTTCAACTTGACGCAATGGACTGCGGCCCGACCTGCCTGCGCATGATCGCCGCCCACTACGGCCAACGCTATTCTTTGGAAACCCTTCGCGAGAAATCACACATCTCCCGCGAAGGCAATGTGGGGGATCTGAGAAATTCCAAAGGCGAGGGAGTCAAGGAGTTGTTTTTCAATTTATTCAAGTCCTTGCAAAATTTTAGTTTTTAGCGCCTTTTTTAATTCTTCATCTATTTCTACTTCAACCAATACCCGTGTTTTGCTCTTTGTTTGATCGGTAGGGAGTGAAGAAGTCTTTACATAGTACTGAAAAAAATCATGGTCTAAAATTTCTCCAATCTTTTCAAGTTGGCCGGTATCTATGCTGGTGCGCTTAAAAATATCATGCGCATTTTGATTCGTTGTGCAGAGACGACGCGCAAATTCCGATGTCGTCATTCCTTTTTGGTCAATCACCGCTTTTATTTTTTTTCTATTTCCATAATAATTTCAAATAAAACTTTACAAAAGTATCAAATATTGAATTAAAAAACAATAAAGCTATATTTGTATGTTATTTGTGATGTTATGGTTCGCCATTTTAATGAATTGTAAAATAAAGAACATCCTTATGGGGTTTTATTATGAAGAGAAAAATTTCAACCATTTTTGTCCTTTTTAGTTTGAATATTGTTTGCTGTTATGCTCAAACAACATTAATAACAGGCAATGTAAAAGACCGACAAGGAGAAAATGTTTCAGCTGTTTCACTCGTTTTAAAACAAACATCTGACAGTACGATAGTGAGTTACATGTATAGCGATACGAATGGCAATTATATATTGTCTTATGCGGGTGATGATGCTCATTTGCTGATAGCAGTATCCGGTTTAGGTATTGCAACGCAAATAAAAAAGATAGAGAATAAGAGCCAAACGGTGAATTTTATTGTGGAAGAAGCGGAAATTCAATTGAAAGAAGTCGTAATTAAATCTCAAAAGATCTATTACAACAAAGACACTATCAATTACTTAGTATCGGCTTTTAGTGATGCCAAAGATATTGTGATTGGGGATGTATTAAAGAAAATGCCGGGGATTGATGTGGCAGAGTCGGGACAGATTAGTTATCAAGGGAGAGCTATTAATAAATTTTATATAGAAAATATGGATTTGCTGAACGGACGATATGGTATTGCTACTCAAAACATCGCTGCCAAAGATGTTTCGACGGTACAGGTGATGGAAAACCACCAACCGATAAAAGCCATGGATAGCCTTCGTATTTCCGACCGGGCGGCAATCAATCTGAAACTGAAAGAAGGCGCCAAAGGGACATTAAGTATGATGGCTCAATTGGGGATAGGCGCTTCCCCTCTGCTTTGGAACAATGAACTGACCGCTATGTATTTCACCAAAAAGAATCAAAATATCAGTACCTATAAAACCAATAATACGGGTCATGATTTGTCCAAAGAATTACACTCTTTTAATACTTCCCTTGATTTGACTTCCGGATACGTAACTAATATACAGACTCCATCGCCTCCCGATATAGATAAAGACCGTTATTTGTTTAATAATACCCATGCCGTAACAAGCAATAATTTAGTAAGTATCGGGAAAGACAAAGAATTGAATCTGAATGTTATTTATTACAACGATCACGAAAAACGGGAAAGTGAAGCCATTTCATCTTACTTTATCACGGGAGACAGTCTGTTAAAGATGAACGAGGTAATAAAATCATCCATGAATACCGACCGTTTGGAAACCGAAATCCGGTATAATGAAAACAGCGAGACCCGTTATGTGAATGATTTTTTAAACTTGGAAGGATCGTGGAACAGTGGGAACGGAACTATTTGGAACGAAGAACGGATTGACCAAGGCATGAATCATCCTTCTTTTAAAATAATCAATGCGCTCCATTTTATAAAGAGGACAGAGGATAAAGGCTTGGAAATTAATTCTCAAACAGGGTTTCAGACTTCCCCGCAAAATTTAACTGTTTCCCCCGGATTATATGCCGGTTTACTGAATGATAACGTAAACTATGCCGATTTGCGGCAAGATGCTCGCAGCAATACCTTTGTTTCCAACAATAATCTGTCTTTTCCGACTCCTTATCTGCTTGGGAAAGTGGTTATTAACCCGGCTTTGGGTTTGGATATAGAAATGAACAGCCTGGTTTCCGAACTTTATCCGCGTGACGACCGGAATCAACCGCTAACTGCGGTGCGGGACAGTATGCGAAATGACATCAGTCGCAACCATTATAAACCGTATGCCGGATTTTATGTTCGTTACTCCATCAGAAAGTTCAACTTGAATGCTTCTATACCCGTCAGTTATAACATTTATCAATTAAAAAATAAAAATTATCCGGCTAATAATGAGCATATTAATGAGCTTTATTTTGAACCTTCACTCGATATGCGATATGTTTTTTCACCTAAAATAACCTTCAATTCGAATATCCGGTTTTACCAAAACCGGAACGGTATAGATGAATTATACAGCGGATATATCCTGCAAACCTACCGGTATTTGAATCACTACGATGGTCAATTAGCCGGATTCAGAGGTAATTCTCAATCGGTCAGCATTGCCTACAAAGATATTTTAAAAATGTTTTTTGCGAGCGCGAATCTGTTGCATGCTTACAATAAAAACAGTGTTACTCATACACAGCGGTTTGAAAATAATTTATTGATATCGTCTTTGACGAATCAAGCAAACGCAAGCAATACCAACCTGGTTACAGGGAAAATAAGCAAAGGTTTTGATTGGATAAAACTGACTACGGATGTGAATTTAGCTTATCGTACACATTCTTCTCAACAATTCCGGCAAGATCGTTTGGTGGATTATCAAGCGAACCAATTCACGGCTTCGATTCGGTTAAGCGCTGTGCCGGTATCCTTTATCATTGTTTCTTACAAGGGAACCAGACAATATAGTCGATCCATTGTAGCGGAAGGCGAACCTTTTTCCCCGATTCGTTCCATGACCAATACCTTGAATTTCGATTTTACAATAATAAAAGCGCTACGATTAGGTACGCAGATAGAGCAATACGCCAACAGCGCGATACAAAATAACAAATCATTGTATTTTGCCGATTTGCATCTGAATTATGTATGGAAACAAGTGAATTTTGAACTGGGATGGAACAATATTTTTGATACCAACAGTTACGTAACGGCGTATTACGATAATCTGAATGAATATCATTCCGATTACCGGATTCGTCCGGCGAGTGTATTATTCAAAATGAAATTTAAATTGAAATAAGAATAAATTAGAAAAAAGTTTCGAAACGTTATACTATTGTAACGTTGTATTGCAATAGACAATAAAGTCGCGATTTATTGTAGGTTTACAACAAAACTTTTTAAACTTAAATTGAGATGAAAACAAATTTAAAATTAAATGCTTTGGCTTCGGATAATCTTTCGAAAGTTGAAATGAATCAAGTTCAAGGAGGAGGTTGTTGTACTTGTGGATGCAAAGGGTCATCAAGTACCGAAGCTAATGGAGGAGCCAATATGGATAGTGGCAAAAATTCAAAAGGAGGAGGAGATCAGTTCTGCTGTTGTGAGAAATTACCAGAACTAACGGTTACGCCGTAAATATTTATTCTTTATTAGAAGAAGTCTTCTTTGAGTCTTTTTTGGAAGACTTCTTCTATATTTTTAATTTAAAAAAAATAAAAATTGATATGAATCTCAGAAAATGGATTATAGGAATTAGTTTTATATTTGCCGGACATCAAATGTATGCTCAATATTTTAATTATAATTCTCATTATGAAGATTTAAGCAAATATAATACCATTGATTCAGCTTATTTGAAATGTTCCTACAGATTGATTTATTTAAAGGATTCACTCAAACCGGATAACAAATCAACCGATTTGCAAATATTATTAATTGGAAAAACTATTTCCAAATATTACAGTCAATATGCCTTGGATTACAATCATTTTGTTGTAAATTATTTAAAAACACATGACAATTATCCACATACAACCCAAAAAGGAGCATGGACTTATGAATTATTTAAAAATTATCCACAAGGAAAGGAAACCGTCACAGATATTGCCTCTATGCTTCAAGGCAATTTTGTCTATGAAGAAGATTTGCCTGTTTTGGATTGGAAAATATCCAATGAGAAACAAGAAATACTTTCCTATAATTGTCAGAAAGCAACTGTTTCCTTTCGCGGACGGGATTTTATTGCCTGGTTTGCACCTGATATTCCTGTACCTAATGGTCCTTGGAAGTTTGGCGGATTGCCTGGATTAATCTTGAATCTATCGGATTCGGAAAATAACTTTGTTTATGAATGTCAAGGATTGGAACAGCTTGAAAACAAAGAAGCTATCAAATATTACAAATTGGAATACACCAAAATCAACCGGAAGGAATTGAATAAATTATATAAAAAATTTCATGATGATTTCATTGCTTTTCAAGTATCGTTGGGACAATCGGGAGTATATGTACAAGATCCTAAAACCAAGAAATTTCGGTTGGAAGAACACTCTTCTTATAAAATACCGTATAATCCGATTGAATTAGAATAATTTATGGAAAATGCAAATCAATATTTGTCGGCCAATGACGTAAAATACCATTTGACAAACACTCCCCAAATTACGTTTGAAGTAACGGACGCGTGTAATTTGGAATGTACTTATTGCGGTTATGGTAAATTTTATTCCGATTATGATGCTCGTGAAAACAAACGGCTTTCACCGGATAAAGCGATTGTATTATTAACCTATTTGAATACACTTTGGAATTCATCCCTGAATATTTCTATCAACCAAAATGTATATATCAGTTTTTACGGTGGCGAACCGTTGTTAAATATGTCTTTTATCAAGACTATTGTTCAATCTATTGAACAGGAAATGTCCTGCCCTACCCGGCATTTTACTTTTTCCATGACCACAAATGCTTTACTTCTCCATAAAAATATGGATTATTTAGTAGAACATAATTTTAATCTGCTAATCAGTTTGGATGGGAATAAAGAAAATACATCGTATCGAATAGACCATAAGGGCAATCCGGCATTTGAAACCGTTATTCAAAATGTGAATCTGTTACGGGAAAAATATCCCGGATACTTTGAAAAGAACGTCAATTTCAATTCCGTATTACACAATCGGAATTCGGTCGAAAGTATTTATCGTTTTTTCAAAGAACATTACAACAAAATACCCAGTATCGGAGAATTGAATAATATGGGAATTCGTCCGGAAATGCAGGAAACTTTTATGCAGACCTATCGCAATTCGAGCGAAAGTTTACATCAAGCGGAACATTATAAGAAAATAGAAAGGGATATGTTTGTAAAATCCGGCTCGTATCAATCCGCATCCACTTATTTCATGCAATACAGTGATTTTGTTTATAAGAATTACAACGAATTGTTATTAGGCAAAGACCAAAATGTACGTATGCTCCCTACCGGTACTTGTCCGTCGTTTTCAAAAAAGGTATATGTTACCGTTAATGGGAAACTATTACCTTGCGAGCGCATCGGACACCAGTTTGCCTTAGGCGAATTGACGGACACCGAAGTAAAATTGGATTATGAAGCCATTGCGCAAAAATACAATCGGTATTATGCCAAATTAGACAAACAGTGTAAAGCATGTTATACTAAAAAAGCATGTATTCAATGTATTTATAATTTGCCGGATATTGATAAGGATCAGGTGGTTTGCCATGGTTTTATGTCTAAAAAACAATTTGAAGAATATCAAAATTCACAATTAGCTTTTTTAGCCAATAACCCGGATGCTTATTACCGGATTATGACGGAAATATTGGTAAAATAATTACAGTTATGAAAAAACATAAATTCTATCTCTATCCACATATCTATTTTTCAAAAGTGGATGATGGAAAACTATTGTTATACAGTACAATAAGCAACCTATTCATAGAAAATAATTCTCCGGTTTGTTGCGAATTGATTGATGAAATTTATAAACCGGAAAATTTAGGTGTTATAGATTTAACGGATAAATTTTTGAACAATCGTATTGTAACCGATTTTATAAATCAAATCGTAGAACAGAATTTTGGGAAATTGATTGATTTTAAACCCAATATGCCTAAATTGATTAATCTATTGCCGATTTTAAATTTGCAAGATGATATTGATCGTTTAAAACAAGACCAAGAACGGGACATTGGAGAAAACGCACTTAATTATCTAAATGAACTGAATATTTATCTGAACAACCAATGTAATTTAGACTGTTCGTATTGCGATTGCTATTATAAACAAACCAAATCGTGCTATAAGGACATTAAAAATGCTTATTTTCAACCGGATAAAATAAAAGAAATTTTAGATAGCTTGACTTATTCTTCTTTAAAAAAGATAAACTTTTTAGGAGGGAATCTATTTTTATATCCCTTTTTGAATGAATTAATTGAATTGTTGAAAGAGTACAATTTTGATTTTCATTATTGGATTCATATAGAAAATTTATCCAATAACAATCCGGATTTTGACCAGAACAAAGATATAGTGGTTAATTTTCCTGTAAATATAGAACTTGTTAAGCAATACATTGGAACTCACAAGGATGATAAAAAATCGACTTATCATTTTCTGATTGAGAATGATTCTCAATACAATGAGGTGGAATCAATAGTAAAAGCAACAGGTATAGATAATTACCAAATTACTCCGGTTTACACAGGAAATAATCTTTCTTTTTTTGAAGAGAATATTTATTTAGAAAAAGAAGATATTTTTGCAACACTCATTCCTCATCGAATTATATTCTGTAATCAAAAACTAAATTCAAATCATTTTGGGAAGTTATCTATTTTATCCGACGGAGATGCAAAAGCTAATATGAATACTCCAGCCATTGGAAACATCTATAATAATTCAATATTGGAACTGATTGCTACAGAATTAAATAAAAATACAGCATGGCGAGTTATCCGGGATAAAAAACCTTGCAATCAATGTTTGTATCAATATTTATGTCCTTCCCCTTCAAGTTATGAAACAGTTATAGACAAGCCCAATCTTTGTCATGTAAAAGCATGAGCCAATCTTTTCAAACTTACTCTCAGCACGACGCTATGGACTGCGGCCCGACTTGCCTTCGCATGATCGCCGCCCACTACGGCCAGCGCTATTCCTTGGAAACCCTCCGCGAGAAAGCCCATATCTCCCGCGAAGGCGTGTCCATGTTAGGTATCAGCGAGGCCGCCGAAAACATCGGTTTTCGCACCTTAGGCGCCCGACTCACTTTTGAGAAACTGGCCGAAGCCCCTCTGCCTTGCATCGTCCACTGGAATCAAAACCATTTTGTCGTGTGTTATGAGATAAAAAGGAAAAGACTTGGATTGCTTCGCTCCGCTCGCAATGACGAACATGACTGTGTGATAAGGGT
>JAISKT010000170.1 GCA_031261295.1 Candidatus Symbiothrix sp. | reverse complement strand
TATTGCAAAATTACAAAAAAATCCCTATTATAGTGCTTTTTTTTGAATTTTTTTCCCTCTTTGTGTGCAATATATTGAATTTATATCCATGCAAACTCGCTTTTTCATATATGTTAATCAAATTTTTAACATGATCTTCCATCGACAAAACAGGCGCTGTGATTCCGTGAAATAACTGCAAATATTCGCGGAATGAAAGCCCGTGCAAATTCGTAACCAAGGCTCTGCGGCTCAAATCTGCCCAACCTGTCAGAATATCCAAAACCGACGAACCCGAAAAAACGATTTTCATATCGGGATAATTGTCGTACAAGTTTTTCAGCGTGCGCGACCATAATGGATATTTGTGAATTTCGTCTATAAAAAGATACTTTCCGCCATTTTTGTGAAATTCATTAGCCACTTCGTGCAAAGGGTGGTTGGCAAAATAGACATTGTCCATCGACACATACAAGGTGTCGTCAAGCGTATGATTTTCCTTGATATGTTGCAGAATAAGCGTAGTTTTTCCAACGCCACGCGCCCCGACAATACCGAACATACGGTTGTCCCAATTAATTTCCGGCAACAGATAACGCTTAAAATCCAAATTGATTTTGCGTAAATCGTCTTCTAATTGTTGATATAATACTTTCATATTCAGAAATTTATTGCAAAATTACAAAAAAATCCCTATTATAGTGCTTTTTTTTGAAATTTTTTCCCTCTTTGAGTGCAATATATTGAATTTATATCCATGCAAACTCGCTTTTTCATATATGTTAATCAAATTTTTAACATGATCTTCCATCGAAACAACATGCTTATCCGCATTTTCTGACATTTTGCGAACTTCTATCGGATGATCCAGCATCCATTGCATCGCATTTTGTAATTCATCTACACTATTCGGCTCTATCAATAATCCATTTACATGGTCTTCGATTTGCATTTCCGGTCCTCCGCACCGGGTAGCAATGACCGGTTTCTTTTCCAACAAAAGATGTATGCCTTTGATATAGCCGATACGACCCACATAAAAGAATTTACATTTTTGGTATTCCATGACTCACAATTTTAATAATTCAGCCCAAATGCCCACAGAGGAATAACATTTTGATAACCGTATTCAATATCGTCTTTCACAATATAGGCGTTTTTCAGACCTTCAATCTGTTTTTGCGTTTTACTTTTTCCGCCCACTTCAAAAGTCAGATGGTTGATATTGAAATCGCCTTTGTCGGAACGATAAACTTTATTATTTACCTTCATTTGATTGAAGAAAAATGTTTCGCGCAGATTACCGGTGTCGGGTCGTTCTTCCGCCAATGCAAATATCAAATTGGTATTATCCAAATATACTTTATCAATCTTGCCGAGTTGACCGATACCTTCTCCCCTATCGCGCAGTTGCATCAGCAAACCCGCCTGTTCCATAAAATAGCAATAATCATCCATGCTGTTTCGGCTCGAGTCGAGCATCGCGGCAATTTTGGTAAAATTGGGTTTGAAAGGAACGCTTTTTGAAACAATTTTCAACAATTTACCTAATTTTTTCCCTGTCGAAACATTCAAATTGGCATAAATCGGAATATCACTTTCCAATGTCTGAACAATCATTTGATTTAACCGAAACAGAAACATCGTGTCATCAATGCCAAAAGGATAATAACCACGCCGTAGATAATCCTTAAACAACGGCAACGGATGGCGAACAGAAAATTCATCTGTTTTATGCGCCAAAATATCCGTCAAACTGTATTTTTCAATCGCAATATGATGAAAGAAAAACAGATACTCGCGAAACGAAAGTCCCTGAATATAAAACATTAACGCACGGCGACTGAGGTCGGCACTTCCTTTGAGAATATCTAAAATGGACGAGCCTGTAAAAACGACTTTTATCTCCGGATAATAATCATAAATAGATTTCAACGACTGCGACCAACCGGAATATTTATGTATCTCATCAATAAAAAGATATTTGCCTCTGTTTTTTGAAAAAGCATCGGCAAGGTCGAGCAACGAATGTTCAGCAAAATAAATATCCTCTGCCGACACATACAAGGTTTCGTTTACATCCAGATTTTCTTTGATATATTGCAAAACCATGGTTGTTTTTCCCACCCCACGAGGTCCTACTATGCCAACCATTCTGTCGTTCCAAGCAATTTCGGAATACATATATCGCTTAAAATCAAGTGCTGTGAGCGACAATAAATCCTTAAATTTCTTTGTAAGTGATTCCATACAAAATATTTTTTGTAAAGATATAAATATTTTTACAAAAACGCACTTCTGATTGTGCATTTTATTAAAAAAACGCACTTCTGATTGTGCATTTTTTGCAATATGTTGATTTGAAATGAATTAAATCAAATTATCGGTATTCCATGCGGCACAATTTTAATTTTTTCTTCCGGAAATCCATTCAGTATCATGCTATCGGCAATCGCATACGAAGGCGCAATCATCGTATCGGTATTTTTAATAATTGACTGCCATTCTTTTTTCTTTTGCTCAATATATAAATCCGAACTCAAAATAGGTGTGACAAAATAAATAAATGGAAGTTTGGACAAAAATTTACCGATTTTCAAACGAAATGAAATGGGTAAATTTTTCAGTAAGGGATACCAAAATAATCCGGTTTTCGTATTTCGCAACACGCAACACAAACAATGCCCGTGACTAACCGGCACATGACAAATGGCATCCTGACAATTCATCAACGTTCCTGCGGGACAAACAATTCCGCCGTGATGTGCCGTAACAATAACCGGAATTTCTAATTTTTTGCCGATTTCTGCAATCAAAGCCTTTTCCGCATGAATATGAATAATATCCGGCGAAATCTGTTGAATGAGTTTTTTTAGCGCCTCCTTATCTTTTTGATGTATTTCATACAGATCAATACTTCTGTAATTTTGCTTTTGAATGGAAATATCCGATTGCTTATTAACAAATGAAAAAACGGTAATATCCAAACTTTGGTTGATCATTTCATCCACTAAATTTTTGACATAAACCTGCCCTCCACCGTAAGTGGAAAAAAAATCACCGTTAGCAATCAGTAATATTTTCATATTCAGAAATTTTTGCTACGTTACAATTTTTCTTTACAAGCTTTTCCTTCTTTTTTAATGATATATGCCGGATTACCAACCACAGTGCAATTGTCCGGTACATTTTTAGTAACAACCGAGCCTGCGCCGATTACACAATTATCACCCACTGTTATATCACCTATAATGATGGAATTACTTCCTACATCTACATTATTCCCAATAACAGGGGCTTCGCCATTAAAGGAAGCATTGCCAATAGTCGTGTTCTGTCTTAAAGTGGCATTTTTTCCTATAATAGCCGAGGGATTAATTACTAATCCCATCCCGTGATAAATAACTAATCCTTCTCCTATCTCCGTATTGTATGACAAATCAATATTGAGCAACCAACCACTAAAAAATGCATAAAATGAACCGATTATGTGACCCGTAAATCTTGTTAAAACAGATTCCTTATGAGTTAGCAATGCTGAAACTCTCATTAAATAAATTAAATATCGAAATCTTTTTTCAGGATTTCGTTTTACTTCCCACAAGATTTGTTTATAAGTCATAATTATTTCTTCTATTTTTTAAAAACTTCCAAAAAGGATAAATTAGACCATGGAAAAAACTTGAATGTGTCCCTTTATAAAGTAAATATTGACGAAATGGCAGAGCGTAATTAACAGAATTCGCTTTTTCAACAACCGAATCAACTAATTGCCGATCTTTATTTTTAAATCCGATATTTAAAAAATAATGAAGTTCACGTCTTACCCATATTTGAATGGTCTTAGCCGGCAAATGATATTTTTTTATATAATAAATGCCTATTTCATAAAATCCGTAACTGTATTTTGTCCTTCTTGTTTCGTCTTGAGCCGCAGAGAGTGAATCATGCAGTCCGATCATTGTAGTATCTTCATCTATAAAATAAAATTTTCCTTTCATAGACATTTCCAAAAAGAGTTGAAAATCCTGAGTCGGAAACGCTTCGTTTCTGAAAGCCCATTCGTCTTCTTTCAAAATACTTTCCAGCAATACTTTTCGATAGCAACAGGTAGACGTTTTTACTCCCCGGAAATTACCTTCGAATTCAGCAATGATATTGTCAATCCCGATGTTTTTTTCTCTTATGCAAATCCCTTGAAAAGAAATGACATGATCTGTGATTTGGTTCTTTGCTACATTCCATAATTTAAAATTGGTATGGACTAAAGATACATCCTGATCTTTTTCTAAAATCGTTACTTGTTTTTGGAGCTTATCTTGTGTAATCCAATAATCATCTCCCTCTAAATAAGCAATATATTTCCCTTTACACGCTCTAAAAGTACGTAAAAAATTTTCTTTCAAGCCTAAATTGATTGAAGAGGGAAGCAGCCGGATTTTATCCGGAAATTGCTTTTGATAGTCTTCACATATTTTCAAGGTGCCATCACTTGAATGATCTTCACCAATCACAATTTCAAAAGGAAATGACGTTTCCTGCATCAAAGCGCCTTGAATCACTTTTTCGATGAATTGTTCCTGGTTGTATGTTACCAGACAAACACTTACCAAAAATTCTTTATTTGTATGAGTAGTTGCCATAAATAAATCAGCTGTGTTTTAGTTTTGCATAAAAAGCATATAAATTATAGGTGTTTTTAATACCGATAGAAGACAAAAAGAATAGATGCAATTTATTCGTATTAGATACGGAAGAATCGAATAATAAATCAACTATTGAGCTGAATTTGGGTTTATACGGTTTAAGAATTTTAATTATTTCTTTCCGTTCATTGAAATTATAATTTTCAAAATTATAGTTGACAACCCATAAGATTCGTTCAAGTAAATATAAAAGACTTTCATTTTTTGGAATCAGTGGATTAGACAAGCTTTCCTTATAAAATTCCAATTGAGCAAAACTATAATCTTTATCTTTTTTGAAAGAAGGTTTGGAAATCATAGTAGAACCTTCTCTTCCCCGGTAATAATAGCAACCTTCTTCGGAAATAAAGACTTGTTGAATTTTTTTGCCATATTGCGCAGTTAATAACATATCTTCAAAAAGAGTGTTATCCTTAAATCGTAATTTATGAAATATTTCCTTTTTAAAAATTTTATTACATACCGAATAAATAAACCGATCGTTTTTCCAAGTGGATTTAAATATTTCATTTTTCCCTATTAACATAGAAGATTCCGGTTTCAATAATCTTTCACTTTTTAGAGGCCATTCAAAAATCAGTGGGTACTGTACTATTTCTACATCATTGTCTTTCTGAAAAACAGCTATATTTTTAGCATAGCTATCCAACTGTACAACATCGTCACTATCCACAAATGTAACTAAATCTCCCGTCATTTTATCTAAACCGGCATTTCGGGCGGAACTTTGACCACCATTAAGTTTGCTAATAACAAGAATACGCGGATCTTTCTTTGCATATTCCTCCAAGATAGATAAGGAATTATCCGTACTGCCATCATTGACACAAATAATTTCTAAATGGGTATAGGTTTGATTAATAACAGAATCTAAACATTCGCTTAAATATTTTTTGGTGTTATAAACAGGTATTATTATACTTAACTTCAACATAAAATCTTTTTATTCAACATTGTTCGAAAAAAAACAAAAAAATTATATATCCTCGAATGTTTTATCAAGTTTAATTCATCAATAGCCGATGCTCGTTCCTGGTAATCTTCAATAAAAAGAGGAAAATATTTAGTAAGAAATTTCTTTTTTTCTGATGCTATAATCTGCGGAGCATCTGCGGACGAACTAATCCCTCCTCTATCAAATACCGAAATTATTATTGGAATATGCTTATAACTGCATTGATAAACATAAATAGCTAACATAAAAAAAGCCCAATCCGAAATAATTTTATTGCTTTCTTCGTATAGACCTATCTTCCCAAACAAATCTCTTTTTATAAAACCGGCAGGATGAGGCAACGACCAAGCTAACATAAAACTAAATCGTAATTTGGAAGGATAATCAATATGATTTGCTATTTTGCCATAAACAATATCTTCCTTTACTTCATTATCAAAAAAGAGTTGTAATACTTTAGAATTATACAAATAATCCCCACTATTCAAAAACAAACAATATTCTCCTTTTGCTTGAAGAATTCCCTTATTCATCGCATTATAAATGCCTTTATCCGGTTCGCTTACCCAATAAGTAATTTTCTCTTGGTATTGCTTAATAATCTCTATACTACCATCAGTGGAACCGCCATCAATTACAATATACTCAAAATCGGTGAAAGACTGAGAAACAACGCTTTCGATAGTCTTCCGTAAACCATCTTGATTGTTGAGATTGATTGTTATGATCGATAATTTCATTTATAAAATAATTTGAGAATTTTATCGCATTGAATTACCCCAAATTTATTTTTCTTAGTTTGTGTTTTTATAAGCCAACGATTAGCTAATTTTTCCAATTTATTTCGAGGATCTTTATAGCTTTCTGGATTTGGATAATCCCATTTTTTTGCAATTCCGACCCAACTAACCTCCCAGATATTCAAATGTGAAAAATATCGGATACCGTACTGACTCATATAATCTAAAACTTGTTTTTCCCAATACAACAAACTCTGTTTATAAACAGATGTTATATCTATTCCTTTATCATTATAATTATGTATCCATTCTCGTGGTATTGGTTTTTTATCTGCTTCCGGCATCGCATCCATGTGATGATATCCTCTAAAAATATCTACCGGATTATTAACTTTATTTATTAATTCAAAACATTGATACCAACGCTGTTTACTCTTCATACGTTCCCAATCTACATATTGAAAATGTAATACTTTAATTTGATTAAAACCTATAGCATCGTGATCTATAGGTTGTAGAGAACGAGGTGTATGTATAATTCCTGTTGTAAACTCTATTCCATCATCAATATATCCAAAGTTTCCTGATGACGTTGCTAACCAATAGGATTCAAAATTGGGACAAATATTTATCCACGGAAATTTTAACATTGTCCCGGATTTAGCAGATAATAATGTTTCCCATTCAATTGTTTCTTGACAATTTGGAGTAAAAAACTCGTCTGCATCAAGCGATATAAGAATTTTATTCCCATCTATTTTCCTTGCTTCATCAAACAAAGGTTTTCTCATCAAATATTCATTGAAATTAGCAAGGCTTTCATTTTCTAATAATGTTACTTTCGGAAACCTCTTAGCGATTTCAAGAGAACCATCTGTTGAACCTTGATCGGAAATAATGATATAATCTGCCCACAAACTTGCAGATTTTAGAAATTTATCTAATATCCATGCTTCATTTTTTACCGGGGTAAGACAGATTATTTTAGGCTTATTAATATTTTCCATACCTTAAATTTATGTAAAATTATTCTTTAATCCAATATCAAAAGACCATATTTTTGATAATCAAATTCAAATCCGGTTTCTCCCACTATTCCTTTTGAAACTATTTTTACATGATTTAATACATCTAAAAAACCTTCAATATTGGGTTGAGTTAAATGTATATCTATCGAAAATTCACCTTTTGTGAGATTTTTAGGCAAACGGACTGTTTCCGAATAATAAAATGTACCGGCTTCAAATTTTTTTGTATCTCCATTTAAATGACTTGGTGAATATAATGCTTGTATTACTCCTCTAAAATCATAAAGACGCACCTCTAATGCAATCTTTTTTTCTTCTTTTAATTCACCTCTAAATTCAAAATGCAAATCTGAGTGATTTTCATCTATATATACCATATTATTATCTTTTCCATTAATCAATATTTCGTTGATAATCATAGTAGAATTACACTTTTTTACGCCTTTTAAAATCGATTGTCCTTCAACGTTAGTAGCATTATTGGCTAAATAATGATTAATCGAAGAAGGAATATCTCCGGCATAATCCAATCTGCCATTTTTTAAAACAATTCCTTTTGTACAAAGTGTTTCTATCGCAGACATATTATGACTCACAAACAACACCGTTCTCCCCTCTCCTCTGCTCACATCCTGCATCTTCCCAATCGCCTTTTTCTGAAATTCTGCATCTCCCACAGCCAGCACTTCATCCACCACCAGAATCTCCGGTTCCAAATGCGCTGCAATAGAAAATCCCAACCGGACGGTCATCCCAGACGAATACCGTTTAACAGGAGTATCCAAATAGCGGGCTACTCCTGCAAACTCTACAATTTCTTCCAATTTGCTGTCTATCTCTTTTCTGGTCATTCCCATAATGGAACCATTCATATAGATATTCTCCCGACCGGTCAATTCCGGATGAAAACCGGTTCCTACTTCTAAAAGCGATGCAATACGTCCTTTCGCCTTAATGATTCCGGTGGTCGGAGTGGTTACACGCGACAATATTTTAAGCAAGGTGGATTTGCCGGCGCCGTTTTTCCCGATAATGCCTAACACTTCTCCTTTTTTTACATCAAAATTAATATCCCGAAGCGCCCAGACATATTCGCTTTCGCCTTTGGTCGAGCGGTCATTCGCTTCTCCTATCTGCAAATAGGGATCTTCTTTCCGCAACACACTCGTTTGCCACCAACGGTTCAAATCATGGCTCAACGTTTTGGTTGAAACCAAGCCCAAGCGGTATTGCTTGCTGATATTTTCAAATTTGATTGCTATGTCATCCATGTTTTTAAAACAACTCTTTTATATGATTCACAATAGTTTTACCGGCTACATCCCAATTCAACCGGCTTTCATATTCCTTAAAAGAAGAAATGGCTAATTTTTTATACGCATTAAAGTCATTAAACAAATGGGCAATATAAACGGCATATTCCTCCGGACTTGCCTGTAAGGCAAAAGTCATTCCGTTTACATTATCTCTCACAGCCGTAGTAACTCCCCCTGTTTTTGTAGTAACACTCGGAAGTCCAAAAGATGATGCTTCACAAAAAACGATACCAAAAGCTTCTTCTCTTGTAGGGAGAAGTAAAAAATGTGCCTTAGACAAAAATTCTTTAATTTTTTGCTCTCCCTCCGGAGTTGATTTACTTATAAAACCGTGATTGGTAGCATAAACCGGCAACTCCAATGGGTGATTTATCCCTATAATATCCAAATGAACAGGTATGGAATGTTCGTGTAAATACCGGGCTACCTGCAATGCAATATCTCCTCCTTTTCGTTCCCAATCAACTCCCAGAAATAATAATCGGCATTCTTTCCTGTTTTTTGATTCAAGCAATTTTTCTATATCGTCTAATGACATGGAACTGATTAAATTGGCGCCAAAAGGAACAACTTTTACTTTATCCCGTTCAATATGGTAATCGTTAATCGCGCTTTCTGCCGCCCAATTAGAAGAGTAAATAGCCAAATCGCAATTTTTTAAAGCCTTTTCTTCCAACCAATTTCCTTGCCTGATCGTATGCCCGGAAAGATTTGTAAAATCCGGATAATAGTTAACCATTGAAGCAAAAGTCGCATCCGTATAAAACACCTTCTTCTTATTAGTCTTCAAGAAAGCAATAGGAATACTTCCCGAAGAAAAAACCACATCCGTATCTAAGCTCACCCGTTGGAGTATAGCATTAGCATACCCCTTAGCAACACTACTTTCACGTTCCGGCATAAAACCTTTGGATGAATAATTAGTATAATACTTTCGTCTCAGTCGGGAAAGGAAACTTGATTCAAATTCAAACGGTAAATTTCCAACATATTCGAGCTGTACCTGTTGTCGGATTAACGCTTGTGCTATATAGTAACCTGTTCCCGACCAATTATGAACATCAGACGCATCATAAGGAGTTACATAAGAAATTTTTAGTTGTTGTTTCATACCTGCTATTTTTATACGGTATCCATAAAACTACGCTGCACTTTATTAAACACAACGATTCCTATTCCTAAAACCACACACATAAAAATAAAACTGTAGCCCAATTGCCACCAATCGAAAGTGCCTGTCCCTAAGGTCGCATACCGGAATGTTTCAACAATAGAGGTTACCGGATTGAGCGCTGCAATCCATTGTTTCTTAGGCGACATCACACTTAACGGGTAAATGATAGGTGTCGCATACATCCACAATTGGACTATAAACGTGAATAAAATACTTAAATCCCTGTATTTGGTCGTTAAAGAGGAAATGATAATTCCAAATCCCAACGATAAGCCGGCTAACATAATTACCAGAACAGGTAATAATAACAGGTAGATATTGGGCGCAACCGGTACTCCGGTAGCAATATAGTATATATAAATTACAACAAATAGAATAAGCTGAATACCAAAAGTATATAAAGAAGAAGTAACCGTACTGACCGGCATGATAAGCCGGGGAAAATAGACTTTACCAAAAATATTCTCGTTATCCTTGAAAGTAGAAGACGTTTTTAAGAGACAAGTAGAAAAATAATTCCATAAGCAGATACCGGAAAGATAAAACAAAGGTTGCGGTAAACCATCCGTTGAAATTCCTGCAATTCCTCCGAATACCACCATATACATAATGGTTGTTAAAGCCGGATTCACAAAAAACCATAGCGGTCCCAATATGGTTTGTTTGTATTGAGTCACTATATCCCTTTTCACAAACATCCGCCAGAGGTCTTTGTAGCGAATTAATTCTTTAAAGTCTATATCAAACAAACCTGTTGTCGGTTTGATAATCGTAGTCCACTTTTCTGTTCCCACTATATCTGTTTTATGTAAATACGTTTAAACGAGATGTTCTATACCTTAGTTGCAAAGCAAATACTATTCGTCTAAATATAAACAGCCCAGTAAAGAATTTGTTGCAATTATTTTAAAAGGGACAAATTAAGCCTTTTGTTGGTAGATCCGTTCAATAATATCCACCACTTTATATCCCTCTTGCGCAGTGGCGGCGATTTTTTCCCCCGGCTTGTTTTTTAAAACATTCACCACATTATCAATCACATAATGGTGATTTTGCGCCGAACCTTTATACGCCCCGTAATCATTTCCGGGATTGGTTGGTGCTAATTCGGGCATCTCATATCCTTTTACATGGCAATATTCCACTTCATTCATGTATTGCCCGCCGATTTTAATCGTACCCTTTTCGCCGATGATCGTTACCGAACTTTCAAAATTCCGGTCGTACACGGAAGTCGAATAATTGAAAATGCCTGTTCCTCCGTTCACAAATTGAAAAGAAACGACACCGGAATCTTCAAAATCCGTCAATGTCTGATGATTGAAATCTTCGAAGCGCACCCGGATGTCTGTAATATCGCCAAACAGCCAATACATCAAATCAATGAAATGGGAAAATTGAGTAAACAAAGTGCCCCCATCCAAATCTTTATCGCCATGCCAACCGCCCGGTTTGTAATACCGTTCATCGCGGTTCCAATAACAATTGATTTGCACCAAAAATAATTTGCCCAACCGGCCCGATTCAATCATTTCTTTTATCCAAACACTTGGAGGCGAAAAACGATTCTGCATGACGCAAAACACTTTCTTCTCCATTTTTTCAGCGGTCATTAAAATGGAATTCGCATGCCGCGTATTCAGCGCCATCGGTTTTTCAATGACCACATGATGTCCGGTCGCCAATCCTTCCAGCGCCATCGGAGCGTGAAAACCGTTAGGCGTACAAATATTTAATACGTCAAATTCAATACCTGACGCTAACATATCTTCCAAGTTACTGTCATTGCGGGCTTGACCCGCAATCCCATGAAATGCCGCACTATCAATATCGCAAACCGCCACTAATTCCGCATCGGGATTGCGCTGAATCATCTCGATATGACGCTTCCCGATGTGTCCGCAACCAACTACCGCAAACCGAACCCGTTCGCCGTGTACCGCGCACCGTGTACCCGTTTTATCTGTTCCCATACATCTCTTGATAGTACTTCTGGTAGTCGCCCGAAGTGACTTCTTCCACCCAATCCTGGTTTTCCAAATACCAGCGGATGGTTTTTACGATTCCGTCTTCAAATTTTGTTTCCGGATACCAACCCAATTCGGTTGTGATTTTGTTCGGATCAATGGCATACCGTTGGTCGTGTCCCAAACGGTCTTTCACATAAGTGATTAGGTCGTCATTAATCCAGGAAATATCATCGCCGGGTTTTTTCAGCGCTTTTTTATACTCTTTATTTTCTTCCAATAATTTCCGGATAGTCGAAATGGTCAATTTAACAATATCAATATTCTTTTTCTCGTTATGACCGCCCACATTATACACTTCCCCCGTTTTCCCGTTCAATACAACGGTGTCAATGGCTTTGCAATGATCTTCCACATACAACCAGTCGCGGATATTGGAACCATCTCCGTACACCGGAAGTTTTTTCCCTTCAAGTATGTTTTTGATAATGAGTGGAATCAGTTTTTCCGGGAAATGGTAAGGCCCGTAATTATTGGAACAACGGGTGATGTTGATCGGCATTTTATACGTTTCGCCGTAGGCTTTTACAATCAAATCGGCGCCGGTTTTGGAAGCGCTGTAAGGACTTCTCGGATCCAAAGGAGTTGTTTCGGTGAAATAACCGCTTGCTCCCAGGCTTCCATACACTTCATCCGTAGAGACTTGCAAGTATTTTACGCCGTCCTTGTAGGTTGGATAACCGTTTTCGTCTTTTCCCGTTGACCAATGTTTTTTGGCTATATCCAATAAATTTTGAGTTCCCAAAATATTGGTTTCAAGGAATACCTGCGGATTTTCGATGCTCCGGTCCACATGACTTTCGGCAGCAAAATTCACCACAAAATCAATCGGATATTTTTCAAAAATACCATTGACAACCTTCGGATTCTTAATATCTCCTTTGACAAAAACCAGACGCGGATCTTTCAAATCTTCTTTGATAGTTCCCAAATTACCTGCATACGTCAAATCATCCAATACGATAATTTGGATATCTTTGTGTTTTTTCAAAAGATATTTTACAAAATTGGCTCCGATAAATCCCGCGCCACCGGTTACTAAGTAGTTTTTCATTCTATTTAATATAATTTTTTAATTCGCTTGAAGTAAATAAAATACACTTGTTGTAAAAAAGTTTCGAAGATAGGGAATCGACTGAATAATAGCCGATTGCTTCCGCACTTTCAGATTGAATTTATATTTATAAATCGGATTAATAAAATAATGACATGTATTTATAATTTTATAACCTGCTGTTTTTGCTGTTTTTTCAAAACGTTCGATGGAAATTCCCGTTTCTTTGATTTCACCCAAACTTTCCGCACCTTCTTTGAAAACACTCAAAATACTTTTATAGAGCGGCATAGGCAATAAATGAAGATACGGAAAATGCGCCAGAATTTTGTTTTTGCACATTTGCTGATGCCCTCCAAACGGCATTTGCCAAGGAGGAAAACCAAAGAAAATCACGCCACCGGGATTAAGAAATGATTTCATCCAGGTGATCAATTTTTCCTGATCGTGAATGTGTTCAATCACATCTTTCAAAACAATCACATCAAACTTTCCGTTAAATTCCGTTTCCGGATCCACCCGGTAAATATCTTTCGACAGAAGCTTCAACTGACCGGATTCCACGTATTTAGTTAATTTCCGCTCACCGTATCTCAACGAATTTTCATCAAAATCGACTCCAACTCCCCAGCCTTCCCGCTTCAGAAAGGCGCTTAAAACACCCGCTGTTCCACACCCGATTTCCAACACACGGAAACCGGATTTTAGGGGGTAAACTTCTTCAATAAAAGGAATTATGTATTCTTCACAATTTCTTTCCTGCATTTGAAAGTACCAATCACTATCTGAATGAAAATCGTACATCTTTTAAGCGGGAAGTAAAGAAAGAATATATTGTCCGTATCCCGTTTTATCCAACTCTTTTCCTAATTTAAGTAATTGTGTATCATCAATCCAGCCATTCCGCCAGGCAATTTCTTCGATGCAGGAAACATAAAAACCTTGTCTTTTTTGAATGGTTTCCACAAAATTGGAAGCTTCCAGCAAACTATCGCAATTGCCCGTATCCAACCAGGCAAA
>JAISKT010000182.1 GCA_031261295.1 Candidatus Symbiothrix sp. | reverse complement strand
CTGGTAACTATTCTTCCAAGTCGCGTAATAAATTAATAGCCAGAGCATTCAAGGAAATGGAAATGATAGAGCGTTATGGTACCGGCATTTCACGAATACAGAATATTTGCAACAATTACAGTATAAAAGAGCCTCTGTTTAAAGAAATATTCGGCGAATTTCAGGTAACGCTGTATAAGGAAAAATTGCCGGATTTTACAGTTCCGAAAGATGCTGTGTTGGTTGATAATTTAAAAACCGACCTAAAAACCGACCTAAAAACCGACGAAATTGATGACTTGATTTTGTCTATAATCGAATTAGATAAATTTATAACAATTCCTGCTATTGCATAAAAAACAGGGAAAAAGTTAACAGCCACCAAAGACAGATTAAACAAACTCAAAGCAGCAGGTTTGCTTGACCGCATAGATGGACGAAAAGGCGGTTATTGGAAAATAACTGAAAAATAAAAATGGATGAAAATTTTATATGACCATCCAATATTTCAATCTCAGATGAGAATTCAGTCCAAAGGTAAAACAAGAGTGTCAGATTTTTTATGGACTCATTCTGCCAGTCAAACTTTTGAAGTTTATAAAAAGGCGCTGAGAAATGAGTAAAAAATAACCAATGCAAAAGAAAAAAGTATTCATAAGTAGTGTACAATCGGAGTTTGCAGAAGAGCGGCAAATGCTGTTCGAGTATCTGACTACCGATGCCTTGCTGGGTAAATTCTTCGAGCCGTTTGTGTTTGAGAATATGTCGGCATTGAACGCTACGCCCGAAACAGTTTTTTTGCAGGAAGTTGAAAACTGCGATATTTATATCGGACTTTTCGGAAAAAATTATGGCTATGAAGATACTGAAGGCATTTCGCCTACTGAAAGAGAATTTGACTGCGCTGCAAAATTTCACAAAACAAAGTTTGTTTATCTGACAAATCATAGCAACACGGAGCGTAAAACGAATGTATCCGTACTTCGCCATTTGATATTTCGATAAATGGGCGTGCAACGCTTGATGATTTGGATTTTGAGAAAATAAGCAGTTTTGTTTATATGGCGCACAGCAAAAGGGCATTTCCTTTTTTGCCAAACGCCAACCCTGTGGAAGTGCTTACGCACTTGAATCTCATTCAAGATGGCGGGATTACCAATGCCGCGATACTGCTTTTCGGCAAAAATCCGCAACGATTTTTCATTACTTCCGAAGTGAAGTGTGCGCTGTTTTTCGGTACAGATGTGGTAAAACCCATACCTTCGTATCAAATTTACAAAGGCGATGTCTTTCAGTTGATTACGCAGGCAAAAAATTTCGTAGTTTCCAATATCAGGGCAAAAACAGGAACGCGCGACAAAAATGTGCAGGTAGAAGTTGAGTACGAATTACCGCTTGCCGCTCAGACCGAAGCCATAGTTAATGCCGTATGCCACCGCGATTACACGAGCAACGGCAGTGTGCAGGTAATGCTTTTCAGCGACCGCCTCGAAGTGTGGAATCCCGGACATTTGCCTTATGGAATGACCATTGCCAAACTCAAGCAGTATCATACCTCTCTGCCTGTCAATCCTTTGCTTGCCGAGCCGATGTTTCTCAACGGAACGATAGAAAAAGCAGGAACAGGCACTCGCGATATGTTTCGCCTGTGTAAAGAGGCAGGACTGAAAGAGCCTGAATTTGTTCAGGAAGACATGTTCCGTACAATTCTGTGGCGGGATTTGTCGTTAGATTCGAATGCAGAAGGTCAGGATAAATTGCAGGATAAATTGCAGGATAAAAGTCCTGATAAAAGTCAGGATAAAGGTCCTGATAAAGGTCCTGATAAAGGTCCTGATAAAGGTCCTGATAAAGGTCCTGATAAAGGTCCTGATAAAGAACAGAATAATCTGACAGACAATCAACAACGAATTTTGGCGGAAATCACAAAAAATATAAGTATTACCATTCCACAGTTGTCAGTAATTGTTGGTATTTCGGAACGAAAAATTCGCGAAAACATTTCCAAACTCAAAGAAAAAGGACTTTTGGAACGAAAAGGCGCAAAGCGAAACGGATATTGGAAAATAAACAACATAAAGAAATGAGTAGATTTTCCATAAAAACACCCCAAACAGCCTCTACCTGCGTAGTATTCAATACAGGCGTACTTTATGCCAAAATGTTGATTACTAATATTTCACATCTATTTTTAAGTGCTTTAAAACAGAAAGTTTCAAAAATAGATATATTTATGAAGGAGAGCGTGAAAGAATGTGGGTGTAGCCTCATGCCCAGCGGGCATACATCTTTGTAGCCGTGTGTGTAAGCGCACGGTTAGGTATGTCGCCCAAAATACGGAGGGGCTGACCAAAAAGTCTGAATTTCTAATATTTACCCCTTGTACAAACTCTGAGGAAGGTCTATTTTTGCAAAAAATAGACTTTTTGGTCAGCCCCGATATATCGGCAATAATGGTGTCGCAGCTACGCTGCTTCTCTTTATTTTCTATTTATCAATGAGTTAGAGAGTGGTGTGAAACATTAGTAAGATTAAATATGAAATTATCCATTATAACAATAAACCTCAACAACGCTGAGGGTTTACAACGAACCATCGAAAGCGTTGTTTCTCAAACTTTCACGGATTATGAATACATCATCATTGATGGTGGTTCTACTGATGGAAGCGTAGATATTATCAAACAATATGCCGAGAAGTTTACTTATTGGGTGAGCGAACCGGATAAAGGAATTTACAATGCTATGAACAAAGGAATTGCAATAGCTAAGGGAGAATATTGCAATTTTATGAATTCGGGAGATTGGTTTTATGACAATAATGTATTAACGGATGTCTTTTGTCGGAATATTGATGTGGGTATAATTATTGGAAATACATTGTTCGTAAATGATAAAAAAACGACATTGTACAAATCAGGTTTCTTAAACAAATGCCATAAGATAACTTTTAGTTGGTTATATAACCATACCATCTGTCACCAAGCCACATTTATAAAAAGGGAAATTTTATGTAAATTTCCATACGATGAATCGAAAAGAATAGTTTCCGATTATAAATTTTTCATAGAAACATTGATATTAAATGATGTTGATTATGCGCACGTTGATAATATTATCTGTTATTTTGAGGGGGGGG
>JAISKT010000181.1 GCA_031261295.1 Candidatus Symbiothrix sp. | reverse complement strand
ATGTATTTTATGCTTTCGCTGTTGTTGGTAATGACCACCGGTTTGAAAGCGCAAGTTGTAATTGGTACGAATGCGGCAGAGCCGGTAGCATCGGCCGTATTGGATTTGAATAGCGGGATAGACGGCAATTTGGGTTTATTGCTGCCGCGGGTAGCCCTGACAGGAGATAAGGATGTGACGACTATCCCCAGTCCTGCCACGGGTTTGATGGTATATGCCACCGGTACGGACGGCTTGGCTGCCGGGGTGTATGTTTGGGACGGAACGAAATGGGAAACAGAAGGATCGCCGATCAGCCATCCGGAAGATTACCCGGCTATTCTTCCGGCAGGGATTACAGTGAGTTTGAGTGGAACCTCCTGCTTTGATGTACGCGCTGCATTGGTAGAAGACTCTGAATATACACTAACGGTTACAGGCGCACAACGTGTGGACAAAGTTACCTGGGTAATAACCGAAACGAAACCGGTGCAAAGCAGCACAGCCACTACTACGGATAACCACGCCACCTTGCACTTCAAAGGATTTGCGGAGGTAAGTGCCGTGGCTCCGGCTACTATAACGATTACCGCTTATGCAGACATAACTAAACTGGACGACACGAATGCGAAGCTGTCAACGTCGAAAACGATCACATTCATGAATAATACGTGCTGTGCCGGACTGTTGGTACCGCGGGGTAAATGGGTGGGGCCTGATGAAGTGCCTGCGACCGCGCAGTTTGAATCAAAGAAAGCTGATGCTATCCTGGCTCTATACACTCGGACTGACACTGACTTGTGCTGGTCGGCACCAGCTGGCCTTCATACGGGCCAGGCCTACGAGTACATAGCAGTCATCAAACTATGCGAAGAAGTGGGTAAGATTACTCCGGGGTGGCGCACTCCAAATGTCGCGGAGGCTGCCCAACGACTGTGGGACTTTCCTGCTACTCCGCAAAACAACAATGATGTGACCTCTAATACGGTAAGCTGGCCGGCTGTCCGTGGGACGTATTGGACGGTGTTTTTAGAGGCTAACCAGCTCTGGGTGAAATCGGCAGCCGCCGGCCAGTACGCGCCTAAAACATGCGTGAGGGACATGTAATTGGCCTTCAGTGTAACTAAGAGCGACCTGTTAAAAGGAATAAATTGACGGGGTAGCTAACTATGCCCTTTTCCAAGCATGGTGAAGATTCTCAAACCATCATCTATCAAATAAAGGTTGCTCTAATTCATTTTTAAGTTTGCGCTCCTTACTAATTGTGAAAGTAAAAAGTAAGGAGCGTTTTGTTAAAACCCTTTTAATTCATATCTTTGCATCCGCTAATTCAATATAACAATAATATGAATTTCGTAGAAGAACTAAAATGGCGCGGCATGATCCACGATATGATGCCCGGAACGGAAGAACAACTTCAAAAAGGAATGACTTCAGCCTACGTTGGAATTGACCCGACAGCCGATTCTTTGCACATCGGACACTTGGTGGGCGTGATGATGTTGAAGCATTTTCAACGGGCAGGACATCGCCCGATTGCCTTGATTGGCGGAGCGACCGGCATGATCGGCGACCCATCCATGAAATCGCAGGAACGTAATTTGTTGGATGAAGAAACGTTGCGAAAATATCAGCAAAGCATTCAAGCCCAATTGGCTAAGTTTCTTGATTTTGATTCGGACAGCGCCCATGCTGCCGTTTTGGTGAACAATTACGATTGGATGAAAGATTATTCTTTCCTGAATTTCATCCGTGACATCGGCAAATACATCACTGTCAATTATATGATGTCCAAAGATTCCGTAAAGAAACGTTTGTCGGCCGATTCAAGGGAAGGCATGTCATTTACCGAGTTTTCCTACCAGTTGCTACAAGGATACGATTATCTTTTCCTGTACGAAAACTATGGTTGCCGTTTGCAAATGGGCGGTTCCGACCAATGGGGAAACATTACCACGGGTACGGAATTGATTCGCAAAAGAGCCAACGGCGAAGCTTTTGCGTTGACTTGTCCGTTGATTACCAAGGCCGATGGCGGTAAATTCGGCAAAACGGAATCGGGCAATATTTGGTTGGACAGGCGTTATACATCCCCGTATAAATTCTACCAATTTTGGTTGAATGTAAGTGATGAAGATGCTGCCAAATACATCAAGATTTTCACTGCATTAGACAAAGAAGAAATCGAAGGATTGATTGCCGAACAACAGGCAGCGCCGCATCTTCGCCCGTTGCAAAAGCGTTTGGCACGAGAAGTGACTGTGATGGTACATTCGCAGGAAGATTATGACTTAGCGGTGGAAGCTTCGCAAATCCTTTTCGGGAACTCCACTTCCGATTCCCTGAAGAAATTGGATGAAGCCACTTTATTGGATGTTTTTGCCGGCGTTCCACAATTTGCCATTTCCAAAGAAGAGTTGGCAGGCGGCATCAAAGCGGTGGATTTATTAGCCGAAAAATCAGTTGTTTTCCCATCCAAAGGAGAAATGAAAAAGTTGGTACAAAGCGGTGGAATCAGCATCAATAAAGAGAAATTACCGGCTTTCGATACGGTTATAGATGCCTCTTATTTGTTGGGCGACAAATATATTTTGGTTCAAAAAGGGAAGAAAAACTACTTTTTGTTGATTGTCCAATAATTTTCTTCTGTAAATATTTGGAGATTTCACAAAAAGCCGTACCTTTGCAACGCTTTTGCGAAAGCAAAATTAGGATTGTCCCATGGTGTAATGGTAGCACTGCAGTTTTTGGTACTGCCTGACTAGGTTCGAGTCCTGGTGGGACAACAACAAATACCCCTTAAAACCCTGTAAAATAAACATTTGCAGGGTTTTGTTTTTTCGGAGTTCCAAACGGAGTTCCAATTTGATATTTCGACTATCTAACATTTTTTATTTATTACAAACGTTCATATTATCTATTACAAATAGTTATTGTATGTTGAAATATAATTTATAACTTTGTACAGTTGATATTTTGCGTATTAATATGAATGGTTTTTATGAATAAGAAATTACTCGAATATGAATCCAATGAAAAACTAACTGAATATCTTATTAAAGAATATTCAGTTAGCAATGCACCTATATCAATTAGTTTTAGGGATTTGTTACCACAAATGAATAAATCCGATAGATATACCCATTTAATTCATTCATATCCAGCAAAATTGCTTGTTCATATTCCATATTTCTTTTTGAATAATTTCTATTTTTCTAAAGAAAGAGATACTGTGTTAGACCCTTTTTGTGGAACAGGAACGGTCCTGCTTGAGGCTAATCTTGCAGGACGTAATGCTGTCGGAGCCGATGCAAACCCATTAGCAAGAAAAATAGCATCTGTCAAAACACAAAAGTTAGATAATAAGTATTTGGAAGAAATTCTCGCTACATTAATTTGTCAGGCAAAACAATTTCAAAAAGTAGATTTGCCAAATGTTAGAAATAGGGATTTTTGGTTTCCTTTTAACACTCAGATTCAATTAGCCAAAATTCTTTGTGCTATTAACGAATTGCCAGATGACAAGTATAAAGCATTTTATGAAGTATGTTTTTCTAATTGCATAAAAAAAGTAAGTTATGCAGATCCCCGAATTGCAGTTCCCGTCAAACTTAATCCAGATAGATTTGAGAAAGAGGGCGATCGATATAAAAAAATTAAAAAACGCTTGATTGACCTTGATTCACTTGATGTCTTTGAAAAATTCAATACTATATGTTCTGAAAATATTATCCGGATAAAAAATCTTTTCGAAATATCAGACAATGTATCTTCACATGTCATATCTGAAGATGCAAAAGTTTTGACAGCCTCTATAAACGACAAATCAAGTCGATTAAAGGATAAGAGTATTGATATGATCCTGACCTCTCCACCC
The DNA here is from genome assembly GCA_031261295.1 of Candidatus Symbiothrix sp. Lineage (GTDB taxonomy): Bacteria > Bacteroidota > Bacteroidia > Bacteroidales > Azobacteroidaceae > Azobacteroides. Next base: position 5,331 of record JAISKT010000181.1, on the reverse strand, counting down.
TATGCTGGCGCCCAAAAATATATTCGCTCATCGAGTCTTAATCTTAGTTGGTTAGGATTGACTGCAAATGAAGATTTAAAAAGTCTTGATAAAAAAAGTATCGGAAGAGAAAATTATTTGTTATCTGAACTTAAAGAAATAAAGACAGGGATTGAAAGCGCAGATGAGTTACTTTCTGTTCTGTTTAATAAAAATAAACTTAGAGCACATATTGTTGGAAATTATCTTCTTGAAATGAAAGAAGCTCTTGACGAATCAATTAGAGTTCTAAAAAGTGGAGGATATTTCATAATTGTGATAGGGAACAATAAAGTGTGTGATATTGAGTTCAATACACAGGAGTACTTGACGGAATATATTCAACAGAAAGGTCTTAAATTACAGTTCAAATTAATTGATGATATTAAATCATACGGATTGATGACCAAACGGAATAAGACTGCGGATATAATTTCAAGAGAATGGATTTTGGTTTTTAAGAAATAAATAGATGGTTGATTCAAAAATACAAGAAAGCCTCGAAGCTAAAATAAAAATTCTAAATGAAACACTTTGGGATTACAGGGCTTTGAATCCCTCAATAGAAAAATGGCTTGCTAATTTTTCTACTGATGAGGAAAAAATACACGCATTATATTTGTTATCAAAGTTTATGTATTTTGGGGCTGTTCCTATGAGAAACCTACTGAAATCATTATATAGGGATTTATACAGATACCCACTAATTGCATCTATTAGAAAGAGTAATAATAACACACTTGATAAAGATATTATTGAATTAAAATTTAAAGAAGAAGAAAAGAATACAAGATTTTTGGGTGTAGGCAATCCATCGGAAAGCGGTGCACATTTGTTGTATTTTTTTAGGCAAGAAAATAAACTTTCTAAAAAACTGTTTATTTATACCGATGAAGCTATTGACAGAAACGGAGGAGTTGCAACACTTCACTTCCCTGATGTGAAACATTATGTTTTTATAGATGATTTTTGTGGTTCCGGCTCTCAAGCAACATCGAATAACAATATTAAAAACTGTGTAGATAATTTAAGAAATTTATCTTCCAATGTAAAAATTTCTTATTTAATGCTTTTCGCAACATCAGATGGAATAAAAAATGTAAAAGATAGTGGTTTATATGATAGTGTTAAAGCCGTTATTGAATTAGATAAGACATATAAATGCTTTGATGCTAATTCCAGGTTATTTCCTCAAAGAGATGACTTCCCTTTTGAAAAAGATTTTACAAAAGAATTTTGTTTTAGATTAGGAAGACCATTATTTCGTAGTATAAATCAGAAAGAAGGGTTTGCAGGAGCTGAATTGGAAACATTAAGTGATATTACTGCATTAGGCTGGGGAGATTGTCAGCTTTTACTTGGCTTCTATCATAATACTCCGGATAATACGTTGCCAATTATTTGGTATGATGAAGATGAGATAGACTGGTTCCCAATATTTAGGCGATACAATAAAAAATACAATTTATAATTATGAATAATCCTTTCGATATTACAAAAGCCGTTGATTTTACGGATGAACAGATTGACCAATATTGGGTAGATATTCCCATGTCCAAAGGGGGATTCAAGGATTTGATAAAACCCTCATCTGTTATGCCAATGATAATTTTGGGTAGTAAAGGAAGTGGAAAAACACATTTAATGCGCTATTTTTCTTACGAATTACAAAAAATAAAATATCAAAAAGACAACTTGAAAAATGGTTTTGAAAAGGATAAATTTATTGGTGTATATGTGAGGTGTAGCGGATTTAATTCAGAACGCTTTAGTAATAAAGGACAACTTGATGAAAGATGGAGAAGTATTTATGCTTATTATTGGGAACTTTGGTTAGCTCAAATAACATTGAATATAATCATTGACTTACAAAATGAAGGTATTGTTGAAATCCCCGATGAACAGGGTATAGTCTCGCAAATAATCAGTTTATTGAATGAGAAACCGGAAAATTTGTCGATTCCAAATAGTCTAAAAGAGCTTGTGAGTTTTTTTTCTATTCTACAAAAAAAGGTTGACTACGAAGTTGAAAACTGTATTTTTAATGATGACGGTAAACTTCATATCGAGATTTTGGTTTCTCCTTCAAAAATTACGTATGGACTTCCAGAGTTAATGGTCAAGACAGTACCTTTTTTCAAAGATAAAATTTTTTTATATCTTATTGATGAATTAGAAAATATATCTGAAAATCAACAAAGATTAGTGCAAACATTGATAAGAGAAAAAAATACATTTTGTACATTTAGACTCGGAGCAAGATTATATGGTGTTAAGACTTACAAGACATTAGGTAGTGGAGAAGAAAACAGAGAAGGATCAGAGTATGAAAAAGTTGTTTTAGATGATTTTCTGAGATGTAATGAAAATTATGATGCTTTCATGAGGCAGATATGCGAACACCGGTTGAAAATAAATGGCATTTATTTAAAACCGGAGCAAAAGATAGATGACTTTATAGAATCATTTAATTATGAATCGTTTTTAGAAAAAATAAAATCAAAAAAAACGTCCCAAGGAAAATCATATCTTAATAAATTAAGAGAAAAACTAAAAGGCAGAGTGGCGGAAGATGAAATCAATGATATAATTTTAAATTTATCATCTGAGAATATTCTTATAGAGAGGACGAATGTACTTTTATTTTATCGAGATTGGAATAAGAAAAAAAATCTTAAACAAGCATCCATTGAAATAAAAGCAAGCACATTAGAGTATTTTAAAAATCCAATAAGCAATAATAATCAACAAAAAATTGTTTTAGACAAATTTAAACGAGACATGATAGATATGCTGGCTCGCGAAACGAGAGAAGATGTTCCATATTACGGTTTTGATGAATTTGTTAGAATGTCCAGTGGTACTCCCCGAAACTTATTGAATATTTTAAAACATGCCTATAAATGGACTTATTTTAGCGAGGCGAAAGAAGCATTTCGAGATACAATCATTAATTTAGATGCACAAACAAAAGGAATAAAAGATACTATTGATTGGTTTTTTGAAGACAATCGGATTCCGGCTGTAAAAGATGAGAAACCGGTTGATTGTGCTGATCGTTTAGGAAAATTTCTTAGAGAACTTAAATATTCTGATGTTCCTCCTGAATGTTCAATAAATATATTTGGATTAAATATTGAAGATTTGAGTAATGAAGCAAGAATTGTTTTTCATTCTCTTAAAAATTATTCATATATTGTAGAGTTGGAAGCGAGAAGGGGTAAAAATTCAAATGATCAATATAGAACTTATTGCATTAACGGAACGATTGTACCACGTTGGGAACTTGCTGTATCTAAAAGAGGTGTTGTAATTTTATCTCAGCAAGAAGCCGAGTGCATTTTTAATTTAAGCAAATCAGAAGAGTTTGAAAAAGTACTCCGCAAAAAAAAGCAAAAATATAATGCTCCTTTTTCTCAAATTGAAACACCAACTATTAATTTTTCCGAATAAAAATGACAGATATTGACTTTACATATTTTTATAAACAAAAATATTCAAACGTAGCAGAAATAGAGCATTGCAACTATGAGATTTTAATTTCGACATTCAATCATACAGATAGAGTGTGTAAAATATTTGAAGCAATTAATGCGAATGAAAAATACTTAATTGTTCTACCTGAATATGAAGATGATTTATTTACGCATTTTATAAATGCATCCAATGTTAATATTCCATACGAAGGATATATCCAACTATCTGAATTTCTTGACACGCTTCAGATAAATGAGAATACTAAATTGTGTATTGATCTTACCGGCTTTATAATTCCTCATATCCTTTTTATGATAAGATATTTACAAAAGAAAAAGAAAGTCAATCATATTGATATCTTTTATACTGAACCTCAAAAATATACTGATGAAGAAAATACACATTTTTCTGATTTTTTTCATGAAGTGTCATTAATTTCGGGATATGCTCCTACTGCAAATCCTAATATGGATAATGATCTTTTAATAATTGCATCGGGTTATGATGATAGTAGAATAACAGATGTTGCAAGCAAGAGAAAAAACGCGAATAAGATACAATTATTTGGATTTCCACCAATGCAAGCCGATATGTTTCAAGAAAATATGTTAAAGGCATATAAAGCAGAAGGTGCAGTAGGTGGTGATGGATTTAAAAATTTAGAATTAAATTTATATGCTCCGGCTAATGATCCGTTTGTGGCTGCTCAAATAATAAAAAAATACATTGACAGAGAGCAGCGAAACAAACTATTTAGTAATATATATCTTGCTCCGGTATCAACAAAACCACATGCGTTAGGAATGGCACTATATTGTTTATGGGAAAACCCAAAAGAGGATAAACCCATAAGCATAATATATCCGGTATGTAAGCGATATTATGGTGATACTTCCGAAGGGGTAGCCAAAATTTGGAAATATAGCATTGAATTACCCATATTACCATAGCTTTCATGTCTTTGAATTGAAAAATTGCAAAAAGATTCAAGCATTACATTGAATCAAAATTAATAATAGGTTCCAATTTGGGTCTCAATTTGGTGATACCCTATGAGAGTTTATGATACATTATGCAACTGGGAGTGAATAATACAGAGGAAAGATTAACTATCGCAAGATTTCAATTGTCGTCATTCAGTACCAAATTTTTATGTCCTGGTGGGACAACAAAAATAAAAAGTAAACGGCTGATTGTCAATTTGATAAATCAGTCGTTTTTATTTTAGATCACGAAATCGTTACTGTTTTCGGCTATAATCTTTCGAATGGGCATTATCAACCGTTCCAACAGCGAAATATCTTCGGTGATAATTTCCGCCTGCCCCTGCATATTGGGCAGATAAGGCAATTCTTTTTGGTAAGTGGTAATCAAATTTCCCGGCAAACTTATTTCCACTGCATAACTGACCGATTCTCCGGATTTGGACGGAACCAACGAAATATTTTGAACTACTCCCCGAAGCATTCCATATTCCGTATCCGGGAAATTCTCAATCCGTATATTGACTTTTTGCCCGGTTTTCACTTTTCCCGAACGGGCCACCGGAAGCGATGCCTTGCCGATAATTTGAAAATCACCTTCCTGTCCTGTCATGGGGATAATCGTAAAGATTTCTTCGCCTGCCGAGACATTCTGATTGCTTACCCAATATTGGGTAAACGTGATTTTTCCGTCAATCGGCGCAGTCAATACAAAACTCATTTCCCAATTTTGAATTTCCGTCTTGAGTTGGGAAATCAACGATTGAAGCCTTGAATGTAAATCGTTTATTTTTTCAACCGCCTGCTGCTCCGTATCCAATAACGATTCTTTCAATTGAGCCATTTGTATCTG
>JAISKT010000174.1 GCA_031261295.1 Candidatus Symbiothrix sp. | reverse complement strand
ATGTATTTTATGCTTTCGCTGTTGTTGGTAATGACCACCGGTTTGAAAGCGCAAGTTGTAATTGGTACGAATGCGGCAGAGCCGGTAGCATCGGCCGTATTGGATTTGAATAGCGGGATCGACGGTAATTTGGGTTTATTGCTGCCACGAGTAGCGTTGGAAAGCGCCACGGATGAGGAAACAATCAAAGATCCGGCCACCGGCTTAATGGTTTATGCAGACGGAACGGGTGGTTTAGCCGCAGGTGTATATGTTTGGGACGGATCCAAATGGGTAACAGAAGGTACAGCTGTTGTCCCACCGGAGGGTTGTGCATGTGGTGTTGGCCCAGACGGTTATTATTATCGTATTGGCACGAGTTGTACGGACGGGTGGGTCGCAACATCCTGGACAACTGTGATGGCAGCGGGCGCTACAAAGGCTATCTTTGAAGGCCGATCTGGTACCTTTGGCTTGTTTAGGACCACGGGTACCGTTGGGGGAGGCGAGGGGCGATTTGCGCTCAGCTGGACCAATGGCGTGTACCTGGGCGAAATTGGCTCCCCCGCAAGGAATCCGACCGGATGGACTTTGTCGCCAATATGCAGAAAACCGATAGACTAAACATAATGTGTTATTTATATCCGGTTTAAATATTAAATAATGTTAAATACCAGGTTGTTATAAACTTTTTTATAACCGTTGCGTTTTATTGGCAAAGAGTGTTATTTCATTAGTTATAGTTAAGGGTTAGTAATTCAATTGGGAGGTTGGCGAAGTGATTTCGGCAACCTTTTCCTTTTAAATAAAGTTACAAATCCTTTGTAAGCTCGTAACTTATTTTTATTTTTGTGCTGAAATTTATTAATATGACTGAGGAGCAAAGTAAATTATTGTCTGTATTTACCACACGAGTACATCAGCTGATGCTTTTGTGCGACGATTTGAAGAACGAAAATAACGATCTGAATCAGCAGTTATATACTTTGAAAACAGCCTATAAGGAGTTGGAAGAAGAAAACAAAACAATAAAAGTTAAATATGATAATCTGAAAATGGCGCGAATTATCTCTGTCAAGCAAGATGATTTTAAAGGCGCTAAAAGCCGGTTATCCCAATTAGTGAAAGAAGTCGATAAATGCATCGCTTTGTTGAACGAATAAAAAAGATGTCATGGAAGACGAAAATTTTAAAATACAATTAAGATTAGCTGATAATAAACATTATCCTTATACATGTATGCGTTCGGAAGAGGGGATAGTGCGGAAAGCGGCAACGAATCTTAACGATATGTTTATCAAATATAGCTCGTATTATTCAAATGCAGGTTTTCAATTGAATGATATATTGACATTGCTGGGTTTCCACTTTTCGTTGGAAGTCCTGGAAAATGAAAAGAGGGAAGATATGTCTCCTATGTTTGAAATGCTGGATCAACTGAATAAAGAGATGGAGGAATACATCAAATCGTTTCAGTAACTTATTGTTTTTTAGAAATTTATCTTAGCGCTAATTGCTTTTTGAGTTTTGCTTGAAAGGTGAGTTGGCGCTTTTTTTAAATTAAAATAATTAAACAAATTAAAATAATTAAATAAATTTAGTATTAACAAAAAAATTGGAGGAATAAAAAAGTATTACTTTCATTCTTTTCATTCTCTTCATTTTTTTCATTAACAAAAATATGGTTGCAACAATAATTACAGCAATAATATCTCTCTTAGTGGGTGGTGTTATAACATGGTTTGTACTCAATTACATAACCGTGTCGAAGAGCAAGCAAATCATTGAGGAGGCGCACAAAGAAGCCGAATCAATTAAGAAAGATAAACTCCTGGAAGTGAAGGAGAAATTTATCTCTCTTAAAGCAGACCTTGAAAAACAGGTGAGCGCTCGAAATTCTAAAATACAGTCGCAGGAAGCGAAGTTGAAACAACGGGAAATGATTATCAACCAGAAACAGGAAGAGGTACACAAGAAAAAAAGCGAATTGGATACCGTTCGTGAAAATCTGGATAACCAATTGGAAATCGTTGAAAAGAAAAAAGGTGAATTGGACAAAGTCCATAAAGTAGAAATTGAACGTCTGGAAGCGCTTTCCGGTCTTTCGGCGGAAGAAGCCAAAGAACGCCTGGCGCAATCCCTGAAAGAAGAAGCGCAAACCTCTGCAGCCGCTTTTATCAATGAAGTGATGGAAGAAGCCAAGATGACGGCCAATAAGGAAGCCAAAAAGATTGTGGTTCAATCCATTCAGCGGGTAGCAACGGAAACGGCCATCGAAAATGCCATTTCGGTGTTCCATATTGATTCGGATGAAATAAAAGGCCGGATCATTGGTCGGGAAGGCCGCAATATCCGGGCTTTGGAAGCTGCTACCGGCATTGAAATCATTGTCGATGATACGCCCGAAGCCATTATCCTTTCCGGTTTTGATCCGGTACGAAGGGAGATTGCCCGTTTGGCTTTGCACCAATTGGTACAGGACGGACGTATTCACCCGGCCCGTATTGAAGAAGTGGTAAACAAAGTGCGTAAACAAGTGGAGGAAGAAATCATCGAAACAGGTAAGCGCACAACGATTGACTTGGGTATCCACGGTTTGCATCCGGAATTGATCCGGATGATCGGCCGCATGAAATACCGTTCTTCTTATGGTCAAAACTTATTGCAACACTCCCGCGAAACGGCCAATCTGTGTGCGATTATGGCATCGGAATTGGGATTGAATCCCAAGAAAGCCAAACGCGCCGGATTGTTGCACGATATAGGCAAAGTGCCTGATGATGAACCGGAATTGCCGCACGCTATCCTGGGGATGAAACTGGCGGAAAAATACAAGGAAAAGCCGGATATTGCCAATGCCATTGGCTCTCACCACGATGAAACGGAAATGACCAGTTTGCTGGCTCCGATTGTTCAGGTCTGTGATGCTATTTCCGGTGCACGCCCGGGCGCACGCCGCGAAATTGTGGAAGCCTACATCAAGCGATTGAACGATTTGGAACAATTGGCGCTTTCGTATCCGGGCGTAGTGAAAACGTATGCCATCCAGGCCGGGCGCGAATTACGTGTCATCGTAGGCGCAGACCGGATTACCGATGTTGAAACGGAAAATCTGTCAAACGAAATCGCCAAGAAAATCCAGGATGAAATGACTTATCCGGGACAAGTGAAAATTACGGTGATTCGCGAAACACGCGCTGTCGCTTTTGCGAAATGATTTTGGGTGCACGGTACACGGTACAAAGGTGCACGAATAGAAAATGGCAAAATCGTGCACCTTTGTACCGTGTACCATGCACCCCCAAAATTACATTTTATGAATATCGCAATAATTGATTACAATGCCGGAAATATTTATTCCGTGGTTTATGCCTTGAAACGCTTGGGGATAGATCCGGTCGTGACCGCAGACAAAGAAACCTTGTTGTCGGCCGATAAAGTGATTTTTCCCGGAGTAGGGGAGGCCGGAACAACGATGGAGTACTTGAAAGCCCGGAAATTAGATCAATTGATCCGCGATTTGAAACAGCCGGTATTGGGTATTTGTCTGGGTATGCAGTTGATGTGCCGGTTTTCAGAAGAAGGAAATGCAGATTGCCTCGGAATATTTGATGTGCCCGTGGTGAAATTTCAACCGGAAAAGCACGAAGACAAGATTCCGCATATCGGTTGGAATACACTCACCCATCTGAAAACGGATTTATACCGGGGCCTTCCGGAAGAAGCTTTTGTGTATTTCGTTCACAGTTATTACGTTCCGGTGAATGATTATACCATTGCCGAAACGTTTTACATACAAAACTTCAGCGCTTCCATCCGGAAAGATAATTTTTATGCCACTCAATTTCATCCGGAAAAGAGTGGCGCCGTAGGGGAAGCGATATTAAGCAATTTTTTAACGAAGACATCATGATTGAAATCATTCCGGCAATAGATATTTTGGACGGCAAATGCGTCCGCCTTTCCCAAGGGGATTATGAACAAAAAATAGTTTATAATGAAGATCCTTTGGAAGTCGCCAAATTGTTTGAAGATCATGGAATCAGCCGTCTTCACATCGTGGATTTGGATGGAGCTGCAGCCAACCGTATCATTAATTATAAGGTGTTAGAAAGAATCTCTTCCCGCACTTCCCTGATTATTGATTTCGGCGGCGGATTAAAATCGGATTCCGATTTGGAAATAGCGTTCGACAGCGGCGCTCAAATGGTTACCGGAGGAAGTATCGCCGTCAAAAATCCGGAAATATTCCAACGCTGGATTGACAAGTTTGGCGGGAACCATATTATATTGGGAGCCGACTGCCGCGATAATAAAATTTCGGTAGCCGGTTGGACGGAAGATACCGAAAACGAAATCATTCCGTTTATCCTGCATTGGCGAAAACAGGGAGTCAATAAAGTCATTTGTACCGATATCCGGAAAGACGGAATGTTGGAAGGCCCGAATATCGAACTGTACGGGCAAATAAGGGACAGCGATCCGTTTGGCTATTTGATTGCCAGCGGGGGAATAAGCACACTTCAGGATATTGAATTACTGGAAGAATCGAATATCCGGGGAGTGATTATCGGAAAAGCGATTTACGAAGGAAAAATACAATTAAAAGAATTACTCCGCTTTGCGGAGGAGAACTAAAAACTAAAAACTAAGAACTAAAAACTAAAAGTTGGCTGACGCCTCTTACCGCGCTTTGCGCAACTTTTAGTTCTTAGTTTTTAGTTCTTAGTTCTTAACTCAAGAACGATGTTGGCAAAAAGAATTATACCTTGTTTGGATGTAAAAGATGGACAAACCGTCAAGGGGGTCCATTTTGTCAATTTCCGGGAGGCCGGCGATCCGGTGGAATTAGGAAAACAGTACAGCGAACAAGGGGCGGACGAATTGGTGTATCTGGATATTACGGCTTCGCACGAAGGCCGGAAAACTTTTTTGGATATGGTGCGCCGGGTGGCCGCGAATATCAATATCCCGTTTACAGTGGGCGGGGGAATCAATGAACTGCACGATGTGGATCAATTGCTGAATGCAGGCGCCGACAAAGTGTCCATTAATTCGTCGGCAATCCGGAACCCAAAATTAATTGAAGAAATTGCCAAAAATTTCGGTTCCCAGGTTTGTGTAGTGGCCATTGACGCCCAGCCGGTGGAAACTTCCGGCGCTTGGATTTGTTATTTGAATGGCGGCCGGATTCCTACGGATAAGGAGTTATTCACCTGGGCCAAAGAAGCCGAGAGTAGGGGCGCGGGTGAAATTTTATTCACCTCGATGGCGCACGACGGCGTAAAAACCGGTTATGCCAATGAAGCTTTGGCCGTTTTGGCCGGATCGGTGGGGATACCCATTATTGCCTCGGGAGGAGCCGGGAAAAAAGAACATTTCAGGGATGCTTTTACATTGGGAAAAGCGGATGCCGCATTGGCTGCCGGCGTATTCCATTTTGGAGAAATAAGTATTTCCGAATTAAAACAATATTTGAAAAAAGAAGAAATTTTTGTCAGAACTAAAAACTAAGAACTAAAAACTAAAAGTTGGCTGACGCCTCTTACCGCGCTTCGCGCAACTTTTAGTTCTTAGTTTTTAGTTCTTAACTCTATAAATATGAATTTAGATTTTGATAAAATGGGCGGTTTAATTCCCGCCATCATTCAGGACGATAAAACCCAAAAAGTGTTGATGCTCGGGTTTATGAATCCGGAGGCTTTGGCCAAGACACAGGAAATCGGTAAAGTCACTTTTTTCAGCCGGACCAAAAACCGGTTGTGGACGAAAGGCGAAGTAAGCGGAAATTTCTTGGAAGTAGTTTCCATAGTTGAAGACTGCGACCGGGATACACTGTTGATTAAGGTACATCCGGTGGGGCCGGTATGCCATACCGGAACAGATACTTGTTTCAACGAGAAAAACCGGGAAGATATTTTGTTCCTGAAATACTTGCAGGATTTTATTGTTCGCCGCCGGCAGGAGATGCCCGAAGGTTCCTATACTACCACCTTATTTAATAAAGGTGTCGGAAGAATCGCTCAGAAAGTGGGCGAAGAAGCCGTTGAAACGGTGATTGAAGCCATGAATGGAGATGACGAACGCTTGTTGTATGAAGGTTCGGATCTGTTGTACCATCTGATAGTCCTTTTAACATACAAAGGCTATCGCTTGGAAGACTTGGCTTTGGAACTACAAAAAAGACACAAATGAACTAAAAACTAAGAACTAAAAACTAAAAGTTGCGCGAAGCGCGGTAATAGACAGGCGTCAGCCAACTTTTAGTTCTTAGTTTTTAGTTCTTAACTCTATAAATATGGAAGATGTTTTGATTCGTTATCGCGATGTTGAACTAAGCCGGGGGGAAAATATCATTCTCCAGCAGGTGACTTTTGAACAGCGTAAAGGAGAGTTTCTTTATGTGATGGGTAAAGTGGGTTCGGGCAAGAGTACACTCTTGAAAACACTTTATTGTGATGCGCCTGTGGACGACGGCGAAGCGTTTATTTTTGATTATAATTTGCGGAAAATGAAGGAAAAACATATTCCCCTGTTACGCCGGAAAGTAGGAATTGTCTTTCAGGATTTTCAATTATTGACGGATCGTACGGTCTGCAACAATCTTGAATTTGTACTACAGGCTACCGGATGGAAAGACAAAAATGATATTAACGACCGGATCAATGAAGTGTTGTCGCAGGTAGGTATGAGCAATAAAGGCTATAAAATGCCTCATGAATTATCGGGTGGGGAACAACAACGGATCGTTATCGGGCGGGCTTTGTTGAATTCCCCGGAAATAATCCTGGCCGATGAACCGACCGGCAATTTGGATTCGGAATCGGGAAACAAGATAGTCCAGCTGCTTCATGATATCAGCGATACCGGAACGGCGGTTATCATGACTACACATAATTCTCAATTGGTTCAGAATTTTCCGGCAAAGGTAAAAAAATGTGAAGATGGTCGGTTTTTTGATTGTGAATTGTAAAATATAGTTATACCTTTGCACTTCGAATTAATTTAAAAATGAAGGAATGAAAAAATGAAGAAATTTATTTTATTATTTTCATTTCTTTCATTATTTTCATTTCTTTAATTTTACAATGATGAAAGTATTAAAGTTTGGTGGAACCTCCATAAGTTCGGCTTCAAAGATGAAAGAAGTGGTCCGTTTGGTCAACGACGGCGAAAAGAAAGTGGTTGTGTTTTCAGCTTTTTCAGGAATGACCAATTCGTTACTGGAAATCGCCGATTACCTCTATAAAAAGAATGTGGATGGAGCAAATGAGATCATCAACCGGTTGGAATACAAATATGCCCAACTGATTACGGAAATCTATTCCACCGATGCGATAAAAGAAGAAGCGAAAGCGGTACTGGATGCCATTTTTGCTGCTATCCGTTCCTACACCAATGATTTATTTACCCTTTTTGAAGAAAAAGAATTGGTGGCCCAGGGAGAATTATTGTCTTCCTCTTTCCTGTATTTGCTTTTCAAAGAGCAAGGGATCAGCGTGGCGCTTATTCCGGCATTGGATTTCATGCGGACAGATAAAAATTCCGAACCGGATCCGGTATATATTAAGGAGAAACTGAATAAGCAATTGGAAATCCATTCCGATGCTCAAATTTATATTACGCAAGGCTATATTTGCCGGAATGCTTACGGCGAAATAGATAATCTGGAACGGGGAGGAAGCGATTACAGCGCTTCGTTGATTGGCGCCGCCATTCATGCCGAAGAAATCCAGATTTGGACGGATGTTGACGGCATGCAAAACAATGATCCTCGCTACGTGGAACAGACCGCTCCTGTGAGACAATTGCAGTTTGAAGAAGCAGCCGAATTGGCTTATTTCGGAGCGAAAATTTTGCATCCGACTTGCATTCTTCCGGCCAAATTAAATAATATTCCCGTTCGATTGTTGAATACCTTACAACCGGAGGCTCCCGGAACCCTTATTTCCAACCATTTGGAAAAAGGAAAAATAAAAGCGGTAGCTGCAAAAGACGGAATCACAGCAATAAAGATTAAATCCGGACGTATGTTGTTGGCTCACGGTTTCTTACGCAAAGTATTTGAAATATTTGAAAGCTATCAGACGCCTATTGATACGGTTGTCACTTCGGAAGTTGGCGTTTCGGTAACGATCGACAAGGAAAAATACCTTTCGGATATTTTGAATGATTTGAAAAAATACGGAACTGTAAGCGTAGATAAGGATATGACCATCGTGTGCGTAGTCGGCGATTTGGAATGGGATAATGTAGGCTTCGAATCCAAGGCAGTCAATGCTTTGAAAGATGTGCAGGTACGGATGATTTCGTACGGCGGAAGCAATTACAATATTTCGTTTTTGATTAAAACAGAAGATAAAAAGAAAGCGTTACAGGCGCTTAGCAATAATTTGTTTAAATAAAAATAGTTATGAAAAAGCATTTATTCTCATTCGTACTCATTCTATTCTGTGTAAATTCGGTATTCCTTTTTACACAATGTAACCCGAAAGTAGAAAAAGCGTCTATTCTTCCTTTGGAAGATTTTTTCAAAAACCCGGAAAAATCGTCTTATCAGATTTCTCCTGACGGACAATATTTTTCTTATATGGCTCCGTATGAAGGACGGATGAATATTTTTGTACAGAAAGTGGGCGAAAACGTAGAAGAAGTTCTTCGGTTAACTTCCGAAACCGAACGCGATATTGCCGGCTATTTTTGGGCAAACAATAACCGCATCCTGTTCTTGAAAGATACGGGCGGCGATGAAAATTATCAACTTTACGGAGTCAATATCGATGGATCAAATCTCCTTCCGTTAACGGCATTTGCAGGGGTGCGTACTCAAATTATTGATGACCTGCCCGATATAGAAAGTGAAGTCATTATTGGTTTGAACAAACGGAATCCGCAAGTTTTCGATCCTTACCGTTTAAATGTTGAAACCGGCGAAATGACCATGTTGGCGGAAAATCCGGGCAATATACAAGGTTGGATGACCGACCACGACGGTAAATTGCGTATTGCTGTGGCTTTGGATGGTGTAAATCAGAGTCTGCTCTACCGCGATACGGAAGATCAACCCTTTACGACTGTCATAACCACCAGTTTCAAGGAAACGCTTAACCCTCATACGTTTACGAGCGATAATCAAAAATTATATGCAACGTCTAATATTAACCGGGATAAAGACGCTCTGGTTATTTATGATCCGAAAACAGCAAAAGAAGAAGAATTGCTGTACGAAAATGATAAATATGATATTTCAGGTATTTTTTATTCCCGAAAAGATAAAAAACTGCAAGCGGTTTCCTATACGGCGCAAGCAGGAATCCAACGCCATTTTTTCGATGAAAACCTGAAAGCTATTTTTGACAAAATAAACGCGAAAGTATCCAATCGCCCGTTTGGTATTTCGGATATGAACAAAAATGAAGATATATTTATTGTTCGTACCTACAACGATAAGACTCCCGGCTCCTATTATGTGTATGATGTTGCCAAAGATAATTTGACGCATATTGCCGACCTATATCCCTGGATTGACGAAAACAACATGGCTTCGATGGAATGTGTTCAATACAAGACAAGAGATGGTTTGGATATTGAAGCGTATCTTACTTTGCCTAAAGGATATACCTTGAAAACCGCTAAAAAATTGCCGGTGGTCATTAATCCGCACGGAGGTCCGTGGGCGCGTGACACCTGGGGTTTCAATCCGGAAGTGCAGTTTCTTGCCAACAGGGGGTATGCCGTTTTGCAAATGAATTATAGAGGATCTACCGGTTTTGGAAAACATTTTTGGGAAATTTCTTTCAAAGAATGGGGAAAAACCATGCAGGATGATATTACCGACGGTGTGAACTGGCTCATTGAAAAAGGAATCGCCGATCCTGAAAAAGTGGCTATTTATGGCGGAAGCTATGGCGGTTATGCCACATTGGCAGGATTGACTTTTACACCCGATTTATATGCTTGCGGTGTTGATTATGTAGGCGTTTCCAATCTTTTCACTTTCCTTCAAACCATTCCGCCCTATTGGAAACCCATGTTAGACATGATGCACGAAATGGTTGGCGATCCGGTTGCCGATAAAGAATTGCTGGAAAGTGCTTCTCCTGTTTTTCATGTAAATCAAATCGTGGCGCCTCTGTTTATTGCTCAAGGGGCAAACGATCCGCGTGTAAATAAAGATGAATCCGATCAAATGGTCGAAGCATTAAAGAAACGGGGTGTTGAAGTTCAATATTTAGTGAAAGATAATGAAGGGCATGGATTCCATAACGAAGAAAATCGATTTGAGTTTTATGGAGCAATGGAAAAATTCCTTGCCGAACATCTCCAAAAAGCAGAATAATAAGTTATAGTTAATAAAATAATGAAAGGTAATTTTCCAATACAAAAATTCAACAATTTACAGACACCGTTTTATTTTTACGATACAGAACTTTTAAGAGAAACTTTGCAGACCGTGGTGGCGGAAGCGACTAAGTACGATTATCATATTCATTATGCTGTGAAAGCCAATGCCAATTCCCGGATACTTTCCATTATCCGGGAAAATGGATTGGGCGCCGATTGTGTCAGCGGAGGCGAAATTCAAGCAGCGTTAAACGCCGGCTTTCCGGCCGGAAAAATCGTTTTTGCAGGTGTAGGAAAAGCCGATTGGGAAATCAATCTCGGTCTGGATAATGATATTTTCTGTTTCAATGCCGAATCGATTCCCGAATTGGAAGTGATTAATGAATTGGCCGGTTTGAAGGGAAAAACGGCGAGAGTGGCATTGCGTATCAATCCGGAAATAAACGCCCATACGCATCACCATATCACGACCGGAATGAAGGAAAACAAATTCGGAATCAATCTGGATCAATTAGATAAGGTGTTGGATACCTTGGAAACGCTTCCTTTTGTAAAACTGATTGGTCTGCATTTTCATATTGGTTCGCAATTGACGGAAATGGAACCTTTCCAAGCGCTTTGCAACCGGGTGAATGAACTTCAGCAGCGGTTGGCTAAACGGAAAATTACGGTGGAACATATCAATTTCGGCGGTGGTCTGGGGATTGATTATGAACATCCCAACCGTCATTCTCTGCCGGATTTCAAGGAATATTTTCAACTGTTCCACAAGCATTTTCCGGCTTATCCGAATCAGAAGGTTCATTTCGAGCCGGGACGTTCCATTGTCGGACAATGTGGAAGTTTGATCTCGAAAGTACTTTATGTAAAAGAGGGTAGTGTAAAGAAATTCATCATTTTAGATGCGGGATTTACGGAATTGATTCGTCCCGCGCTCTATGAAGCTTATCATAAAATAGAAAATTTGAGTTCGGAAGAACCGGAAGAAATGTATGATGTAGTGGGGCCGATTTGTGAATCTTCCGATTGTTTTGGCAAACAACTCGATTTGAATAAAGCACACAGGGGTGATATTATTGCCATCCGCTCGGCCGGCGCCTACGGTGAAATCATGGCGTCCCAATAC
Organism: Candidatus Symbiothrix sp.; assembly: GCA_031261295.1. GTDB lineage: Bacteria > Bacteroidota > Bacteroidia > Bacteroidales > Azobacteroidaceae > Azobacteroides. The sequence goes on along the minus strand of JAISKT010000174.1, from coordinate 7,170 downwards.
AATTGCAGGCAATTACCTAAAGCGTATTTTTCGGACTTAATATAAAACTTATGATTATTGTCGATTTCGATACCACAGATATCATACTATTTTCAGTATTGGTGTGTTCCCTGATCATTCAATTGATTTACTATTGGTTTTATCTGGCGAAACCTTATCGTTACCAACGGTCAATTGAAAAGGGAAAAACAGTTCCGGCATCTTCACAGCCGCCGGTATCGGTTATAATCTGTGCAAAAAACGAAGCGCGGAATCTTGAAAATTACCTGCCGGTGTTTCTCGAACAAAACTATCCGGTCTATGAAGTTATTGTGGTAAACGATGCCTCTGCAGACGATACGGATGAAATTTTGAACCGTTTTTCATTCAATTACAAGCATTTGTATCATACCTATATTCCGGTGGGAAGTAAAAACCTGAGTCGGAAAAAATTAGGTCTGACGTTGGGTATCAAGGCGGCAAAATACGATACGCTGTTGTTTACGGAAGCAGACTGTCACCCGACAGGCCCGGATTGGATTAGCCGCATGGCCCGGCATTTTACGGATAAACGTACCATCGTATTGGGGTTCAGCACGTTGAAAAAACAGCCCTCCAAATATATTTTGTATGATTATTTCTTTTCCAACTTACAGATGATGTCGTTAGCATTAAAAAATCATCCGTATATGGGAAACGGGAGAAATCTGGCATACAATAAAAATTGGTTTCAGCAGCAAAAAGGATTTTCCAATTCCAGTTTTTTGGAAGCCGGTGAAGATGATCTTTTTATAAATGAGATTGCCCGGAAAGATAATTTGTCCGTAGAATTATCACCGGAGAGTGTTATTGAGGTGGTGATGGAGGAATCGCGGACATGGAAAGATTTGAAAATCAGCCGGTTGATTACTCAACAATTCTTTAAGAAGCGATTTTCCGTCCGTTTTTGGAGAATGGAAAAATTATCCCGGATTTTATTCTTTCTCTCATTTATATTGACTGTTCTATGGGTTATTCCCGATTGGATATTATTGGGGTTAGCCGTATTTTTGTTCTTAACCCGGTTTTTCACACAGTTATATGTGATAAATAGAACGGCCGGAATGTTAAAACTACCTAAATTTTATTTTACTTTATTTCTTTTTGACCTTATTCAGCCATTTGTGGATGAATATTTCTATCTTTACAAAATATTTAGAGGCCAAAAAGATTATAATTGGAAATATGAGAAACGATAACGATGTATTCAAAGAATTTCAACACTCCTTAAGAGGTTTGAAAGGAAATTTACATGTACTGGAAACAACCGTTCCGGTAGAAAAGCAAATGGAATATTTCCGGTACTCCGAAAATGTGAGGGAGCGTAGCGGAAAGGAAACGGTGGAAAAACAGATTGGCGTCTTGAATTCAATCGATTCCACTCCGGATGAAATGAAATATGCAATGACTTTCCTGGCGATTTCCGGTGATGTAAAAGCTTACCGGGCTTTGGAAACGTATAACAAAGAACCGAATAATTATTTGACGGACTGGGCTGCCTTATCGCTGTTGCAGGCTAAAATTACCTTGGAATCCGAATTTTCAGACGAAAAGCAAGTCTTCATTTCTACCGGTTTGGGAGGAAAAGACAGTAAACTTCGTTTTTATACGTTCTTCAAATCCAACAAATTAAAACCTTTTTCAGATTACCAGCGGGATTTGATTGAAAAAGAATTTTCTTTTACCGTTCAAAAATATCATGGTATTTTGGAGGAATTACAAATAGAAAGCAATTATTTTACCCTGTTGTTTTTGATTGAATTAGAGGTAGATATCAAAAATATGATGAAAAATACCGTGGCCGAATGTAATGAATACGGTAATTTTATCAATCCGAATTTTATCATTACGAACGTAAAAGTGTTCAGTCCGGAAGATATTCGGAGAGAATTGAAAAAAAATGATTAACAAATTCCGGCCTATACTTGCCAAACAAGAATATATTTTTATCTATTTAGCCGCTTTTTTTTCATGGATATTTATATTCTACAATATGCAAACAGGATTCAAGTCCTGTATGGATGAAGCTTTTTTTATTTTAGGATTAAATCCGGAACAAAATCTGGGGATTCAACATACACAATTTTTCCAAATTGTCCGGTTTATTTTTAGAGTTTTTTCTATCGAACCTACCATTATCCATTCAAGGATAGCGGCTTATATTTGCATTATTTTTACTTTATTTTTCTTTTCTTGTACTTCGTATTACTGGTTGAATAAGAAAGGAAAGATAAAAAACAACTTGGGTTTGTATGTATCACTTGTATTTTTGTGTGGGATATTCATATTTTTTTCCGGATATGAAGTTTCTTTGACGTTTAATCATCTACTTGTTTTTTTTGTAACCTGCCAATTTTCTTTTTATTTACTATGGGATGTTTCTGATAATATGATAATCAGACAATTGTGTATCTACTTAAGCGGATTCTTTTCTTTTTTATCCATAGTGAATTATTTTCCTTCGGGAATTTTGGTTTCATTGGCGATATCTTTGTTGATTCTGCAAAAAAGAAACCTTTATTGGAAAAACAAGCTGCTTTCATTATTTATCTTCCTGCTTGGACTGCTTTCTTGTATAATCGTTTACAACTACGTGATTTATCCGGTAAAAGATGCGTTGAGTGATATTATTATAAATATCCGGAATCCGGCTTTTGGTACGGGCGGCTACAATTTGGTTTCCTATATGAACCTTGTTGTGAATTACGCAGGAGTCTTTATGCTGCTCCTGTTTTGTTGTATCGGGATTTCGTCTCTTTATTCTATCAATCAAAGACAAAAACAGTTTAATAAAAAATCCGTCACTGTCGGTATTTTCATAGCTGTTTTAATATTATCTATTCTTACCCGGAAACTTTTTAAATTCAGTATCCTGTTGATCCCCGTTATGACTTCCTTTCTTTTTTATTTATCACAAACCTCCGGTATTAATTGGCATGATAAAAAACGGATCGGCATCGTTATACAAGGTGCTATTTTCCTTTTTTTTCCTGTGATTGGTGTGATGGGAACCAATGTGATAATAATCTATAAACTTACTTACCTGTCTTTTATGTGGGTATTTATATTGGCCGGTTATTTGTTTCAAATAAAAGACCGGCTGGTTTATAAATCCATGTTGTATTTGACTGTACTTCTTGCATTAGGTTTTGGTTTTTTTGGAGGTTTATACATTTACCGTTATTTTAGAGGTAATCCGTTTAATTCGAAATATAAGGTGGAAAATAACCGGCAATTTAGTTCTATTAAATTGAAAAAGATTCAAATTGATTATTTCCAAAGTGTAGAAGATATTTTAAGAGAGAATGGTTTTAATCCTGAAACCGACCGGATTTTTACTTTTGATTACGATTATGCTACCTTGCTGTATTTAGATGTAACCAATTATGGCGGTTTGATGCATCAGGTTGAGAATATGCCTGCGTATCGTTCCGTCTTTTTTTCACAGGCAAATGCGCCGGATTATATTATCGTTAATGAATGGGATCGTGGAATATTGAAAAATATGCTTAAAACGGAAGATTTCCAATGGGATTTTCCGGCTGGATATAAGGAATATAAGTTAGGTATTCCTGAAAACGAAGAAATAAACTTAACAGGCAATCGGCGCCTATTTGTAAAGAATCGTACGAATACTGAATAATATGAAAACACTTAGTATTATTATTCCTTGTTACAATGAGGAATTCGTCATTAATAGTTGTTATACGCGACTGGCATCCATATTGGATAATTTAAAAAAAATAAAATCCCAGATTATTTTTATCAATGACGGGAGTACGGACAATACCTGTATGATATTGGCTTCCATCGCCTTATCGGATTCGCGGGTGACTCTGATCAATTTTTCGCGTAACTTTGGTCATCAGGCTGCAGTAACAGCCGGGATACATCATTGCCAATCGGATTTAGCGATTATTATGGACGCCGATTTGCAAGATCCTCCCGAATTAATTCCGGATATACTGAAATGTCAGGAACAAGAAAGCGCCAATGTCGTTTATTGCGTTCGTAAATCCCGTTTGGGAGAAAGCAAATTCAAACGTTGGTCATCGAAAAAATTCTATCGTATTCTCAACAAGTTTTCCGATACTAAATTTCCATTGGATGCCGGTGATTTCCGCCTGATTGATTCCCGGATTATACAAGAATTTAATCGTTTCAAAGAACGGGGAAAGTATGTGCGCGGATTGATTTCCTGGGTAGGATTTAAGCAAGTTCCTTTTTATTACGAACGAGGCGTACGCTGGGGCGGAGAAAGTAATTATCCCCTGAAAAAGATGTTTTCTTTTGCCTCCACTGCTTTAGTGTATTTCTCCAAAAAACCGCTCCAGATAGCAATGGGATTAGGATTCTTTACTGTTTTCATTGGAATTGGGATGGCTTTGTGGTATATTTTTGGTAAAATCTTTGGTTATACGGAAGCCGAAACCGGCTGGACATCGATCATGATAGGCATTATCTTTTTCGGTGGCGTACAACTGCTGACAATCGGGGTATTAGGGCAATATATCGGGATATTGTTTGAAGAAGTAAAAGAAAGGCCCGAATATATCATCGAAGATATTATAAATAAGAAATAAAAGAAAATAAGGATAATTCAAAAATAAAACCGTATTTTTGTACGTTATTATGAATCTAATTTAAATGGCAAAAAAGAATACTAACACTCCCAAGCAAAAGAAATTTATTAAATGGTTTTGGATTACATTTTGTAGTATCATTGCACTTTTGTTTTTCTTTTTCTTATTAATAGCCAATGGCAAAATTGGTTATATGCCTCCTGTGGAAGACCTCGAAAATCCCATTGATAAATATGCCACCCAAGTTATTTCCGTCGATTTGAAACCGATGGGAAATTATGCGCAAAGTAAGGGAAACCGTATTTATGTCAATTACAATGAGCTTTCCCCGAATTTGGTTCACGCGCTGATTGCTACCGAAGACGCCCGTTTTATGGAACATTCGGGTATTGATGCTTATGCACTTCTAAGAGCGGTCGTTAAACGTGGCATTTTGTTTCAGAAGAGTGGAGGAGGAGGGAGTACTATTACCCAGCAGTTGGCCAAGCAATTATATTCCGAACGGGCACAGACTGTGGGAGAACGCCTTTTCCAAAAACCGATCGAGTGGGTCATTGCCGTTCAATTGGAACGTTATTACACCAAAGAAGAAATCATCAATATGTATCTCAATGAGTTTGACTTCCTGTATAATGCGGTAGGCATCCAGTCGGCTTGTTGGGTTTATTTCGGAAAACTTCCCAAAGATGTGACCATCGAAGAAGCGGCCACTCTAATCGGTATGTGCAAAAATCCTTCGTATTACAATCCTTTGCGTCAAGTAGAACGGACGCAGGGACGGCGTAATGTGGTTTTGGATTTAATGCAGGAAAACGGATATATTACCAAAGCGGAATGCGATTCGCTCAAGGCATTGCCTTTGGTTACTACCTATAATAAGGTGGATCACAAAGAAGGAGTCGCTCCCTATTTCAGGGAATATTTACGATTGGTTTTGACGGCAAAAAAGCCGGAAAGAAAAGATTACGTCAATTCTAACCGCTACCGCTTTTCTGAAGATTCCCTGGCATGGGAAAACAATCCGTTGTATGGTTGGTGTAACAAACATACAAAAGCGGATGGTTCTAATTACAATCTTTATACCGACGGCCTGAAGATATATACTACGTTAGATTCGCGCATGCAAACGTATGCAGAACAAGCAGTTGATGAACATATAGGCAATTTCCTCCAACCGATTTTTTCCCGGGAAAAAGCCAATAGTCCAACACCTTATTCCCGTTCGCTCAGCAAAGCGGATATAGATGAGATATTGGAAAACTCTATGAAACAGACGGATAGATATAGAAGTTTAAAGAAAGACAATAAGTCTGATAGTCAGATTCGGCAAATTTTTAATACTCCGATTGAGATGCAGGTATTTTCCTGGCAAGGTACTAAAGATACAATTCTGTCTCCCCAAGACTCTATTCTTTATATGAAAAAATTTCTCCGGACCGGTTTTATGGCGATGGATCCTCATTCGGGAGCGGTGAAAGCGTATGTAGGAGGTGTCAATTACCAGTATTTTCAATACGATATGGTGAACATGGGTAAAAGGCAAGTGGGTTCAACCATTAAACCCTACCTATATTCACTGGCAATGGAAAGCGGATTTACTCCTTGCAGTGAAGTGATGCACGTACAACAAACGCTACTTTTGGAAAATGGAAAGACTTGGACTCCACGAAACGCCGTTAAATCGCAAATAGGAGAAATGGTCAATATTCGTTGGGGATTGCAACATTCCGATAACTGGGTGACAGCTTACCTGATGAAGCAATTAACTCCTTATACTTTCAAACGCTTGTTGCTTGCCTACGGATTGACTGAACCTATTGATGCCGTTCCTGCCTTATGCTTAGGCCCTTGTGAGGTTTCGATTGCACAAATGGTTTCAGGATATTCCACTTTTGCCAATGGGGGTATCCGGGTAGAACCCACGTATGTCACCCGGATTGAAGACCGGAATGGGAATGTGCTTGAATCTTTTTCAACCCGGATGCGAGAAGTGATCAGTGAAGATGCCAATTATAAGATGCTAAATATGTTACGAAGTGTTATGGATGGAGGAGGTACCGGCGCCGGAATGCGCAGCAGACAAGGAGTTACAGCGCCGATGGGAGGAAAAACCGGTACTACGCAAAACAATTCCGACTGTTGGTTTATGGGATTTACCCCATCTTTGGTAGGCGGCTGTTGGGTAGGCGGCGAAGAACGTTCGATTCACTTCAATTCCATGAATGAAGGCCAGGGAGCCAGGGCGGCATTACCGGTAATGGGTATTTTCCTGAAAAAAGTATTTGCCGATCCGAGGTTAGGCTATTCACAATCCGAACAATTTACCGTACCGGAACAATTCGCTAATCCATGTGCAGGAGGCGGAGATATTGTAGAAGAATTAAATACATCTCCGGGTGTAATGGATGATATTTTCAATTAAAAAATTTGCAAATAAGCAAAAAACTATCTATCTTTGCAGCCGTAAAACGCGAAAGTAGCTCAGTTGGTAGAGCACGACCTTGCCAAGGTCGGGGTCGCGGGTTCGAGTCCCGTCTTTCGCTCTGCTCTAAGAAGACACCTTAGAGAC
>JAISKT010000158.1 GCA_031261295.1 Candidatus Symbiothrix sp. | reverse complement strand
GTTTAACAGTTTTACGCAAATACTCAGTTGCTTCAGGCATTCCCCAATTGTATATTATATTTGGTGCCGATGGGTGAGTAAATGAAGCAACTAATGCCGTATTTCCATTTATCTCTGCTTGGTATAATGAGCCATCCGAATTTTTCAATACTTTTATATTGTCAAATGCATCAGCCACCCATTTCCAGATTCCTTTACCTTGTACAATGACAACATTTGGCTCCAATATTTCTAATGCTTTCTTAAAATGTTGTTGGCAATTATTTTTCATGACAGAAGTCGAATATCCCGCTTTCCCTGTTTCTTTTTTTAGTGCTGAACAGATTAAATAATTGCAAAGAGAAAATGCATCGAAAATATGACAAGTCCCACCATCTGTGAATTTTAAATATTCAGATTCATGATCTGAGCCCAAGTTTTTTCCAAATAAAAGTCGCAAAACACTTGTTGTTCCTTTCATATGTGGGTTTCGTTCGCTAAAATATAGTTCACCACATTCCATCTTGCTTTCATGGTTTTCTTCAAGTGTTATTTTTTCTTCACAGCCCCATTCTTGCCCTACAATCATAATGCGAATTGCTATACCATTAATAATTAGGTCGTATTTATGACCAAGATGGTGCAATTGACCTTTACCAAAGATGCCATCATGAGACTTTTTACATTCTTTACAACATGAACAAATGAATTTTTTTTCGGCAGTAAGCACGTGGGTATGCAAATATCGTTTAAGTTTTTTCATTCGTTCTTTTGTCTTTGATTCATCTACAGAAAATTTGTACTCTTTCATTCTTTTTTCTCCTTCATTATTCGTTTTACCTGTTCATTTATGTTTTTGTCAATACATTCAGAAAAAATGGCGCATAATACATGGTTTACGCCGTTTTTTGCTTATATGTATTCTGGGTAACTTAATGTTCCAAATATTGTTTATTGAAATAATTCTCCTTGTTTTTGCCGATCTGCGTATTGTTTGTCATACTGTGCGAGAAAATCATCAGAGATTATTTTCTTCAATTCACCAAAATCTTTTTCCGTAATTACTAAATAGCCTCCGTTCCTGCCGGAATTTACTTGATCTGTTGTTTGATAATTTATAATCAAACAAAAAGTTTCTTTTCCATTTATTTTTTGAATACTGAAAATATAGTTGATAATATATACATTTGTATACAAGCCATCCATAATTGTAGCAAACAGTACACTAGAGCTTTCGCCCGTGTTTTTTGTTAATTCATGAACTCCATTCTTTTTGGCAACAGCAGCCCATTCTATACATTTATCAATAGCATTTGATAAATATTCTCTAAAATTAGAATCTCCTATTTTCCCATACAATAAAGCATTTGTGAGATAACCATCATTATAATATAATAATATCGTATTGGTTAGCCCCGTATTAGATAACTGTGGTGGGTAATAAGTGATTTTTGATGTAACTTTTTTGAAATTCCCATCATAAATGGTAATGTTATTTGGAATATCATATTCCTGTGAATGAACACATGGTATTGCTAAGGATAATATAACAAGAACTGTTAACCTTGTAATGCCAAAACTGAATCGAAATTTCATAAAAACCTCCTAAATTTCCAGTACCACGATGACATCGGTTGCCATACAATAATGGCCAAAAAATAACGCTTGCTGTATGTTATGTGCCATTTGCCAGTTTTCTATACACCCTTTTAATCATATAAGCATACAACCTCTATAAAATCAGACGAATTTGAGATTGCTTCTAATGGAATAATTTCTTTCCCAACCTCTTTTTGAAATACAGTCTCTAATTGAATCCCTTTATCCATATTTTTTAGTACCGCATACAAAAGTTCCGTACAATATAATTTTCCGTTATCTTCCAAATCAAAATTCCAGTCGAATGGAGTGCCAACGAACTCAAGTGTTTTTTCTATTACCTCTGCCCCATCAATGCCTTTTAATCGATACACGCCAACTTTTTTTGCAACACTTATGAAATCTTGCAATAACGTCTCATTTACATAGTCTTTCCCTTCCCAACGGGTTCCTTCGGCATTTATAACAGTAATGTTTCTTTCACCCATTCTCACAATTCCCAAATGCGAATATCTTTTATCATCTGGAGATAAATCTCTAAAATATAATGACCATAATCTATCCCCTAATCGGCATATTATATCACCGTCCTCTAAATATGGCTCTAATTCGGCGGAGGTAAAACGGCTTATTGCTTTGCCTGTTGTTCGGTAATTGAATAAAATCAATAATACAATAACCAAACAAGAAATAATAATTGAAAAAACTACAAGCCGTTTACGAAAAATCATTTGTTTTCCATGTCTACATTGACTTTCCATTTCCCATCAACCTTAATCATATCAAGGTCTGACTCTTCACCATTGGAAAATTTGACGGTAACTACTGCCGTATCGCCATCGATAACTTCTGATACGCTGTCAATTTTTCCATAGGCAGCCATCATGCCTGATACTTTTTCACCAAACATTGCCATAATCGCTACCGTATCCGGTGTGGCATACTCAGCCATCATTTTCGAGTCGTTTTTCCCAGCAGCCTCGTAAAACTTCTTTGCGACCGCCGATGGTGTGCTCGCCGCAGCACAACCAACCAGTACAAGCACCAATACAACGCCAAGGCCCAATACCACTTTCTTCATACAATTCTCCTCTGCGGTTTGAGTCTTCGCCTGACTATAAATTATGCTAAATACCTAATACGGTATAAAAGCCAATATCTTCCGATAATTTATCGGAATTCTATTTTTAATATTTTATCAATAGAATTACAAAAAATGGCACATAACTCCCTTTACCGTCCCGTCCCCGCATAACATGCGGCCTCGACATGGTATATCTCAACGGGCAACGCCCGCCGTCTTTAAGCCGTCCTAAAGATGGCATAAAAAACCTACGCTTTTGTAGGAAATTGAGATCAAGCCCTCAAATTTCCCCAAAAATAACGTTCCGTTATAAGCCAATACAATAATATAACGGAAAAATCATTGTGTCAATAACTTTCGGTCAAATAAAATGAAAAAATATAACGCTAAAGTGGTTTAGAAATGACAAAATTAAGGAAGCTTTTAGCCTCCAATATGAAAGCCTATAGAAACGAGCTTGGGCTATCTCAGGCCAAATTAGCGGACAAAGTGGATACCGCAACGAATTATATCGCCATGATCGAAGGGGAGAAGCGTTTTCCCACCGATACTATGATAGAACGCATCGCCGCCGCCCTGGAGAAGGACCCATCCGACCTTTTTGCCATTACCCCCATTCAGCAACAATGGCAGGATGAAATTCTTTCCGAGTTGGAAAAAATGATACAGGACAAACGGAAAGCCTTAGGGCAAAAATCAGTTAT
>JAISKT010000101.1 GCA_031261295.1 Candidatus Symbiothrix sp. | reverse complement strand
TATTTTTTCTTAAATTTTATTTATGTTTATTTAGTTAGCAAAAGTAATATCTTTTTCCATATAAACCAAGGAATTAACACAAATTAAAATTTACCTTGGCTGATTTGTAATTACTCAGCACCCGCTAAATACTAATTTAGCGCAGTCAATCGCGGAGCGATTGCATTATTGTAGCACAGAATAATACCACCTGCCACCGTCAACCGCGGAGCGGTTGCATAATAACATAATCAAATGAAAATCAATCCCGTAATGAAACCGCTCCGCGGTTTTGGGTAGATAGGAATGACATTTTTTTCTACAATAATGTAATCGCTCCGCGATTGGCGCCTTTTCGGCAAATTAGTATTTAATGGGGCTGAGTAGTAACATTATTCCACTACGATTTCATCCAGAAATAACCAGGAGCCATTGCCGGCGCCTTGCTCTCCTTCCGGGATGATTCCGTAATTTTTAACAGCCACTTTCAGTTTTTTTATCTCCACCGCAGGGATTTCGAGAATCGCTTTGGAATCGTTTTTTAGCATATCCTCCCGTTCGAGTTTTCCGATGCTTTGGAAGGCAGTCCCGTTTTCCGAGATAAAATATTCCACTTCTTTCGGTGCATAAATCCATTGCCCCGGGTGTTCGGCCGAACCGGTTGTCAGTTTATGTACGGATACCGGTTGCTCAAATTCGATCAGTACATCCACATCTTTTCCGAGGAAACCCAGCCATTCGCTGCCCATGAGCGGATACCGCGCCAGGATACAGTCGGTTAACGTCAAAACGCCTTTCCCTTTGTATTTTTCGGTCGGCTCGGTGCTCAAGGTCACTTTCTGTCCGGCCGCCTTGTTCACAATAAACGATTGGGAATAAGGTGCAGACAAGATTCCCCCGTTTTCCACCGGAATGGCGTTCAGGGTTACCGGCGTTTTCCCTAAGACTCCCGGAGTAGTATAAAGCGGGCTTTGGGTATTTGCCGGGGAACCGTCTGTCGTATAATGGATTTTCGCTTTCGGATCGGCCGTTTGTAAAGCCAACTCTAATTTTCCTTTTTGTATCGAAGGCGCTCCCGTAATATTGTAAAATGCCTTGGAATAATTAATACCCATCACATTGTAATGTTTCAGGAGCGAAGGCAAACGATGTTCAAAATCCGTATAATTTTTCTTTTCCGCCGGCAACCAGGCATTTTCGGCCAAGGCGGCAATCCGCGGGAAAATCATATACTGCCGTTGATTGGCATTGGGCATGTATTCCGTCCAGACATTGGCCTGCACTCCCCAAATATGTTTGGCTTCGGCCGGAGTCAATTCCGCCGGAGTCGGATTAAAATTATATACCGTTTGGATGGGCACGTAACCGCCGATAGCCAATGGTTCGCTGGGTAATTGCGATTGATAATAATCCAGATAAACGGCTGCTGAAGGCGTCATAATCACATCGTGTCCCAAGCGTGCAGCGGCAATACCGCCTTCTGTTCCGCGCCATGACATGACGATGGCATCATGCGCCAGGTTGCCTCCTTCGAGAATTTCGTCCCAGCCAATGAATTTTTTGCCTTTGGTTGACAAGAACTTACCAATCCGGTTGACAAAATACGATTGCAATTCGTGTTCGTTTTTCAAACCTTCGGCTTTCATCCGTTCCTGGCAAGCGTTGCAACGCTCCCAACGCAGTTTCGGACATTCGTCACCTCCGATGTGAATATATTCGGATGGAAACAAATCAGCCACTTCATCCAAAATATCTTCCAGGAAACCAAATGTTTCTTCGCGGGTACAATAGACGTCATTGAAAATGCCCCACAATCCTTCGACTTGAAACGGGCCTCCGGAACAGGAAAATTGAGGATAGGCAGTCAATGCAGCCACCGCATGTCCCGGTAATTCTATTTCGGGGATGATATTGATAAACCGTTTTTGCGCATACGCTATCACTTCTTTTATTTCTTCCTGGGTATAAAATCCGCCAACGCGGGTATCATCCCACCGGCGGGGTTTGTCGTTGTAATGCCCGATCACCGTACGGTTGCGGAATCCGCCGACTTCGGTCAGGCGCGGGTATTTTTTTATTTCAATCCGCCAGCCCTGGTCGTCGGTCAGGTGCCAATGGAACGTATTTAATTTCAGGAAAGCCAATTGGTCGATATACAGCATCACTTCTTCTTTCGGCGAAAAATTCCGGCAGACATCCAAGTGCATTCCGCGGTAGGCATATTGGGGCGTATCTTCGATTTGGCAGCACGGAACCGTCCATTTTACATTAGCCTGTTTTGTTTGGCTTTCTATTTCGGAAGGTAATAACTGGCGCAAGGTTTGTGCCGCGTAAAAAAATCCGATAGGTTCACGCGCTTCCACGATGATTTTATCTTTTTCAATTTGTAATTTGTAACTTTCGCTTTTCGGCAATTGGTTGTTGATTTTGCAAACAATCCCGTTCGCTTTTCCGGTTGTAGTCGTTTGTAAATCAATTCCTCCGGCTGTTTTCAAATGTTCGGCCAAGATAAAAAAAGCATTGGAGACTTCTTTATTTACACCTTTATCCAAAAACAAGCTTGTTTGATTATTGAAAGTAAACTGCCCGGCATCCGGTTTCAATTGCACAGGTTGAGGGATCACATTGTATTCATTTTTTTGACCGAATACAATCAGGGTGGACAACAAAAAAATAAGAGTAAAAAAATGTTTGCGTATTTTCATAATAAACTGATATTTAATAATTTTTTATACATAACTGGGTTCATATTCAGGTATAACATACGGTCTTTTTCGTGACTTTGTTATGATTCTTTTCGGGCCGATTTCGAAAATCGGTTTCTCAACTTTAAATAGCTCGTCATTCGACAGGAACAAAAGTGTATATCCGGGGTAAGCATCTTCAAATTTTTCCCTAAAATCATATTGCCATTCAGCATATTGATTATTTTCATTAAATATAGATGAGGGTTGTACATCTATAATATAAAGATTACTGAATAACTTAAATTCGCAACGGAAACTCATTTCAGGAAAGTTCCTCTGTGTTTTTTCAATAAAAGTCTTAATGCTATTTACGTGTTCTTTATTCATAATTCTCTATTTATTGTCGTTCTTAAATCAATTGCTATTCTAATTACCAATTCACAAGTAGTTCTATCTATTTGAATATCAGAGTAATCAGATTCTTCGCGCAATTCCTTTAATTTCCTGATGTCTTTGATAAATACATCAGCTTCGCGCTTTCCTTTTTTTCTATTAATTTCTTCTTTTACTTTAGAAATTAAATACACATGTGAGTTTCCTCTGTAAAACTGACTTATCTCCGATGCTTGCTGTTCATAACCTATTTTCAACTTGTCTTTTACTTTGAATTTCATCAACTGCAAACAACTATAATAAGCCGGGTGGCAAACTGTAGCAAAATGACCTTCTTTGCACAAATATTGAGCAGCATTCAAATTGAGGGCGGATTTGTTTAATAAAACCGGCATAGTTAAAATGTTTAAATGAGCCACAAATTTAGCCTAATTATTTCAAACGGCAAATAAAAGAGAAATTATTTTAAATATTTTACGAATTTAGAAGCTGTAAAGGGTAGTCAGCCCTTTACAGCCTGATATTACTTGGTAAAAATAATTATTTTATTTTTTATTCCACCACAATGGAGTGGTTGCCAAGTCTGTACCGCCCAATAATTGGATAGCTTTTGCATAACCTTCCGGATTGGTTGTTTCCAAAGTAGCCGGATAACGGTAACGTTTCGGATAGTACTCTAATTTACATTCTTTACTTGTTGAGGGGGTCAATGCCACTTGTGTAGGCACAGGATAAGCCACTTCAACCGCTTGGTTTTCCATAAACGGAAGTCCCAAGCGACGTTGGTCGTTCCATGCTTCCAATGGTTGCCAAGGCACAAAAGCCAAGTATTTTTGAGTGATAATTTTCGTCAACGCATCGTTATTGGTTGCTCCACCATTATGAATAGAGTTGACCGGATAGGTATAAGTAGTTGTTTTTGCTTCGTTGCTATAACCATCTTTATAATTAATTGTAAAAGAGGTTGCTTCTGCTGTATGAGTGAAACTCACTGAAGTTCCCACCCGGTTGTAATCAGAAGAAGCCAAATAGGCATCTGCTTTAGCCCCTACGCCCAAGTAATCAAAACTGGCACGGATACCCGCTTCGTAGTGAGATTGAGCTGAACCGGTTACACTCCAACCATATACAGCCGCTTCTGCCAATAAAAACTCTGTTTCCCAAGGAGCAAACCATACACGTTTGTTGGCGCTGGTACGATAAGCTTTGGAAATACGTGGAAAATTGTTGTTATCACTTACCAAATCGGCAGAATAACCGGCTTTGTTATCCCAGCTACCGGCGACACATGTACTCCATGAATATTTTGTAGTCAATGTAACAGCTACGTCGGTAGATCCCACTTCCGGTTTTAACAAATCAGCTGTTGTTGCCAAGTCACCGCCCGGATAAATAATACCATCATCATATCCCGGAATATTATACAATTTCGTAGCACGCGGATCAATTTTGCTCGGAATACCATCAAAGAAATAACCGGCACACGGATCGTTGGTTGTCAATGGGAAATGTTTATCCAAGTACAATCCCAAGTACGTTTGCGGATCTTTCAAAGAGGTTTGCAATTCGGCAGGAACATCAAATGCCTGACCTCCTAAACCTACAACTAAATTATTATAAGTCGGAGAAATCGGTTGTGCGTTCCATGAGCGAGTCATCACTCCGGTTAATGCGTCCCAACCATCTTTTTCAGCTACAGCAGCCATATCGGTTATATTAAGAATTTTGCTACCTTGTGCAGCATCTTCAAATTCAGCCTTTGCTTTGGCATTGTCCACTACGGAGAGCAACATGGCATAACGCATACGCAATGAATTGGCATATTTAACCCAATTAGTAACATTGCCACCATAAAATGCATCCAAATCAGCTACGGAAGACATATCTACCGAAGGATCCAATTTCGCCGCTGCATCTTTCAATTCTGTCAAAATGAAATAAAATGCGTCTTTTTCACTTGCATATTCACCATTAAGAGCAACCGGTCCAAACCCACAAGCTAATTCTGCCATCACACAAGCACGCCAAATTCTGGCCATTTGCACTACATTGGAAGTGGTTAGCCCACTTAATCCGGTAGCTAATTGTTCTTCACCTATTGCAACCGCTTGATTGGCGGTGATTAAGCAACCTCCACCATAATTGACTCCGTAATAATCAGTTATCCAACCGTTATTGTCACTACCCAACGTAAAACCACCGCTTCTGTCAAAACGGGAAGCTGCTTTCCACGTCAAAATAAACATACGTTCGGCAATATGCGGATCTTGTTGTGCATTAATCACGGATCTGTTCAGAAAATATTCCGGCTTTGCTGCCTCTACGCCCATATCTCGCGGATTTTTGTTAAGTTCCTCAAAATCACTGCAAGCGGTCATCGCTACCATTGCTGTTAACGATAAACCCATAAATATATTTTTAAATAATTTCATTGTATAAATAGTTTAAATGTTTATTAAAAACCAACATTGATATTAAATGTAAAAGTACGATTGGTTGGAATAGATGCCAATTCCAATCCGATAGCATTGGTGTTTGTTCCCAAAACCGATTCAGGATCCATACCCGGCATCTTTGAATAAATCATCCAGGCATTGTTGCAATTAAAAGAAACGCCCAATTGGGTGAATGGTGTTTTCTTCAACATTTTTTTATCAAAATTGTAACCCAAAGATACATAACGCAAACGAATATTCGTTGCATCGTAGGTAAATAATTCCGGTAAGCCCAAGTTACTTACTTCACCTGTTACACGAGTCCAATAATTTTCAGGATTAACCGCTTTCGTATTTGCTTGATATACTCCATTGGCCACTTCAACTACACTATTCGGAACTACAAAATCCTCCCGTTTCCCATTTACAACTGTTTCAGCAGCAACACCGAATTGGTGTAGTAAAGAGCTGGTACCGGAATACATGTAACCGCCGAAACGACCATCAATCAGAAAGCTCAAATTAAAGCCTTTATAAGTGAACGTATTGGTCAAACCTGCCATAAAATCCGGATTTTGATTGCCAATGTATTCTTGATTTGCGGTAAATAAAGGCAAACCGGATTCATCTACAATCAGTTGTCCTTCTTGCGTACGTAAGAATTTTCTTCCGTAAATATCACCATAACCCCCTTTTGTCATGGCTACAATTTTGATAGCATCCAATCCGGTCGTGATTCCCGGATTCAACAATGAATATTCAGTCACTTCCGGACTTAATTCAATGATTTTACTTTTATTAGCGGACAAATTAGCTGTTGCATACCATTTGAAATCTTTCGTATCAATGATACTGCCATTAATCATCAACTCCCAACCTTGATTTTGAATGTTTCCTGCATTGATTTTTTTGCTGCTATAACCCGTAGTAGAAGGATCCATAGGAAGATCCAACAATTGGTTAACCGCATTCTTTTTATACCAGGCGAAATCCAAACCTAACCGATTGTGGAAGAAACGAAGTTCCGCACCTACTTCATTGTTCTTGATTAATTCACTTACAACATTCGGGTCATATAAAGTAGATTTCGGATAAGCCACCAAATGACCGTTAGGATCTACACCCATATCATACGTATTGTACAGCTGGAAAGGAAGAAGTGAGTTACCTACTTCAGCATAAGAAGTGCGTACTTTAGCAAAAGTGAACCAAGTCGGCATCGTTCCGCCCAAACGGGGAACCATATCGGAAACAACCGCAGAGAAACTTACCGACGGATACATAAACGAACGGTTTTCTTTACTCATGGTACTTGACCAATCATTACGTAAAGTAGCATCCAAGAACAAATAGGCATCCCAGTTCAACTGCAATGAACCATACAACGAATTGATTTTTTGCGGAATAGAATTATAATCCAAAATAGCATTTCCTTTTCCGTTATTGATGTTGAACAAACCCGGAATATTCAATTCACCTGCATCAATAGACTGGATATTGTCACGTTGCGACATTAAGTTACCGCCAAAAGTAACAAATCCACCCAATCTATCAATTAAATTGTCTTTTTTAGCAGTAGCTAAGAAACTGTAATTATTTTCATAAAAAGTAGCCGACTGTTCTCTGTACAGACCATTGGTATAACGTTTTGCGCCAAAATCTTGTTTATTAGTCGTTTCCGTAGTATAATAATCGGTACCGGCACGTAATTCGGCACTTAACCAATCGGTGAAAACATAACTCATGGATGCACTTCCGATGAAACGATTACGGGTATCCGTATTGTGACGATGTTGCGTAATCCACCATGGATTTTCTTGTGAATCCAGGTTGCCGTTGAACCAAATTTGTCTTCCTGTTTCCGGATCTGCAGAAGGGTTGTTCAGTGTGCGAATATCCAATGAGCGAGGCAACAAATACATGGCATAATACGGGTTACCTTCGTTGATACCGTTAATCGTACGATTTTTACCTTGATTGTTGATATAATTGGCTTTCACGTCTAATCTCCAACGGTCGTTACCTCCTAAATCAGTAGCTACACGAGCGAGAATTGACGTTTTATTCAAAGAGGTATTCGGAGTCATTCCTTTGTCGTCTAAACGATTGACTGAAAAATAGACATCCGTTTTGTTAATGGTTTGTTGGATTGCTATATTTTCTGTAGTAGCCACACCTGTTTGAAAGAAATTATCAATATTGTCATACGGAGCCATTTTTTCCACTTTTCCATTCCATTGAGTTACTTCTGTTCCCATAGCAGGGCCCCAAGAGCGTCTTTCCAACGAATTAAAAGCGCCATTTAGTCCTTGTCCGAAACTATTTTGCAATTCCGGTTTCACAAAAATGGATTGCAAAGCCAATCCTGCATTGACAGTAATTCCCAAACCTTCGGTTTTACGACCGGATTTAGTAGTAATCAAAATAGCGCCATTACCGGCACGACTACCATACAAAGCCGCTGCAGCTCCACCTTTCAATACAGACATAGATTCAATATCTTCCGGATTGATGTCGGCAAGACCATTACCATAATCGGTACCCTCGAAGTTGCCCCACATATCGCCGCCACCACTGGTAAAGTTATTAACAGGCACACCATCCACCACAATCAGCGGTTGATTGTTTCCTGTCAAAGAGTTGTTTCCACGAAGTATAATTTTAGAAGAAGCGCCGGTACCGGCGCCTTTGATTACTTGCAAACCGGCTACTTTACCCGCCAAGGCATTCGTAACATTCAATTCGCGAGTTTCCAATAAGGCATCCCCTTTCAACTCTTCCATAGCATATCCCAAGGCTTTTTTCTCCCGTTTGATACCCAAAGCCGTTACCACCACTTCATCCAAAGCTTGTGCATCTTCCACCAACTTGAAATTCAGGGCGCTTTGCCCGTTGTAAACAACTTCTTGTGTAAGGTATCCGATATACGACACCTGAATCACTTCGCCGGCATTCACTCCCGACAGAGTAAACGTTCCGTCTGTATTGGTAACCGTACCTTTAGTCGTACCTTTTACCTGAACGGATGCTCCGATTACCGGGCCGAGATCATCTTCTACCACACCTGTCACTGTTTCACTTTGTTGCGAAACACCGGTCATTTGCCCGTTTGATTTTGCTCCTGCATAGCTATTTCCGGAGAAACTCAGGATACAAGCAATTAAAATCAAGTAAGCCATCTTTAGTTTTTTCGACATAATTAATTAAATTAAAATAAGTTAATAAAAATAGTATTACACTTTGCTATTTTATATAAATATAAAAGTCTTTATTTGATCCTTAAAAATTAGTTTTATCAATATCCCAAAACAAGCGGGTAGCACCTGTGTCGGGGCCGCCCAACTTTTCAACGGCATCGGCAATTCCTTCAGCATTACCGTATTTTTCAGCCGATGAAAACGGCAATCTTCGAACACCTGATTCGCTGGAAATTACTCCCTGACTATCGTTTTTGATGATGGGAAACAACTTGGGATAACCTGTCCGCCGCCACTCTGCCCAGGCATTCTGCCCTTCCGGAAAACCGGCAATCCATTTTTGCGTAATTATCTTTTCTAATTTTTCTTCATCTGTTGTTGCATCGTCCCAATTCGGCGTGATTGTACTAACCGCCGGAGTATTGGCTATTTCCGGTTGCAATTGATCCGTAAAATCGGCCGGAACGTTGGCACTTGTCAAGTAATCTTCTATCGGAACGCCCCATTGGGCAAAGGAGGTCTGAATCCCTGTTTCATACAAATTTTTGGCAGATCCACCCATATTCCAAGCTCTTAGAGCGCCTTCGGCACGCAAGAAATAAGCTTCAGCGGCTGTTACCAAAACGGCAGGATCAGCGCTTTTACTATTGACGCAGGAAACCAAACTGTGATAATCTTTTGAATCCAAATCAGGAATACCTGTCCGCATGCCTTTTACGCCCGTAGCCATCCGATGGATTCGCGGATCGTCATATCCCACCAGAATGGATTCCAAATCGGCGCCGATCGAAATATCTTTCCAGGAACTTATGGCCGCCAAAGGATGAAAATAGCCTTTTCCGGAAATCGTAAAATTTTCCGTATTGCTCGTCATCACCCCTCCCGGAGCAGCCATCGCGGCTTCCGCCTCCGTTTGCGCCCGGACAGGATCGTACTTGACAACCCGCATAGCCAAACGCAGTCGTAGCGTATTCGCCAATTTCATCCATTGGGTATAATTTCCTGCATAAGCCATATCAAATTTGGCAAAAGGCGTCATCCCCGGATTTTCCTTTATATATTCGTCCAGGATAGCAACCGCTTCTTTTAAGTCATTGAAAAAGGCTTTATAAGCATCTTGTGCCGAATCATAAACGCCTGCTGTTTTGGATTGTCCGTATTGCGTATAAATCACCGGACCGTATTGATCGCAGATACGGGAAATTCCCAATACTTTCAATATTTTATTGATCGCTTCAAAATGCGCATACCTGTCGGGATTTTTCCGGCATTCTTTTTCGATGCTCAAGGTATTAGGCATCATGTGAGCATACGTATAATCCCACGCGGCATCGTTCCACCCGGCTTGTAAAAAATAGGTGCGGTTATCAATTCCTTCAAAACCGAAAAGGGAAGCCGAAGCCATGTATCCCGACCATATATCCGCATTTAAGTTCTGCATCCGTTGAAATGTCCAATCCGTTCCTTCGCCCCATTGGTAATTGCAATAAATCATTTGTTGAACAGCCGGAAAATACACGCCGATATGATTGAAATCCTGCTCCAATTCTTTAGCGGTTACGCCCACCGGATTCGTGTTGTAATCTTCAAAATGAGCGGTACAAGCTGAGAATGTCAAGAATACAATCCATGAAGCAATCGCCGTAATTCCTGTTTTGTTTATTCTGTCCATTTAAAATCTGATTTTTACGTTCATGCCATAACTCCGGTTGGCAGGCATACCGAAAACATCAACTCCCTGCAAATTATTTCCGGTGGATAGCAAAGCATCCGGATCGTAAGGCGCATTGTTTTTCAGGAAACCCAAATTTCTTCCGGTCAAAGCGATAGCGCAACTTTTAATCAACCCGTTTTCACCCAACCATTTTTCGGGCAGATTGTAAGCCAATGACAATTCCCGAAGACGGATATTGGTCGCATCATATACATAGTATTCGGTAATACCCGAACGTCCGCCTACGGTTTGGTAGAAACTGGCTACATCCGTAATTGTTTTCCCGTCGAAAAAAACTTGTCCGGCTTTGCGGGCGTCTCCCGTTACCTTGGAGACACCATAGGCATCCAAATCGGCTTGCGTGACGGACAATACCTCACCGCCAAATCTTCCATCGATCAAGAAGAACAAGGAAAAATCTTTATATACCAACGTATTAGACCATCCCAGATTCCATTTGGGAGTACAGTTGGCTATTTTTTTCAAATCGGAGGTGGTATCGCCCACCGGCAATCCGGCTTGATTATAAACAATGTCGCCCTTTTCGTCCCGCTGAAACACCATGCCATAAATATCGCCAAACGATCCACCTTTTTCCAAACGCATCTGATAACTGTGCGTGGCATCTTGCCCGAATGCAAAATAATTCAAACGGTCGTCCAATTCCAATACTTTATTTTGATTGGTTGCAAAATTGAAAGCCGTTTTCCACCGGTAGTCTTTCGACCAAACGGGACTGCCTCCCAACATCATTTCCATCCCTTTGTTTTCAATATTTCCCGCATTGATATAAAAATAGGAATAGCCGGAACCGGCCGTAGCGGGCAATCTGAATAATTGATTGATGGTATTCGTTTTATAGTACGTAAAATCAAGTTCTATCCGGTTGTTGAAAAGCCGCCATTCCGTACCCAGTTCATACGATTCGGTATTTTCCGGTTTCAATTCATCGAAAGGAGCGGTGGTATTCGCTTGAAAATTACCTCCGGAAGCAATCGTATGGTTCAAATTACTGATATAGGGCAGCAAACCATTGCCTACTTGCGCCCAGGCTCCCCTGATTTTCCCTAAATTAATTTCTTCCGGCAGGGAAAACGATTCATTGATGATCCAGGATAAA
This sequence comes from Candidatus Symbiothrix sp., assembly GCA_031261295.1. Taxonomy (GTDB): domain Bacteria; phylum Bacteroidota; class Bacteroidia; order Bacteroidales; family Azobacteroidaceae; genus Azobacteroides. Next base: position 10,115 of record JAISKT010000101.1, on the reverse strand, counting down.
CCGACCGAAGGATAAAAAAATCCCCGTTCGGCGCTTGTGGTAAATGCCAAAGTCGAAGTCCATTCGTTACGGGCCGTTACGTCTAAAAACAATACATCCCTGTAAGCCAATTGACCGGCAAAGAAAAGCGATTGATCTTGTGTATGAATATTTTGTTCGTTAACATACCCGTCATCCAAGTGCATATTGGCGACCGTAAAAACATTCGGAAAATACAAACTGCCGGGACGGGAATCCAAGCGTAAAGATTTGACTTTTTCATCGCTGATACTACCGCCGGCAAAAATATTCAACGCAAAATTGTCTCCGTATTTATCCTGATACGTCAAAAGAATATCCCCGTAGGTATTCAGGTGAGTTGCCTCGTAGGTAATATAGCGGCCATTTTCTCCGGTAAAAGCAGTGGCCGTTCCGACATACATTTTCTGATTGTATTTATCAGCGATAAAGTCGGCATTGCCCCGCGCTTGCAAAGAAAATAACCGGTTTATTTTATAAGTCAATACCAAATTAGCCATTCCCCGGATTCGCCTGTCTTCACTGGGAATTTTGTTAATCAGCCAATACGGATTTTGTTCCATCCCATTCGCCACATAAGTGTACCAGTTTTGCGTGTACAGGCTGCGAGATTCATCAAACAGTTGGTAGTTCGTTTTGTAATAATCAAAAGAAGGCCCTCCTTCCACACTGCCTCTGGGAAAATGATATAAACCCACTAATGGATTATTATAATATCCTCCCGGTGTCGCTTCATTATTTAAATTTTGATACAATAAATTGATATTCGCATCCAAAGTCACTTTATTTTCGAAAAAACCGGCCGTTTCCCGGAAATTAAAATTGTGTTTGGTCAAATCATTGTGTTCCAGAACCCCTTTTCCATACGTGTGGGCGTAAGAGAAATAGGTTTGCATTTTTTCAGAACCGGAACTCACTGAAAGCGAATTGATAGTGGTTATGCCTGTTTTGAAAAAATCGCCTGTATAATCCGGACTGCCGGTAATAGCGCTTCCCCAACCGGAAATCATTCCGGTATAATTGTTTTGAAATTCAGGAATGCCATAAACCGCTTGATTCCAAGTAGTAGCCGTATTGAATGTAACTGCCGTTTTTCCGACTTTTCCTTTCTTCGTGGTAATAACCACCACGCCGTTAGCCGCTTGACTACCATAGAGAGCGGCGGCGGCCGGGCCTTTTAAAATATTCAAACTTTCGATGTCGTCCGGATTCAAATTGGAAATACCATCGCCTCCGTCCCGGTTGCCCGCATCATTGATCCCTCCGATGGACGAAACGGTGTGGTCGGTAATCGTATTATTGATCGGAATACCATCAATCACATACAAGGGTTGGTTATTTCCTGCCGCCGAACGATTGCCCCGGATAATCACTTTAGCGGAACCGCCCAAACCGGATGCGCTTTTATTGATTTGAACACCGGCGGTTTTCCCGGCCAACGAAGTAATCAGATTCGGGTCTTTCACCCGGATCAATTCCTCTCCATCGACAATTTGAGTAGAATAAGTCAACGATTTTTCTTTTTTCCGGATGCCCAAAGCCGTAATTACCACTTCATTTAAGGTGAGCGTATCCTCGAATAGCCGGACAGGAATAGTTGTTCCGGTGATTTTGTTTTTGTTTTCGGCTGCATTATATTTTGACAATACAATGTGATTGCCGGTAATGACAAATACGACATTTTGGCCAACCAAAGCTTGTCTGACCGCTTCTTCCACCGGTTTATTTTTTACATGAACAGTCACCTTTTTGTTCAAATTTACATCATTGTCGTTGTACGCAATCGTGTAACCGCTTTGATTCCGAATCGCATCGAATGCTTCCGCTACCGTCACATTCGACAGATGAATGCTTACATTTTTGGATTGGGAATAGACCATCGAAGGAATGATTAATCCCAAAACCATTAAGCCGATCCGTATGCTCATTTTCATATTTTTTTCGGAACGATTTTTACTTTCGAGCCGGTTATCGAGTAATCCAATTTTTTCGTCATTTTCAATATTTTCAAAATATCATCCAGACTTTCCCCGTTTTCAAACTCGCAGGTAAATTTTTCTTGCGAAAGATTCCAATCGGCGATGGTAATTTCCACATTGAACGAACGTTCCAGGGTGCGGGTAATATTTTGTAAGGTCTGTTGCCTGAAATGAAAAATTCCGTCTTTCCAATCCCGGTCCTCTTTTCCGGATATTGCAACAATAGACAGGGTTTTATCTTCTTTGTAAATCAATTGTTCACCGGGTTTTAATTTAATTGATTGATCGGGCGTATGGGCGGCTACCGATCCTTCGTACAACGTGGTTCGCACTTCCTTTTCTTCCCCGAAAGCTCTCAAATTAAATTTGGTTCCCAGCACCCGGATGTCCAATAAGGGAGTGGAAACCACAAACGGGTGATGTTCGTCTTTCGTCACTTCAAAATACGCTTCTCCGGATAATTTCACTTGCCGGTCAGTCGTTTGGTTGGTATTATATGCTAAGGAAGAACAGGCATTGAGCCACACTTGGGTGCTATCCGGAAGTGTCAGCCGGGAATGTTCCCCTTTGCCGGTAGTGACAGTTACAAAATGGTCAGCCGTTGGATGAGCATTCGGATTGAAAAATCCGGTACGGTACAGGGTGTACGGCAGCACAACAGCGATTGCCAGAATAGCGGCATATTTCAGCATTGGATAAAAATAATTTTTCCGGATACGTAAAATCCGGCTTTCCAATTTTTTCCATTCCCGATTCGTATCCGCCAGTTGTTGCATTTCATTCATTTGATTCGCCCAATACAATTCTTCCAGGCTAAATAAAAAATCTTGATTGGCTTTATCCTGTTGAAGCCACGAAGCGATGAATGCACTTTCTTCTTCCGAGAGCTGTTGCATCAGGTATTTAACGATCAACTGATTTTCTACGTTCATATTTTCCATCCTCCCGATTAATTTTCCTTAACTATATAGAAGACGTTTTAAACTCTCTTAACTACTCCCGCAAAAACTATGTTATGAAACATAAAGAAACAAAACACTTCTTTCTTTACGTTAATAATGCTACATTTGTAATCAAAATACACATTCTTAAATGAAACCGGAAGAATCCATATTATTGAAAAAAATACAAAAAGGTGATATAAAAGCATTTGAAATCTTATACAAAGATTACCATCCCCGGATGTTTGGCTATGCGAAACGGTTTATTGCAGATCCGGAAGTGATAAAAGATATTTTACAGGAATTATTTTCGGATTTTTGGAACCGGAAAGAGGAATGGTCGATTGAAATATCCATCCGTTCTTTTTTGTTCCGGATGCTGCACAATCGCTGCATTGATCAGTTGCGGAAACAAGCGATACACGATAATTTTGCCTCCCTTTCCTCCCTTCGTTTGTCGGAAATAAAATACCGTTATTTTGATTTTGAGGAAGATCCGTTTCCCAGCATTTTCATGGCTGAAATCAACGAAATTGTCGAAAAGGTAATTGATAACTTATCGCCGCAGACCAAAGAAATTTTTCAAATGAGCCGGAACAAAGGCCTGAAAAACAGCGAAATAGCCGAAGAAATGAATTTGTCTGTCCGGACGGTAGAGAAACACATTTATCAAACGCTCAAAATTTTAAAGACCCGTTTGGCAGATTATAAGTGAAAGAGTAAGGCACATCCGTGAATTATCGTCTTCCCCGTCTGATACGCGATAATGAACGGTAGTATCAAAGGTATTTTGAATTTAAAAAAGGGCTAAGCGTCCTACAACCCTCAACCCTTTTTTAATTACTAACTCTTAATTCCCGCTTATTCCACCGGAATATTTTTATTTACGTTTTTCGAGCCGATCAATGCGTAGTATAACAGGTAAGCCAAAGCGATAATGATCACCCAGTAGCTAACCAAGTACCCTACTCCACCGTTGAGGTCAACAATCCAGTTTTGCAACAAAGGCAGGATACCGCCGCCGCATACCAGCACCATGAATAAACCCGATGCTTTTTCGGTATATTTGCCGAGTCCTTCTACTGCCAGGTTGAAAATACCGCCCCACATGATGGAGGTACACAAGCCGCAGAGTACAAGCAAAGCTGCACCAATGGGCACATGAGCAAAACCAAACAAGGCTCCCGCTTCATTTTTAAATACGGGAAGGTTTACAAAGGAATCTATCGGGCTGTATATAGCCGCCAGTACCAACACTAAACCTAATGACGAAACAGCGGCCAACATGGATTTTGCAGACACTTTGCTGGCAATGGACGCTCCTACCAAACGACCGATCAACATCAGGAACCAATAGGTGCCCGCTACCGAACCGGCGATTGCTTCCGCTTTTCCTCCGAGTTCTTTAATATTAAGGACATCCAAGTCGGCATTTTGCAACCATTTATTCAAAACATTGGGAATACCGACTTCTATGCCTACATAGACAAAAATAGCGACTGCACCCAATACAAAATGACGGAACGAAAGCGCACTGTATTGCGACTTTTCAGTTTCAACGACACCCACTGTCTTCTTTTCGGGAATAGAAGAAAAGGCAAGAACGATAAATGCCAAGGCAAAAATGGCCAAAGCGGCAAACATCAGCGGTTGTACTTGTTCAATTTTCGCTTCTGCAATATTAGGCAACAAGATACCGGTAATCACAATCACAGCCGTTCCACAAAGGGAGTTGAACGTACCGCCGATTTGAATCAATTGGTTACCCTTGTTTCCGCCGCCACCAAGTGTGTTCAGCATCGGATTGACAACGGTGTTCAACATACACATGGAAAAACCCGCTACGAAAGCGCCCAGCAGATAAACGATCATCGCGGAGGAACTGCTTATCGTACCCGATAGCGTTTGGATACCTACGCCAATGAAACCGACGGCGACTGCTATCAAAGCCGTCTTTTTGTAGCCCAATTTTTGGAGCATGATACCGGCCGGAATACCCATTACCGCATAAGCGATAAAGTTGGCAAACACGCCGAGCGTTCCTACCCAGTTGGCTACGGTGAACTGGTTTTTTAGTACATCACCCATCGGGGACGCGAGATTTGTAACAAATGATATCATCCCGAAAAGGAAAATCATCATGACAATAGCTGCTACATTACTTTTTTGTTTTTGTGTCGTCATAGAAGAACGATTTTATTGTTTAACACTATTTATTTATGAATTTGATGTGCAAATATAAGACTAAAAACGAAATAAAAATGATTTTTCAGGATAAAAGACGGTTATAATCCAGGTTATTTTTTTCGATATCCTTGAAATAACGGTAAGTACCTACCTGCAATTCATCACAAGCCAGTTCATCGCAAACAATGATTCCCTTCGGGTGCATCTGCAATGCCGTAATCGTCCACTTCTGACTGACAGCGCCTTCCACGCCTTGAGCCACAGCGCGCGCTTTGTTGTGTCCGTTTGCCAGGATCAATACTTCTTTGGCATCCATAATCGTCCCGACACCCACCGTCAAAGCCGTCCGGGGAACTTGTTCTATATCATTGTCGAAAAACCGCGAATTGATAATGATTGTGTCGGTCGTCAATGTTTTTACCCTTGTCCTTGAAAAAAGGGAAGACCCCGGTTCATTAAACGCGATATGGCCGTCGGCGCCGATTCCGCCTATAAACAGGTCTATGCCGCCTGTCGCCTTGATTTTGGCTTCATACCGTTCACATTCGGCCGGCAGGTCGGGCGCATTCCCGTTCAGGATATTCACATTTTCCGGGCGGATGTCGATGTGGTCAAAAAAATTATCTTTCATAAAAGAATGGTAGCTCTGCAAATGATCTTCCGGCAACCCCACATATTCATCCATATTAAAAGTAATAATATTTTCAAATGAAATGATGCCTTTTTTATTCAATTCGATCAGGCATTGGTACATTCCCAAAGGGGAAGAACCGGTCGGCAATCCCAGGACGTAGGGTTGGGACGGTGACGGATTGGCTTTCCTGATTTTTGACGCTACATAATATCCTGCCCATTTTGAAAGCAAGGCATAATTCTCCTGAATAATAAGTCTCATGATAATTTTATATTTAAATAATATGATTATAATTTTTATTTTTACAAAGCTATATAAAAAAATTGAATAAATTTGCAGAATTATTAATCTATAAAATGAAAAACAATGGATATACCTTATGTAATCGGAGTGGATATGGGTGGAACCAATACGGCTTTGGGCATCGTGGACGCAAGAGGTAACATACTCTATCGCAGCCAAGTATCTACAACAGACTATTCCACAGGAGAGGAGTATGCCGAAGCGTTGGGAAATGTAATTAACGAGTTGATCGAGCAAAACAACCTGGAAGGTAAAATTAAAGGCATCGGCATGGGCGTTCCCAATGGAAATATGAATGACGGCACCGTAGAAAAAGCGGCGAATATTCCCTGGGCCAAAACGATTGTTGTCCCCTTGGCGGCTATGATTACCCAAAAAACCGGTTTGCCTTGTTCGTTGACCAATGATGCCAACGCGGCGGCTTTGGGCGAAATGGCCTACGGATCGGCCAAAGGCATGAAAGATTTTATGGTCATCACGCTGGGTACGGGCTTAGGCAGCGGCATTGTTTCCGGTGGCCAATTGATAGTAGGACACGACGGATTTGCCGGCGAATTGGGCCACACCACCACGGTTCGCCACAACGGGCGCCTTTGCGGTTGCGGACGCACCGGCTGTTTGGAAACCTACGCTTCCGCCACAGGAGTAGCCCGGTCGGCACGGGAATTTTTGGATTTGAATCCGGAAAAAAAATCTGTTTTAAGGGATATTACCTATCGCAACATCACCTCCAAAGATGTTTTTGAAGCAGCCAAAGCAGGTGATGAATTGGCCGGTGAAATTTTCAATTTCACGGGAAAAATATTGGGAGAAGCGCTTTGCGATTTCATCACGTTTTCCAGTCCGCAAGCCATCATCCTTTTCGGCGGCCTGGCGCATGCCGGCGACTTTTTATTGAAACCGCTCCGGGAAGCCATAGACCATCATATCCTGAACGTTTTCAAAGGGAAAACAAAAATCCTCGTATCTCAATTGAATGATGCGGAAGCGGCTATTTTGGGCGCAAGCGCACTGGCGTGGGAGTAGGATTGTACCACGCTTCATACCGGCTTATTTTTTGTTGTAAATAAATTGAAGTTTTTGTTTTCGGTAGTGTTCAAATTTTCTATCACTACTAATTAGCGGTAGCTTTTCGGTAATGGCTTGGGATTATCAATTAGATAGCGCATAATAATTATTTTAGTACGGCCTTCATATCTATGATAGTAATTAATCCGTCAGGATATTTTTCGCGAAATTCGGCGAATCTTGATTTTTTTACACTCGTGTTCGACTTGCTGACTCTTGTGTTAGTCTTAGCTGTTTTTGTTTTTGTTGCTTCCATATTTATTTTGTTTTAAAATTATATACAAAGATACTCTTTTTGTTGTAAAAAACGAAATGAGTGCAAACCAAAAAGGGAGAATGAGGTGGAAATGAGGTTCTATTCATTATAAAGTATAAATTTTAATGCTCTGACTCTGATAAACCTTCCAGGTTTTAAAAACCTGGAAGGTTTCGTTTTCCGTTTATTTCGTCCTAAAGTTGATAATATAGAGTTGCCATTGCGTAATGCCTTTTAATTGAGTAAGAGGAACGGGATTATTTCCCGTTCCGACCTCTCACACCACCGTGCGTACCGTTCGGTACACAGCGGTTCTTTAATTTACAGGGCGGACAGGTATCCTCCGATATTTTCTGCTTTCTTCCTTTCACTTGGTAACTTGAATTTTATTAAAAAACATCCACACGTCTGTGAGACCTCCCGTGGTAAGACAAGGAACCTTCATCCCATGTAACCGCAACATTTACACTCCAAACTCCGGGTAGTGATTCGGACTTCGTTTTGTTTAGCAAACTCGTCCAGTCCGGATATGCCTGATGTCGTTCGTGTTCCTCGATTCGGGAATTTGCCGCCGGCTTCCTTCAGATTCCAACTCGCATTGGACACCCTTGCCTTGAGCTAATGGTTGGCTACTACCGACCCCCATAGTGGACTTCCACCACCAAGTTAATGGCCATGCACGGCACACTAAATAAACCTTCCAAGTCTTGAAGACTTGGAAGGTTTGTTAAGAAACGCAACCCTACCTTTTTCGCCTGAATCAACGGTTGAGCGCCTCCACCCTAATCCCTAACGGCCATAGACCGGGCGGTTCAAGGGCCGGCTAAAGCGCTCGTTTTCAAATTGACAAATGGTCAAATTGACGAATTAGTTATTTTTCTTGCACCGGACGCTATACATGTTGCCTTTTTCAACACTGACGCGGGTTGCGCCCGTCGACGTGGCGCCTATTCCTCTAACCCATGCATTGGTGCCACTGGCAGAGCTACTGCTGGTAAAGCCCGCGCCCGAACCGTAACTTACCTTATCTCCGCCGTTCATGCTGCCCACAAGAAGCACATCAAAACCGCCATCGTCGCGCGATTTGCTGTTACCGTTTGTCGTACCGGACACGAGGGTCTTGCTTTTCATTTGGCGGCCCCAATGAGTATTGTCATTACTTGATTCCGGACGCCATCCAGTCGTACCGGCGAAGTTATAGGTAGCTGCTTCGGAATAAGCGTTTGTTTGTGCGAGAGCATAAGGCATGGGGTTAGAAGCAATTTCTTTTTCAAGCATAGCCCATTCATAATCACTCGGCAAGTGCCATCCGGAAGGACAAATACCCTGACGGGTCGAAGCTGTTCCATTGAATGCATCACTCGCTTCCGTTGCAGAAGTCCCGATATTAGCAGCAGCCCAGGTATAAAGCAAACCGTATTCCGGATGACTGCTTAAAATAGACGTATTCTTATTCGGATAATAATAATAAGCTGTATTGGCATTACCGGAATTAGTTCCTGAGTTGATGGTTTGTTGTGTAGCCCCTTGCATCGTATAAGTCGAACGCAAGTTTTGTGTCATCCAACAACCGGCAGTTCCAAACTTGGAAGCGGTATAGGCATTTCCCTGTGCATCGGAAAATGTTCCGCAACAAGCAGCATCCTGAACCTTGATATCCAAGTAAGCCCATTTTTGTTCGCTATTATTATCAGTATAAGAAGCGCCGATACGGGCGGTCTTCACACCGGCAGCGCCGACAATCGTCTTCACATTGGAGTTAAACGTAACATTGAAAGTGACAGCACTTGAGCCGGAAGTAGTGGACGGTTGCGGCAGAACCGAAATCAATCCGTAAGGATCGTCCAAGATAGAAAACGACAACCCGCTGAAAGCACTGGTAGTTGTAAAGGAATATTCTTTCACATACGCTCCACCGGCAAATGCATCGGAACGGCCTGTACCGGGAGTTACCAACACATCATAACAGTCATCACCCGTAATTTTGTAATTGCCGTTCACCGGAGGAGTAGGTGTAACAGTAACCGTGATTTCATTACTCGTTTTTGCAGAAGAAGCACAGTTGTTAGCAATTACTTTTACCTTATACGTTCCCGCAGCGTTGAACGTATGGATATAGGTCGCATCATCGTAATCTTTCGTTATCGTTGGTGTGCCGGAGTAAACTCCGGAAGCATTGGATACATGCCACGCATACGTCTTGAGTGTTTCACTGCCGGAAAACTTATTCGTTCCGTCACTCAAAACGCCAAAGCTGACACTACCGCTACTCCCGATGATCAGTGTAGCGCTCTTGGCCGTCACGATGACATTCTGAATAGCGGCACAAGTCGGGTCGCCGTCAGCAGCCTCAATCGCACTGCCGGAAACCGGTTGCCAATCATTGCCATCCCATACATAAAGCCCTTTCTTGATTTTCTTCTCTGCATTTACATTCATATTGTAAACAATCGTACCGGTCAGGGCGGCATTCGCTCCCTGAACAGAAGTAATACCCACAAAACCGGAAGCAGGTATTTCCGACAAATCTGTGATTGCCACATTAGACAGGATAAGCCCTCCTTTGACCGTACTGTTCAAATCAAGAATAGCGCCCGCCTGCGGATCACTTGTTCCACCAATCGTTACTTGCGCCCGAAGCCCCAAAGGCAACAGCACAGCTGCCATCAGTAGCAGCATCATAAATCTTTTTTTCATTCTCTTTGTTACTTTATTAAATTTTTTAAAAA
>JAISKT010000100.1 GCA_031261295.1 Candidatus Symbiothrix sp. | reverse complement strand
CCGTATCCGTGCCCCCGATTTTGACCTGTGCGTTCACACTTGCCGCACTCAAAACGATGAGTGTCAGCACTAAAAATAGATTTTTTCTCATATACTTTATAATTATTAATTTTGTATTTCGTATTACGAGGCGTGTTAACCCGCCTGCATGTTAACTTGTTTACTTAAAAACAGGAAAGAGCCGTCCATCCACAAATTTAAATTTATAAGACTAAGACATCATGAGAAACGATGGACGCTCTTATCCTGCGGGGAGGTGGACGTGTTCAACCGGTTAAAATGAGAGAGAAAAAACCATTGAACCTCTACGCCCGCCAATTTCCTATGACTTGTTCTGCATGTTTGTAGAATTTATGCTTCCAAGTCCTGAAGAAGCGGTTATTTAAAATAGAAAAACGTGGGACTTAAACTTTATTCGTTCTTGAGGTTCTTCACTACCCGTACATACAAATAAGTTATGCCCACGATTTTACGTGAGCGTTTACTAACCTATCCTTGTATGTACCGAAATTGTGAAGATTTCAAGAACAAGAATACTAGCTTACGCTTTTTTAATGAATTATGTCTTTATAAAATACTATCTATTTTGTAATAAAAGCTTTTTGTTTATTTAGTTGGCAAAAGTAATATTTTTTTCTATATAATCCAAGGAATTATCAAAAATTAACGAACTGAAGATTTGGAAAGTGTTCCCTCCAAAGATTAAATTTCATTTATTCGTTTTTTTTAACGAAAAATGTTATTAAATATTAAAACATTTTCCTATTTTTGTCGTTCTTCATATAAAGATAATTAAATGAAATGATGAGAGTTAATTTTTTATTTTATATTCTATTGTTTATCACGACTTTAACTGCATGCGGAGATAAAAAAACCTATTTGCTGGAAGGGGATATCAACGGACTTACCAATCCGACTATTTATATTGTAACGTCTTCCGATAATGAAACCCGGGTCGATAGTGTTCTTGCCAAAGATGGAAAATTTACATTTACCTCTTCTTCCGATTCCCTAAAACCGGTAATTATTTATATGGAAGATCAATCCGTTTGGATTACCGTCTGGGCGCAAAACGGGGAAAAGATTCGCCTGTCGGGCGATGTTGCTTATCCGGAACTGTTTGAAGCTAATGGAAATGAAATCAACGACTTACTGACCGAATTCAGGCAAAACAACAAGGATATTATCAAGGAAAGATGCGATATAAATGACCTTATCAAATCAGGAGATGAAACGCAATCCCAACAAAAAGCGGCTTTAGAACAAACGCTGGTCAAGAATGCCGGAAGTTTTATTAAAGAACATCCGACTTCCATTGCCGGATTAGTGTTGATACAGGACTATTTGATGGAAAACGAAAAACCGGCTGTTTTGCGCGATTATCTCTCCCGCATAGAAAGCCCGGCCAAAGAAGACCATTTATATACCTTGTTAAACGCGGCCTGTCAACGGTTGGAGCAGACTGCGGTGGGAACTCCGGCGCCTGATTTTTCGGTTGTGGATACAAAAGGAGATACACTTACCCTGGCATCGTTCAAAAATCATTACCTCATCTTGGCTTTCGAAAGTTTTGCCTGTGAAGCCTGTAAAGAGGATTATCCCATTCTGAAAACAATATACAAAGACTATCATAAAAAAGACGTTGACATCTTAAGCCTTGCCTTTGATGAAGACCCTGTCGAATGGAAAGAAAAAACGAAAGAACATACTATCAGCTGGTTGCAAGTTTTGGACAAACAAGGTTTGGCTTCTCCTTTGCTCCCGTTGTACAATGTGAATACGATACCTGACTATTTTTTAATGGACAAAGAGGGCAAGATAATTGCCGCACATGCCTCCTTAAACGATATTCAACAAAAACTTCGAGGACTAAAAACTAAGAACTAAAAACTAAAAGTTACGCGAAGCGCGGCAATAACAGGCGTCAGCCAACTTTTAGTTTTTAGTTCTTAGTTTTTAGTTCTCATAATTCTTAACTATATGTTAGTAAAAGCCTATGCGGCAGCGCTTCAGGGCGTGAATGCCACCCTTATTACGATTGAAGTCAATTGCAGTAAAGGAATCAAGTTTTTTTTAGTCGGATTACCGGATGTCAGCATCAAGGAATCGCACGAGCGGATTACGTCCGCTTTGGAGTTCAACGGGATGAGATTTCCCCGGAAACAAATTGTGGTGAATATGGCTCCGGCCGATATTCGCAAGGAAGGAGCCGCCTATGATTTGCCTTTAGCCATCGGAATCCTCGCCGCTGCCGAGAAGATAAAGGCCGACAAAGTGGGCGATTATCTCATGATGGGTGAACTGTCTTTGGATGGTAACCTCAAGTCCGTCAAGGGAGTGCTACCTATTGCCATCAAAGCCAAGGAAGAGGGATTCAAAGGCGTGATTCTGCCCAAAGCCAATGTCCGGGAAGCCGCTGTAATCAAAGATTTAGAGGTGTTTGGTGTGGATAATATCCATGAAGTCATTCAATTTTTCAACGATGAACTGGCATTGGAACGAACCATCATTGACCCCCGGAAAGAATTTTACTCCAACCAGGCGGCTATCGAATGGGATTTTTCCGAAGTGAAAGGACAGGAAAGTGCGAAAAGGGCGATGGAAGTTGCCTGCGCCGGCGGGCACAACCTGATTCTTATCGGCTCTCCCGGTTCCGGGAAAAGCATGTTAGCCAAGCGGATACCGTCTATCCTTCCGCCGTTGTCCCTCAGCGAAAGTTTGGAAACGACTAAAATCCATTCCGTGGCCGGAAAAATCAATCACAACGGTTCGTTGATTGCTGTCCGGCCGTTCCGAAGTCCTCACCATACGATTTCGAGTGTGGCGATGGTCGGCGGCGGCTCTTATCCCCAACCCGGGGAAATCAGTCTGGCGCACAACGGCGTGCTGTTTCTGGATGAAATTGCCGAATTTAACAAGGTGGTGCTGGAAGTCCTTCGCCAACCCTTGGAAGACCGTAAAATAACGATTTCCCGGGCAAAATTTACGGTGGAATATCCGGCGGGATTTATGCTGGTCGCGTCAATGAATCCCTGTCCATGCGGACATTACAATAATCCGAATAAGGATTGTGTGTGTCAGCCGCAGCAAGTTCAGAAATATTTGAACCGTCTGTCGGGGCCTTTGCTGGACCGGATTGATATTCAGGTGGAAATTGTGCCGGTGCCGTTTGTCGATATTTCGGATACACGTCCGGCGGAATCCAGTGAGAATATTCGCAAGCGGGTCATTCAGGCCAGGCAAATACAGGAAAACCGGTTTGCCGGCGAACCGGGCATTTATTGCAACGCACAGATGCACACCCGTTTGTTGCATAAACATGCACAGCCCGATCCAGGCGGATTATTGCAATTGAAAAATGCAATGGAACGGTTGAGTTTGTCGGCCCGCGCTTACGACCGGATACTACGGGTAGCCCGGACAATCGCCGATCTGGAAGGAGCCGAAAATGTGCAGGCCAATCACATCGGCGAAGCCATCAGCTACCGGAATCTGGACCGGGAAAATTGGGCGGGGTAACAACAAAGAGGCTTTCTTTCAACACTCTCTTTATCGGCAAAATAAATCGTTCCAAGAGCGAAATATCTTCCGTAATAATATCTGCTTGGCCTTGCATGTTAAGGAGATAGGGTAATTCTTTTTTATAAGTAGTTACAAGTTTATCGGGCAAACTTACTTCCACTGCATAATAAACAACTACACAAACTGTGATTGGTGCGGCGTTAGATATTTGAGAAAAAACGTTAATTTTTTCTGTGATTTTTCCTCATTATTCTTATTACTGCTTGCCCAACATTTCAGCAATTCTTCCTTAGTCATTTGATACTTTTCGCCTTCCGGGTCGGAAATATAAAAAATGGTTTTGTTTGTTGCTCTCTGACGCCTCGCTGATCCCCAATAAACTAACTCCCGATCGTGTGATAAAACTCTTTTCCCTTAGCGTTTGATTGCTAAAACTGCGACCGTAATACTTGGCAATCATGCGAAGACAAGTGGCGCCACAGTCCATGGCGTCAAGTTGGTGGTAAGAAGGAAAAGGTTTTATCATAACTATTATTGTGCCGGTGCTGTTTTTTTCTGTTTCTTAAAGCATAATACCAATAGATTGATGCTCAAATAGAGTAAAATAATACAATACAAGGATAGAAAACCCAAATTATATATTTTTATAAGTGGACATTCACGCTTTACTATTGTATTGTAGTACCCAGAACTGATATTATTAGTTATCATTTTTAGATAATCTTCTCCCACCAATTCACTCTTTTTTAGTAAAGTATCTTTGTAATTATCTAATATATACGGATAATTCTCACCAATTTTCCAATTGCTTGGATGCTTGCAATAAATCATACCGACAAACAAATCTTTGTAAGTGCATTTATCCCGTTTAAGCGGCATTAAATCAAATGGCATATTACCCAAAGGACATTTTTGAAAATCAATCGCCCAAATACTGTCTGTTATTTCAAGCGCAGCTTCATCTAAAGTACCATTCATAGCTGGCATCATGAATTGTGTGGTTCCGTTTATCCAAACAACAGTCATTTTGCTACCAAATTTTTTGCTTAAATAGGCAGCCTCATTTCCCCCGTAGTTCCAAGCATGCCTGGTATTTGTTATTACTAAACATTTGTTTAAATGCCGACTATTATATAGATTAATAATTTTAGATGCCATTATACTGTCACGGTTAATCCGAGTAAAAATACTATCATATTCACTCTGATTTTTAATTTCATCCCAATAAGATGTGTCGGAAAACAATAGATTGATTCGATTTATACTGTCTTTCGTTTCATTAAATTGATGCAGATGGAGAATAAAATCATAAATATTTGTATTATTCCATAATGGCCAAACTGCATCAGCCCGGGCAATCGATGCAGTTGCCCGTTGTAAATCTTCTTCCTCAGCAAAATGGGTGTTCATATAGGTGTCCAATATTTCTTGATTCTGTGCATCTCCGACCTCAGTGAACACATTCTTTATTTTTTCGACAAAAGCATCATTTAATATTATTTTTGAGAAAAAATTCCATTGAGTATATTCGGGGTGCATTCGTTCACAGAGTATTACCATATCGTACTTGTCAAACAGTTGCATAATATAATCCACAGGCTCTTGTTTATATTGATTAATGTTTTTAACAAAATAAGCCTTTTCCGGTGTTGACGTTGGTGAAGCGATGTTTTTGTTATTAATCATCTCATCGGAGTGGTGACTTTGACGGAACAAGGGAATAAAAATCAAAGATAATGAGATAACAAGAGTTAGAACAACAATGCACATTCTGTTTTTATCAAAATCTTTTTGTAATTCAACTTGCGAACCGGAACACCATTGCCACAAAGATTTTTTAGTAAAAGGCAAGGACATTATCGTTACCAACGACATAACGCATAAATACCAAAATAATCCCCAAAATAAATAATATTCATAAAGAAAAAAAGACAAACAAAACGGAATTATGCCTAAAAATAAGATTTTAAATAGTGTGTGAGCTAACGGATGTTTTTCTATGATAATTCCCAACAATTTTTGCATTAAACTGCGATGGAATATTCCATACGTGACGGCAAAATACAAAATAACCGAAGCAAAATAATATGCAATCAGCGGAAATCCAACAGGCCGGATAAACAAAAGTAAATAGAAAAGAGTGTATGACAAAGCCAAATCACACACTAAACAATTGATTCTTTTCAAAATAAATCTAATCTTTTTCATAAGCATAATTACCAATTTTTATCAAACAAAATTATCTGTAAAATTCGTTGACAGGCGGTGGCGCTAACGGACATCGAGGGTCGGGCAAATCCCACTGTTCTTTGCCGTAAGCCATATAAATATATTTCCAACAAACGCCTACCGTAGAGCGGCAAAGTGAAAAATCGGGACAATATTTGCATGCGCTTAAGGGGCGGAAATCACTCTGTGACAAATTGTACAATTGAACGGCTTTTTCAGAATTCCATACTTCCATCAAAGTCTGCTTGGTAATATCGCCCAAGATAAATTTAGGCGACCAATATAATTCTTCACAAATAGTCACTTGTCCGTCAGGCAAAATAAATAGACTAATCGTATTTCCCGAACAGAGAGAGCGTTTCCCAAAAGCTTTCGCCTTGTCGTCCACACTGCTGAAAAACAAATTTTTAGTCATACAGTCCTGAGAATGAATGGGTATGGTGTGGTTTACCGCAAACTTTGAAACAAATTTCGAAATTTTGTTCCATTCTTCCAAAGGGGTACGGTAATTTACAAAACCGGCTTCTCCCTGTTTATACAAACTACACTCGCCGGGAGCAACGGAAATGGTCACAATATTTGAAAATTTCACCAAATGATTCAAAAGCGTTTCAATACCGTCCAAGTCTTGATTAAATTTGGTAATAACCGATTTAATCGCCACTTTTATCTCGTATTTTTCTAATAATCGCAACGTCTCTTTTAATTTCTCGAAATAGGTTTCTTTTACTCCAAGCACTTTACTGAGTGTGGTAGCATCCCACGCATCGATGGAAACCTGAATTCGCTTGATACCAAGCTCTCACAGACGCTTAATCGGTAACGCATTTGTTATTCAACATCAAAGTCAAATTTGAAAGCACCGCTTGGGTTACGGTGCTTTTTAAAGTGGCATCTTTGAGCTGGATTCGTACTATGATTATCATTTTCCGTAGAAATAATCCGTAAAGTCTTCCGTATAAACTGTCTTTCCGTCTGTATCAGTAACCACCAGCTTTAGGTTCGTCAAGTTGATAGTTCGGTCGCCGAAGGTTTTCGAAAATTCTCCGAGACCTAATGTCAAGGGAATCTCTTCATAAGAATTCGGATTTTTTTCGTATACTACAATAATAACAGCTCCCGGTACCTCTGCTGGACTTGTTAATTTTGTTATATGAATCCAAGTCTTTAGAGAATATACCGCCTCTTTGAAGGATATATCGGTTACTCCCTCGGCCTTCCAATTTTTTTGATATCCGGAAATGTCTTTTAAAACGCCATCAATGGCGTCCTTTAAAGTTTTTTCTTTAAGTACGTCCCCTTTTCCGATTACTAACTGATCCGAGCGGTCGGGAAACTTGTACTTGGCCGCCGGGGTGTCAGAAGTCGATGATGATTTACCACCACAGGCTGTGAGACCCAAAAATATCACAGCACTTAATAATAATACAAAAAATGAAAAGGATGCACCTTTTCTAGAAAAAAACTGTTTCATAAAAATTTTAACTTTAATATTAATAATATAAATAGTTGTTTGTTGAGAAGTACTTTATCACATTTTCCTGATATAAAATTCTTCTTTTGGATGTAAACCGGTACGGGGAATATTACACGCAGGTTTCACAAACCACACATGATGATACACAACCTATACAAGAAGAACATATTGCCATACACAGATTCACTTCTGACGTAGGAGTTGTAACTCCACCAAGGATTTCCTCCATTTCTTCAGTTTTCAAACCGAATTTTTCTGCAAATTTTTTTTCTATGACAAATTTAATTTAAAAGTTTATATTTAAAAGCAATTTTTTATCTTTTTTGTGTTCACAAATCTTAAAATGCAAAGGTTTTAAAAATATATTGAAACAAAACAAAATGGGCAAATCTTGTCCAACTTTCAGGACAAAACAGTACTTTTGTTGTACAAAAAATAAAAACTGTTTTATAAATATAGGTGATAATCTTAAAGTGATTTTGCTTTGTTTGCGGCAAAGTGTATAAAGGACTTAATCGCGTTCTTAAAACAAACGGAGTAAATCTAAGTATTAATGTGCTCTTTGTTTCTTAGTTTTTCCCCAGCAATTTATTGTATTCCTTGGGATTTTCGATTATATAAATGGCTTTTGTCAGCGCTTCGTTGTCCTCATTCATGATCTGGTAATACTCGTTCATATTCCAAAGGTCGCGGGCGAGTAGCGCTTTGACTTGCAATTTAATCAGCGGTTTGGATTTCTCAAACTGCTTCATATCCTCGGCTGTTAATTTGGCGGAAGTCCGTTTATTTTTCTTATCCACAATCTCTACCTGAGTTTCATCCACATATCCGTCTTCATATTCGATGATTGATTCCGAAGATGTTTTTCCGAACATTTCAAAATCTTCTTTCTTAAACATTTCCAACAACTCTTTCAACATCGCATCGCTTACATTAAATTGGGATTTATAGGCGGCAAAATCCTTGTACTGGTTGTGAAGGGAAGTCCGGTTCTTGTCGATATAATTCATTACATATTTGTAGATAACCCCGGATGCAGCCAACGAGCGGTGCATGTCGGTATAACGGGACGTATCAATCGGCACAAAATAATCCGGCATGATACCGCCACCGCCATAGACGATTCGGTGGTTCTTCAAGGTGCTGTATTTCAATGAATCCGGGAAATGAATACTATCCGCGCTTATCATTTCACCCCGGTTGTAACGGGTGATCACTTCCATATTATACGAATCCAGGTTGCCGTTTTCATACGGTTTCTGGATGGAACGACCGGTAGGCGTATAATAACGCGCTGTCGTCAATTTAATCATGGAACCGTCGGGAAAAGGTATCGGGCGTTGCACCAAGCCCTTGCCGAAAGTCCTCCGGCCGACAATCACTGCGCGATCCCAATCCTGCAAGGCCCCGGTAACGATTTCACTGGCCGAAGCAGACGATTCATTCACCAAAACAATTACTTTTCCGTCTTCAAAAGAACCCCGCATCGTGGCGTGAGCGTCCTCTCTCCGTTGGTGAACGCCTTCGGTATAGACAATCAAATCGCCTCTTTTCAGAAATTCATTGGCAATCTCAATCGCCGTATTCAGGTAACCGCCGCCATTGTCCTGTAAGTCTAAAACCAAGTTTTTCAATCCTTTCTTTTGCAATTCGGTCAAAGCTTCTTTGAATTCATCATAAGTAGTTGCGGCAAAACGGTTTAGTTTAATATAGCCCGTTTCTTTGTCAAGCATATACGAGGCATCCAAACTGTAAATAGGAATTTTGCCGCGGACAATCTTAAAGGGAATCAGGGCCGGATTGCTCCCGCGCATGATTTTCACGGTAACAATGGTGCCTTTCGGCCCGCGGAGCCGCGACATGATATCCGTATTTTTCATTCCGACACCGGCAATCAAGGTGTCATTTACCTGAATAATACGGTCGCCGGCTATAATACCGACTTTTTCGGATGGGCCGCCGGGAATTACCTGTATAATATATAAGGTATCCGTCAGCATATTGAATTGAACGCCTATTCCGTCGAAATTACCTTGCAAAGGCTCGTTCATTTCTTTTACTTCTTCGGGAGTCAGGTAACCGGAATGTGGATCCAATTTTTGCAACAAAGCAATAATGGCATCGTCGGCCAGTTTGCTTTTGTTGACGGTATCGACATACAGGTTTTCAATAGCCGCCAGGGCCATATTTACTTTCCGTGCAGCCGGATCGTTCGCGTTTTGCCCGTAAGAACAAGAAACTAAACTAATGGAAATAAGAAAAGAAAGCAATACGTTTTTCATTATTTTATTTTAATTAATATGCAAATCAGTGGGTACAAAATCATCTACATTCTTCCCGTACGACAGCAATTCCCGTACAATGGACGAACTGATGTGGGTATGTTCCGGTTCGGTAAACAGCACAAATGTCTCAATACCCGAAATTTTCCGGTTGACATCGGCGATATTTTTTTCATATTCAAAATCGTTGACGGAACGAATCCCGCGAAGGATAAATTGGGCATCTACTTCTTTGGCAAAATCCACCGTCAAACTGTCGTAAGATTGGACAGACACATTGGGATTGTGTTCAAAAAAGGCTGAAATCATTTCGATACGTTGTTCCAATGAAAAAAAAGTTTTTTTATTGGGATTTATACCAATAGCAATGACAATTTTATCCACCAATTGCAATCCTCTCTCTACCAGCGACAAATGTCCGATAGTGAATGGATCGAATGTACCGGGAAAAATTGCTATTTTTACCCCCAAACCCCCTAAAGGGGGCTTTGCCAAGTGCGTATTATCGTTATTCATACACATATATTGAAAGCTTCACTACTCCAAGTCCCCTTTAGGGGATTTAGGGGTTTTAAATATCTTCTTCTACAACCAGATTGTTGATAATAAAGTTCTGCCGTTCCATGGTATTCTTCCCCATGTAAAATTCCAGCATCTCTTTCACGGCATCCGATTTCTTCATGGCGACCGGGTCCAGGCGAATATCTTTGCCGATAAAATACTTGAATTCCCCGGGGGATATTTCTCCCAAGCCTTTGAAACGG
Organism: Candidatus Symbiothrix sp.; assembly: GCA_031261295.1. Taxonomy (GTDB): domain Bacteria; phylum Bacteroidota; class Bacteroidia; order Bacteroidales; family Azobacteroidaceae; genus Azobacteroides. The sequence continues at coordinate 755 of JAISKT010000100.1, read as the reverse complement.
GTGATTTCAGGATTCGGATTCAATTTTTCGATGGCTTTTATCCGTTCGTCTTCCGAATAACAATAAATCGTTTCCTTTTTATTCCGTACCCGGAAAAGCGGCGTTTGCAGGATAAAAACGTGATTGTTCTTAATCAAATCGGGGAAAAACTGAAGGAAAAACGTGATAATCAAGAGCCGGATGTGCATGCCGTCCACATCGGCATCGGTGGCGATAATCACTTTGTTGTATCGCAAGCCTTCCAAACCTTCTTCGATATTCAGTGCGGCTTGCAACAAATTAAATTCTTCATTTTCATACACAATTTTCTTGGTCAGGCCAAACGTGTTCAACGGTTTTCCGCGCAAGCTGAATACCGCCTGGTAATTGGGATCGCGGCTTTGCGTAATCGAACCGCTGGCCGAATCGCCCTCCGTAATGAAAATACAGGTTTCATCCAGCGTTTCACCTTTTGTATCGGTATAATGCAACCGGCAGTCCCGCAATTTCTTATTATGCATGTTGGCTTTTTTCGCCCGTTCTTTCGCTAATTTGGTGACTCCCGCAATGGCTTTCCGTTCTTTTTCCGAATCGGTAATCTTTTTGAGGAGGACATCAGACGTTTCGGGATTCTTATGCAAGAAGTTATCCAATTCTTTTTTGATAAAATCGGCAATAAACTTGGCTACGGTCGGCCCTTCCGGCCCAATATCTTTGGAGCCTAATTTGGTCTTCGTTTGCGATTCAAATACCGGCTCTTCCACTTTGATGGCAAT
>JAISKT010000092.1 GCA_031261295.1 Candidatus Symbiothrix sp. | reverse complement strand
CCGTATCCGTGCCCCCGATTTTGACCTGTGCGTTCACACTTGCCGCACTCAAAACGATGAGTGTCAGCACTAAAAATAGATTTTTTCTCATATACTTTATAATTATTAATTTTGTATTTTATACAAGACGCATAGCGCCTAATGAAAGGGCAAGGCAACCGGTAATTATAAATTTAATAAAAAATGAAAAAAATCTTGTGGTTGCCTGTACCCTAAGTGATGGGCGGACGTGTTCAACCGGCTAAAATGAGAGAAAAAACCCATTGAACCACTTGTCCGCCAATTTCTTACCCCCAACCCCCTGAAGGGGATTTTAGAGACTGCTCATTTTCATTATCGTGCGTCAGCCAAGTCCCCTTTAGAGGATTTAGAGGTGATTTTATGTAAAGTATTGTATGTGTTTGCTGAAACACACTTGACTTGTTCTGCATGTTTGTAGAATTTATGCCTCCAAGTCCCGAAGAAGCGGTTATTTAAAATAGAAAAACGTGGGACTTGTAACTTTATTTGTTTTCAGAGGTTCTCAACTACCCACAACGACAAATAAGTTATGCCCACGAATTTACGTGAGCGTTTACTTACTCATTCTTGTCGTTGTATGAAATTGTTGAGATTTCTGAAAACAAGAATAAAAGCTAACGCTTTTTTAATGAATTATGTCTTTATATATTGTTTCCTATTTTGTAATAAATGTCTTTTTTGTTTATTTAATCGACAAAAGTAATATCTTTTTTTGAAAAAACCAAGGAATTATCAAAAATTAACGAACTGCAGATTCAAAATTTTACTTTAGCTGATATTCTCTAACAACTCTTTGGCATCCAATCCCATTTTTGTAAATGCAAACCATTTCTTTCCCAAATCTTTGAGTGATGCGCCAATATGGTAAACTTCGTCATCTATAAACAGGAAACGGTCGTGTGAGCGTTTGAATGCTTTGACAGTTAAGGCAGGATATTGTGTCTGATGCTTTTGCAAATCAAGTTTTAATTGCGTTGAAATCTGTGCAGTGTAGATAGTTGCACTTACGTTCTTTGCTCGTTTGGCTAAAAGCATCAAAGCACTTTCGTCTATGTAATTGTCAATTAGAATAATCGAATTTTTAGCTGATTTTATTAAATCGGAAGCAAATTTGTAGGCATCAAAAATTTGTCCGTCGTAAAAGATGCCTTCCACCGGAGGTAGAGCAGTTCTTACAAAAAAATCGATTTTCTTTTCCGTTTCGGTAACGCGCTGCTCTATCCGCTCAAACCGCTGATTGACTGCATAGCCTTTTAATATATATTCTTTTAGGATACGATTAGCCCATTGGCGAAATAATGTCGCATTGATAGAATTTACCCGATATCCGACAGAAAGGATTGCATCTAAATTATAGTATTTTGTTTGATACATTTGCTTTCCGTCATTACCCACGTTTTCCAAAATGGAAAATGTGCTATTTTCTTTCAATTCTCCACTCCTATATATATTGTGCAAATGTTTTGAAATAGCAGGGACTTTAACTCCGAATAAATCAGCAATTTGTGCTTGAGTCAGCCAAAGCGTTTCGTTTTCTAATCTCACTTCTAACCGGATCGAATTGTCCGGTTGATACAAAATTATTTCATCTTTTTTATCCATAATTAAGCGTTTATAAATGTTTTATTCTAAGTGTTACAAATTTTTCAATAATTAGTTTACCAAGGATGATTACTAAAATCTACCACAGAAATAATAAAAACGTTCTCAACTGTAATTTTGTGACAAATATACGAATTTAGATGTAAATAAATATATGGAAAATTTGTTTTTTAATGATTATCTTTGTCGAAAAAGAAATTGCATTATGAATAAATTCAGATTTGGAAGATACCGCGAAGCCGATGCCATGAGCGATTTGATAAGCAAAAATTATTCCATTTTATCGGTTTTGAGCCGCTTGGGTATTGCCTTGGGCTTCGGAGACAAAAGCATCGGCGAAGTGTGCCGCGACAACCACGTAGATACGGATACTTTCCTCGCCATCATCAACCTGATGGTGGAAGACAATCCGGTTATTTCTTCGCCCGAAGCACGTATTTCATTGGAATCGCTGATTGATTACCTGCACAATTCGCATGATTATTTCCTCAATTACCGTTTGCCGGAAATCCGGGAAAAGTTAGTGGCCGTACTCAACGAAGGCCAGGACGATTTGAACAAGGCGGTCTTGGAATATTTTGATAAATTTGTGGCGGAAGTCCGGAAACACATGCTTTACGAGGATAACAAAGTGTTCCCTTACGTAAAATCGTTGTTGAAAAAAGAAAATAAAGATAAATATGCTATCGGCTTCAGCAAACAGCACGAACAAATTGAAACGCGACTGACGGAATTCAAAAATATCCTGATCAAATATTATCCGGCCCAAAGCACCAATGAAATCAACAGCGTTTTGTTTGAGATTTTTAATTGCGAGAAAGATTTGGCTTCCCACAACGCAGTAGAAGACTACCTGTTTCTTCCGGCCATCGAGGAATTGGAAAATAAAACCGGGAAAGCATTATGAGCCACCCCGTTAAAATCGCGATTATAGAGCCTTCGATTATTATCCGGAGCGGGATACTTTCTGTGTTGCACCGGCTGAATACCATTCAAATGAATGTCTTCGAAATTACCGAAGCCGAGCAATTGAAGTCGTCCCTGAGCTGGCAAAAACCGGATATTTTAATTATTAATCCTTCGGTGTTGAGCCTTTTTTCGTTGCAGCAAATAAAAAAAGAGGTGGCCAATCCGCAATTGAAATACATTGCCTTGCAAAATTCCCTTTCCGATAGCGCCACATTAAAAGCCTACGATGAGGTGATTTCAATTTATGATTCGGCCGAACAAATCAACGAAAAACTCACCCGGCTGATTATCGAACCGGAAGAGGAAAAACGCCACGAATCGCTGACCATCCGGGAAAAGGAAATCATTGTGTGTGTGATAAAAGGGATGACGAATAAACAGATTGCGGATAAACTGCATCTTTCTTCGCATACGGTTATCAGTCACCGCCGGAATATCGCCACCAAACTGCAAATTCACAGTACGGCGGGATTAACGATTTATGCGATAGTGAATAAATTGGTCGAATTGGATGACATTAAAGGCGTGCCGGATGCGGCGGACAGTTGATTATTCCAGGATATACAATTCGGAAGGAACGGTTCTTTCCAGTGCCACCAAATTGACATCCTGCCCTACGCGTATTCCCTGTTGCTTGAAAGCGGTTTCAACGGTTCGGTAAGCCAACTCCGGGTGATTATTATCCCCGCTCAAATGGCAAAGCCATATATTTTTAAGATGTGAATTGAAATTGGCCGCCAGGAAATCGGCGGTTTCCGTATTGCACAAATGACCGCTTCCACAGGAAATCCGTTCTTTCAGGAAAATAGGGTAATTACCGGTATAAAGCATTTCTTCATCGTAATTCGCTTCGATAATCAAGTGATTGGCCAACCGGATGTATTTCCCAACGGCTTCATTGATATGGCCTACATCGGTTGCCAGTACGCAGTTATGTTGTTTGTATTGAACATAATAGCCTGTACAATCGTTGGTATCGTGCGGCACATCGAAAGCGGTTACTGTGAAATCCCGGATGATGACCGGTTGTTCTTTTTCAAGAATCCGGCGCGAAGTATGGAGTTTGTAGCTCACATACCGGTTATGGTCGATTCCTTCGTGAACCAATTGCGTAGCATAAACCGGAATACTGTGCCGTTCCCCTAAACTGCTCACTCCCTTAATGTGATCGGTATGATCATGGGTAATGAATACCGCCATAATCTGCTCCAACCCCACCTGATTGTCTTTGAGGATTTTTTTAATGGTACGGATATTGATACCGGCATCCAAAAGAATCCCATACTCTTCCGTACCCAAATAATAACAGTTTCCGCTACTGCCGCTGCCCAAACTTAAAAACCTCAGAGCCATTATAATGTATTAAATGATCCAATAATCGCGCAAAGGTAACAAAATAATGGGAATAAACCGTATGTTTAACACTTAAGAGTCCCGCGGCAGCTTTTATTATACGGTAACTAACTCATATTCCAAACTTCCCAGTCCGATTGCTGCTGCATATTTCAATCCGGCCAACCAGTCGGTATTCGGATGAATCATCGTAAATTTATCCACTTCTTGTAATTCCCCGTATTTTTGCGTATTCAAAATGGTATGGAGATTGGCTCCCGATTGGGTCACCATATCGGCGCAGGCTTTGTCCAACGCCACGGGATCGAATGAAGCGGCTATCCCGATATTCGGAACAATGGCGGCATCGTTGCAATTCCAGCAATCGCAATTCGGAGAAACGTCCATCACAAAATTGATATGGAAATTGGGCTTGTCTTTCAACACGCCTACAACGTATTCGGCTATTTTGAAATTCATAATATCGGCCGAATTATCCCAAACGGGTTGAGCGGCATCAAATTGGCAAACGGCTACGCATTGTCCGCAACCGACGCATTTTTTATAGTCGATTTCCGCTTTCTTCGCTGCATTCAAATGAATGGCATCCGAAGCGCAGTATTTCACGCATTGACCGCAAGAAGTACACAGTGAGGTGTCCACGATGGGCTGGGAAGAAGAATGCAGTTCCAATTTACCCGTCCGGGAAGCCGAACCCATTCCCAGGTTTTTCAGTGCGCCGCCAAATCCGGCTTGTTCGTGACCCTTGAAGTGATTCATGGAAACGATAATATCCGCTTCGGCAATGGCCGCCCCGATTTTAGCTGTTTTACAATATTTCAGGTTGACCGGTATTTCCTGGTAATCAATCGCTTTCAAACCGTCGGCAATAATGACCGGACAAGGAACGGCTACCGGATTGAATCCGTTTTCATAAGCGCTTTCAATATGATCCAGCGCATTGGAGCGTTTGCCCAGATACAAGGTATTGGAATCCGTTAAAAAAGGTTTTGCCTGTTTGGCTAAAAGGAATTTAACCAATTTAGCCGCATAATTGGCCCGGATATAAGACAAATTGCCGGGTTCCCCGAAATGGATTTTAATTGCCGTAAATTTATCCTTGAAATCAATTTGTTCGATTCCCGCTTTTTTAATAACAATTTCGAGCTTGTCCAATAGATTGCGTCCCGGCTTGGTGCGCATATCGGTAAAATAAACTTTTGACATGTTCTTATAAATTTAATCAGTTTTCTATCAACTTAATCAGTTCTTCCACAGCGTTTTCTTCGGGAATGTTTTTCAAGATACATTCTTTGCCTTTGTAAAGGCTCACTTTTCCGGCGCCGGCGCCCACATAACCGTAATCGGCATCGGCCATTTCTCCGGGGCCGTTGACGATGCAACCCATGATGGCAATTTTTAAGCCTTTGAGGTGGGAAGTGGCGGCTTTTACTTTTTTTATCACCGTTTGCAAGTCAAATAAGGTACGTCCGCAACTGGGGCAGGAAATATATTCGGTTTTAGAGATGCGGCGGCCCGTTGCTTGTAAAATGCCTAATGCCACCGCTTCCACTTGTTCGGGCGTGATAGCAGGGGCGGAATTAGACAGGAGGAGGCCGTCTGCCAAACGGTCTAAGAAATAAACCCCGCAATCGGTGGCGGCTTTCACACAAAAAGTGTCGAAATCAGGTTCGTGATAAGCGGCATGCAATACCTGCTGCGTAGCCGGACGATTATCGGTCAGGACAGGCACGTAAGTGTCCGGGAGAGAAGCGCAGGATTCGGTTTGAATACAAACAGGCGAAAGTTCCGTTTTCGTAGCATAATCCACCAATAACCGGGCCACCGGAATTTCGGCTTCGGGGTCTTCGCTTAGGGAAACCCGAATGGTATCGCCGATGCCTTCCCTCAATAAGGTGCCGATGCCAACGGCCGATTTGATTCGTCCGTCTTCTCCGTCACCGGCTTCGGTCACGCCCAGATGCAAGGGAAATTCCATGCCTTCCTTGTCCATTTCTTCGACTAAAAGGCGTACGGTTTGAACCATCACCAGCGTATTGGAAGCTTTAATGGAAATCACCACATTGCGGAAGTTTTCCGATACGCATATCCGTAGAAATTCCATGCAGGATTCCACCATTCCATGCGGCGTATCACCGTAGCGGCTCATAATCCGGTCGGATAAGGAACCGTGATTGACGCCAATCCGGATGGCGGTACGGTGTTCTTTGCAAATGTTGAGGAACGGGACAAAGCGTTCCTTTATTTTTCCCAATTCCTGTTGATATTCTTCACCGGAATATTCAACCGTTTTGAATGTCTTGACAGGATCGACAAAATTGCCGGGATTGATACGGACTTTTTCAACGATTCGGGCAGCCGCTTCGGCCGCTTTCGGATTGAAATGGATATCGGCAATCAGCGGGGTATAATAGCCCAAGGCATGGAGTCCTTCCTCAATGGAATGGAGGTTTTCCGCTTCCCGGACACCCTGTGCGGTCAAGCGGACATATTCCCCGCCCGCTTCGATGATGCGGATACATTGTTGGATACTTCCCTCCGTATCCAATGTGGAAGTATTCGTCATCGACTGGATACGGATCGGATTTTCGCCTCCCATCGGGGTATTCCCGATAAAAACGACCGATGATTTTCTGCGTTTCACTTTAATTTGTTTTAAACGTATAGTTGACGGAAGCTAATTCGTTGTTGGCCTTTACAATCTTGGTTTTCAGGTTTTCCTTGTAGTTCGTTAATTTTACCTGTAACGATTCATCTTTAGCAGCCAGGATTTGAGTGGCCAGGATAGCTGCATTCATAGCCCCGTTGATACCCACAGTGGCTACGGGAATACCCGGCGGCATTTGGACAATGGCCAATAAAGCGTCGATTCCATCGAGAGAAGCGTTGATAGGTACGCCGATGACCGGCAAGGTCGTCATAGAAGCGATCACGCCCGGCAGATGGGCGGCCATTCCCGCAGCGGCAATAATTACCCGGATGCCTCTCTTTTGCGCGTTTTTGGCAAAATCTTCCACTTCGGCCGGTGTGCGATGGGCCGACAAGGCGTGCATTTCGAAAGGAACCTCGAATTCATCGAAGATTTGGGCGGCTTTTTCCATAATGGGAAGATCGGATGTACTTCCCATTATTATACTTACGATGGCATTCATTGTCCTACAAACTCCGCGTATTTATCCGCAGTCATCAGTTCATCCAATTGGTAGGCTTCGGCCACTTCGATTTGAATGATCCATCCTTTTCCGTACGGGTCGGAATTGACTAATTCGGGTTCGTCTTCCAAAGCGCCGTTCACTTCCAATACCTTGCCGGTAACGGGCATCAACAGATCGGAAACGGTTTTTACGGCTTCAATCGAACCGAACACTTCGCTTTTCTCAATGGTTTCATCCTCTTTGGCGATGTCCACAAAAACGATTTCACCCAATTGGTCTTGAGCATAATCGGTAATACCTACATAAGCCACACCCTCTTCTACACGAATCCACTCATGGTCATTTGTGTACTTTACATTTTCAGGAAATTTCATAAATTAGTTTTTTAACAATACATATTGAATTTGTATGCAAATATACATAAAAAATATTCCTACTTTTGTACAACGAATAAAAAATAATCATGAAAAGATTACTAATTACTTTTACATTTATTTTTGCCTGTTCTCTTTCTCGGGGGCAAAATGTTGCAATCATCGAGGAAAATGCAGATTTTGCAATCACGGAGAAACAAACGGAGTTTTATTACATCGAAAAAGAGTTTTCTTTATCGAATGACGGGTGGCTTGCTACATATGTGTTTGGCGATTTGACTCATTCCGATACCAACAAGGGGCGGAACATTAAATTTAATACGGAGAAAATAACAATATATCCTTTGGAATACTATTCCTACCAAATTCCTATTGATAAAGAAGCAAGTGTAAGTATTGGCGGAATTTTCGGCACTAAGTATGTCCTGAAAGGAAAAGAGGGTCGATTGCCCGTATATTTGTCTTTGGGAGGATTCAGAGCGGCTCCTTCTGTGCAAATGGGAGGTGTAGGAGTAAGTTTTAGCACCGGAAGTATTTATCCGTTAGATATGAATTTAGGACAATTTTTAGTTGAAATCTTAGGAAACGAATGAACTAAGTATCATCCGACAGCTAAATTAAACCGGAAAACATCTGAAAATTCAGACATTACCTTTGCTAATTAAATAAACAAAAAAGCTTTTATTACAAGATAGACAGTATTTTATAAAGAAATAATTCATTTTTTTTAAGGGTTGTATTTCTATTCGATTTCAATTTTATTTCAAGTAGTTGAATGTCGAAATCAGGAGAAATACAACTCTCCTTTTTTTTCAAGGCGCCCGGCATATTATTATGTAAAACAAAAAATAGTTATCTTTGCATCCAAAAACTTTATTTTAAATGCAACACGATACAACTAAATTCCCGGTCCTTTTTGTTATTTGTATGGCCGCGTTTCTGGTTCCCTTTATGGGATCGGCCATTAATCTGGCTTTGCCTCAAATCAGTGCAACTTTCTCTTTGAAAGCTGTTTCTCTCAGTTGGATTGCTTCTTCTTATCTGATTGCTTCCGCTATTTTTCAAGTGCCTTTTGCCCGCTTAGCCGACTTAATCGGGCGCAAAAAAGTATTTATTTTCGGTTTGGCGTTTTTCAGTATTACCACTTTCCTTTGTGGAATAGCGCCTTCCGGATGGGTATTAATCACTCTCCGGGGACTTTCCGGATTGGGCGCCGCGATGATATTCGGGACGAACATGGCCATCCTGACTTCCGTTTTCCAACCGCATGAGCGGGGAAAAGCGATTGGAATTAATACGGCGGTGGTTTATTTTGCCTTGGCTTCCGGCCCTTTTCTGGGCGGAATACTCACGCATTATTGGGGTTGGCAAAGTCTTTTTTACCTTATTGCCCTCCTCGGATTGATAGCGGTAGTTTGCTCACTCATCATCCTTAAAGGAGAATGGATTGAAGCCAAAGGAGAAGGTTTCGATTATTTCGGTTCCATTATTTATGCGGTCGGATTGTTCGGATTGATATTCGGATTTTCCAAATTGCCCGAAACCAGCGCCTTTGTCTGGATTGCTGTCGGAATTTTGGCTTTCGTCTTTTTTGTTTTTTATGAATTAAAACACCAGCAACCGGTCTTCAATGTCCGTATTTTCAAAGGAAACAAAGTCTTCGGCTTGTCTTCCCTTTCGGCGCTGATTAATTATGCGGCGACTTTCGCGGTCGCTTTTATGATGAGTTTGTACCTGCAATCCATCCGCGGATTTGATGCGCAAGATGCCGGATTTATATTGATTGTTCAAGCTTGTATGCAATGCGTAGTTTCCCTTTTTGCCGGGAAATTGTCCGATAAAATCAATCCGTCCATATTGGCAACCACCGGAATGGGAATTATTCTGGTCGGTTTATGCGGATTAATTTTCCTTTCAACGACAACACCCATCATTATTATACTTATTTTATTAATTTTGTTGGGCGTAGGATTTGGACTGTTTTCTTCTCCCAACTCAAATGTCATTATGAGTTCGGTGGAAAAGAAATATTTCGGACAAGCCTCAGCAACCATGGGCACGATGCGGTTGACCGGGCAAGCATTTAGTATGGGTATTGCCATGATGGCCCTGTCTTTGCATGTCGGCAACCGGATGATTGTTCCCGAAATCTATCCGCAATTTATGAAGAGTTTGCATATCACTTTCATCGTTTGCGCCGTTTTGAGCGTCATCGGAACGTATGCCTCTTCGTTCAGAAATAAAAAATAATGTATATAGAAGTCCTGTTACCCGTACCCTTGGCCGACACATTTACCTATTTTGTGCCCCCGGAAATGGAGTCGCAAATCGGCGCCGGAAGTCTGGTATTGGTGAGCTTCGGAAAAAATAAACGTTATTCGGGCGTGGTTTCCCATATCAAACAAGTACCGCCTGCCGTTACTTCAACCATCAAACCGGTGCTTGCCGTAGAAAGCGCCCGACCGGTCATCCGGCGGCCGCAACTCCGGTTTTGGGAGTGGATTTCCAATTATTACCTTTGTAAACTGGGCGAAGTCTCCAAAGCGGTTTTGCCTTCGGGATTTCAGTCGGAAAAAGAAACAAGCTATTCCGAACGGAAAGAACCATTTATCCGGATGGCGCCCGGTTATGAAAGTGCAGCGGATTTCCTTTCTATTTTCAAAAAAGTCAAACGGTCGGCCAAACAGGAACATTTGCTGCTGGCTTTTATCCAATTTGCCAAACTTTCCGATGCGGGTATTCAGGAAATTTCTAAGAAAGAATTATTAGCGAAAAGTCAATCCAATGATGCGGCTCTCAACGGTTTAATTGAAAAAGAAATTCTTCAAAAATATGAAAAAACGGTAAGCCGCTTAGAAATATACGGTAAGGAATTAAAACCGCTTTATACGCTGAATCCGTTGCAGCAACAGGCGTATAATGAAATCGTTCAAAGTTTTCGCCAAAAAGATGTTTGCCTTTTGCACGGCGTGACCTCTTCCGGGAAAACGGAAATCTATACGCATCTTATCCGGGAAACCTTGAAATTGAACCGGCAGGTTTTGTTTCTCCTCCCGGAAATTGCGTTGACGACTCAAATCACCGACCGGCTGAAACAATTTTTCGGAGATAAATTGGGTGTTTATCATTCTAAAATCAGCAACAACGAACGGGTGGAAATCTGGAACAAACTCCTGAATGATGCCGGTTACGAAATAATCCTGGGGGTGCGTTCGTCTGTTTTTTTGCCGTTCCGCGATTTGGGTTTGATTATTGTGGACGAAGAACACGAGCCGAGTTACAAGCAGCAAGACCCTGCTCCCCGCTACCATGCCCGCAATGCAGCCATTGTGCTGGCAACGATGCACGGCGCCAAAGTCGTTTTGGGCAGCGCCACTCCTTCGGTGGAATCGTTTCACAATGCACAAACGGGAAAATACGGTTATGTCCGGTTGGACAAGCGTTTTGAAGAAACCGAATTACCCAACATTATTCCGGTGGATGTGAAGGAGTTGCGAAGGAAGAAAAAGATGAAAACGATTTTTTCACCTCTTTTAATGGAACGCATGAAGGAAACCTTGGAAAAAGGCGAACAGGTTTTATTGTTTCAAAACCGTCGGGGATTTGCCCCAAGCCTGATTTGCAAGATTTGCGACTGGACGCCCAAATGCCGGTTTTGCGACATCAGCCTGACATATCATAAACGGCACAACCAACTGACTTGCCATTATTGCGGACGAACCTACCAATTGCCCAAGGAATGTCCCGAATGTAAAAATACGGAATTGAAAACCATGGGTTACGGAACGGAAAAAGTGGAAGAAGACATTCAAGCGCTTTTCCCGGATGTTTCGGTGGACCGGATGGACAGCGATACGACTAAAAGCAAGCGCTCTTTTGAAGAAATTATCTCCCGTTTTGAAAACGGGCAAACGCAAATTCTTATTGGGACGCAAATGATTTCCAAGGGATTGGATTTCAGTAAAGTAAGTCTGGTAGGCATCCTCAATGCCGATGCCTTGATGAATTTTCCGGATTTCCGGGCCTACGAACGCGCCTATCAATTGATGTCGCAGGTGGCAGGACGGGCCGGACGGCGCAAGACGCAAGGAGAAGTCATCCTGCAAACTTCGCATCCCGACCATCCGCTGATTGGAAACATCCTGCAACAAGACTACGAAGGCATGTTCAACCGGCAAATGGAAGAACGGGAATTATTCAAATATCCGCCTTTCTTCCGGTTGATTCAGCTTACACTCAAACATCGGAACGAAGAATTGCTGCGCGACTTAGCCAACGAATACGCCCGTTTGTTACGGGAAAAATTGGGCGACCGCGTCATGGGACCGGATAAACCGGCTGTGGCCAAAATACAAAACCTGTATATTAAAAAAATCCTATTGAAAATCGAATCCGGCGCTTCGGGAAACAGGCTTCGGGAAATACTGGAACAGGCGCAAAAGCAGATATTAGATAATCCGACATTTCGCTATGCGGTGATCCAATATGATGTGGATCCGGTGTAATCTTTTCGAGCGTAGCGACAAAGCAGGGGACAAATTGATTTTTGATAGTTGAGAAATTGGTTTATGTGCGCAAACATATAACGCAATAAAGAATAAAGCCCTATATTTGTTTTTATAAATTTCATAAATAAAATGAAAAAGACATTTATTCTTATCGCAATGGGATTGTTGACGCTGCTGCAAACACAAGCGCAAATAACAATTACCGAATCGGCAGGTTGGTTGGAATCGGCATACATAAAATGGTCGCCGGTAACAGATGCCACCAATTATAATGTATATGTGAAAGCGGCGGATGCGCAAGATGCTGCTTATATAAAATTAGATGCTCCGTTGGTGCGTAAATATGCAACATATTATCGGGCGGATGCGTTGGGTTTGAAAGCCGGAAACTACCTGTTAAAAGTGGCGCCGGTGATTAATGATACGGAAGATGCGGCACAAGCCGCTGTCAGTACATCTATCCAAGTAAAAGCACACGTGCGCGAAGGTTTTGCATTTTCTGCTAATTCTCCTCAAAAAACCGGTTCAGGCGCCTATAATGATGACGGGACATTGAAATCGAATGCAAGAGTCCTTTATTTGACGGCCGCGAATGCAAAAACAGTAGAATTGGGCGTTGTGGTAGATAATAAAGGAAAAGTAGAAATACGCACGGGGATAGGCGATATATTTGCAGGTAGAGAAAAAGGATACGATAATGTTCCATTGTCTATCCGTATGATTGGAAATGTAACGGCAAGTGATATGAGCGGTCAGATTAACAGTCTCTCGCTCTTGGATTCTAAAGGTAAATCGGCTACGCCGATGAATACCTCTATCGAAGGTGTAGGAGATGATGCAACGGCTAACGGTTGGGGTATCCATATCAGGCAATGTGCGAATGTAGAAATCCGGAATATCGGCTTTATGAATTTTCCGGATGATGGTGTTTCTTTGGAAGTGGGTAATAAAAATATTTGGGTACATAACAATGACTTTTTCTACGGCAAAAATGGGGGTGGCGATAAAAACAAAGGCGACGGCTCTTTGGATAGCAAAACATCCGGCTATACCACTTATTCTTTCAATCACTTTTGGGATTCGGGAAAATGTAATTTGTTAGGGAATGGTACCGAACCTCCCGAATTACACACTTATCATCACAATTGGTACGACCATTCCGATAGCCGCCATCCGCGCGTGCGTGCGCATACCGTGCACGTGTATAACAACTATTTTGACGGTAATTCCAAATACGGAATAGGTGCAGCCAAAGATGGTCCTTCCATTTTTGTGGAAAACAATTATTTCCGTCATTGCAAATATCCGATGTTGATTTCACTGCAAGGTTCGGACATCTCCGGTGGCAGCGGCGGTACTTTTTCAAGTGAAACCGGCGGTATCATCAAAGCTTACGGCAATACAATAATTGACGCATCCAAATTTGTGCCTTACAATGCAAGTTCCGCTCCGGTTGAATTTGATGCAGTAGTAGCAAGCAGTCGTGACGAAACGATTCCAAGCACCATAAAGACAAAAAGCGGCGCTTTTACTTACAACAATTTTGACACCAACGCAAGTATCATGTATTCCTATTCCGTGCAAACTCCGGAAGATGCGAAAGCAAGTGTGATGCAATATGCAGGACGTGTAAACGGTGGAGATTTCAAATATACTTTCCCCGACAGCGAAGATACGAATGCCGAAATTATCCCTGCTCTTGCAGCGTCTATCTTAGCCTATAAAGGCAGCGTATTGGAAATCGGTGGGGTGGAAACAGGCAATACCGATCCCGGAACCGACCCTGGAACTGATCCGGGAACTGACCCATCTACCGGCGCTTGTGAAAAAGAATATATTCCGGCAACCGACACGAATACGGACAATGCATTTACTATTACCGGTAGCACCTCTTCCAATGGTGGTACAATTGCATACAACGGCATATCGCTGAATAAAGGATTGAAAATGGACAGCAAAGGTAGTATTACATTTACAACTACCACAGATGCCGCCACTTTAACAATAGGTGCAAATGCGAAAGCCGGTGTGGTTGGTTCTTTGAAAGTGGATGATACTGAAATCACAGAATTACCGATTAATGGATTGACTCTTGTAGAGGCAACGATCACGTTAGGAGATGCAGGAGAGTATGTAATTACTCAAAAGAGTAAAGAAACTTACATTTATTATGTAATTGTAAAAGAAGCGTGTACGACTACTAATCTGTCACCTGTTCGCGCAAAAGGAAAGATAGTGGCAACGAGATATTACAATTTATCCGGTAATCAAATCTATAAACCGCAATCACATACCTTCTACATTCGTGAAGAGATGTATGAAAACGGTGCGGTGAAACGGACAAAAATAATTTATTAAAAATCAATAGCGTCCTGCCTCAAAAAACGTGAAGCGATGGTTGCGCTAAATTAGTATTTACATGACCTGTGTAGTTACTACTTAGATGTGTTTTGTCCATTTATCAACGCTACATACCGTTCTTTCATCTCATCATCCAAGAAATAATTGAATACACACCATTTCTTGGCAGATTGCTTTAGGGTTGGCATAATTGCAGTTCCGCCAAATCGGCAATATCTTCTTTTCTCGCCAATTGCTTTATCCAATTTTGCGGAATATTTTCAAACCCATAAAGCAATCCGGCAAGTCCGCCGGTGACTGCGCCGGTTGTGTCGGTGTCTTCGCCCAGATTAATGGCTTTCAAGACAGCATCTTTGTAATTGTCGGTGGTCAGCAAACACCAAATACCGGCTTCGAGCGTATGCAACACGTATCCATTGCCGGATATTTCGGCTTCCGGTAATTCGTGAATATTTCCTTTCAACAAGCGGTCAAACAAGGTTATTTCTGTTGGGTTGACGGAAAGAGAAAGCAAATAATCGGTAATTTCTGTTTGTAAATTTTTATAAATCAACCACTTACTTTTACCCTCCAAAAGTTGCCGGGCAAATTCAAGATAATAGAAACAGGCAATAACCGAACGGATGTGCCGGTGCGTAATGGAAGAAACTTGCCGGGTTATTTCAAAACGTTCGTCCGGTGTTTTGTCTAAAAGATAAAACAGCAAAGGGGCAATCCGCATGAGTGAGCCATTGCCATTATCAGTTTCCTCACAACCGCCTGCCAATTCGGGTTTTGTTCCGTTAGAAATCCGGTATAGAGCTTTTCTTGTAGAATTTCCAATATCAAAAACTTCTCCGTAAGGCGTCCAATAACCTTCCTGATACCATTTTACAAAATTTTGACCGATTGTATTCAAGTCAAAATCCTGTGTCAAGGCTTCTGCTAAACAAAATGTCAGCGAACTATCATCCGACCAAGTGCCCGGCGGCTGATTGTACGTTCCGTAACCCATCATATCGCTTACCGGATTTTGCTTTAGTTCCTGCCGGCTTTTAAATTCAACCGGAACACCCAACGCATCGCCAACGGCAACGCCGAAAAGGACTGATTTTATTTTGTCCGTATAGTCAATTGTTTTTTCGATGCTCATACTTTTTTGGGTATTGCAAAAAAATTCATTCTTCTTTTAAAGTTGTCCGTCATTTTTTTCTCATATTCCTCAGCAAGTTCTTTCCCTTCGTCCTCGTATTTTGTTGCGTTGATTTTTATCTCTATGTCTTGTATAACTGTTGATTCCGTAACAATTTTCGATTTCAGTTCTTCACTTATATCCAATTTTTCGAAATGGTCGGCGTGTTCGCTGTGTATCGGAATGATAGCCGCAACCGGATTGACGAGATTGCACACATTCGCCAAGGCTTCTGCCGATGCGTGACCGCTGGTATGTATTTTTTCAATCGCAGGAAATCGTCCGACAAATTTCAAATAATCGTCTTTTGCATGTTTGACATTATCGGAATTAACATATTCTGTCCACATCGAATAAATCAAAACCGTTTCTTGGCTATCGAGTTGCGGAAGAAGGACATCCAACCACTTATCGAACTTCTTTGTTGCCCGAACTAACATGCAAAAACCCCGGTCTTTCATATATGCAACCAGTTTTTTATTTGTTGGGCGGAATGAATATATTTTATCGAAATTGAACAAATCGGTTTTTGTTCCTGCTGTTTCTGTAAATATTTTTAATACATCCTGTTGAAAATCATCGCAAACAAAGGGTCGCTTTTCAACGTGGTTATGGGCGCTGTGAAAGGTGGCTAAGCGTTCCAAATCGGTTGAAGAACACATCACAAAAACGTTTTTGTAGCGTTTCATCACTTCTATGACTTTCTTTCTCAATTCTTTTTCATGTTGCACCCGTTCGTCCAAGCGCGACAGCATCGTTCCCTCGGAAATAAGAATATCGACTTTTTCTTTGATGATGTATTTTTCAATGGTTGGCAACAAGCCTTTTCCCAAATAACCATGATCGCGAAAATCACCGGTATGCAATATCCTTTTCCCTTCTGCCTCGATCAAAAACATAAAAGAATCGCAAGCGGAGTGGCTCACAAAGAAGGGCGTTATTGTAAATCCTTCAATATCGGTAATCTGTTGAGCCGGAACAAACGTCCGCATCTTTTCCAATTTGGAAAGTTCCAGTTCGGAACGTTCCTTGCGACTGTGTAAGCGACTCAATTGTTTGTGTTTACAGATTGTCACTTGTTTTGCCGTAGCGCCGATGTATTGCGGAATCGCGTCCGGCACATAATGAAAAAGCCCTATATGGTCGCCATGATAATGGGTATAGAAAATGGCATCTATTCCATTGGTCAGCGTTTCAATGGTTGGCGAATTTGCCAGATTATCCTCCACGATACCTTTGTTGTCGGGCAGATTTTGTCCCAAATCAATGAGAATACGTTTATTGGCGGTTGCAATTTCTGTGATGCAACCACCGATTTGGTTGATTCCGCGATGGATGGTTATTTTCATAATAATTTTAGAAAATCTTTCAAGTTTTTCATGCCTTCATCAAACAATCCATAACCCATAAAGTTTGCCACAGCAAATTTTAACTCGGCATTTGTTAATGGAGGCATTGTTTCTAATGCCCCTTTTAATATTGAAGATGCAGGGTCATGATTGGCTAATACTAAGATGAATTCAGGAAGTTCGTCAGTTAATTCATCAATCTGGTGTGGATTACCCGTTTTTGAAAACTTAATTAATCCAAGGTCTCGAAGTTGTTTAAAACAATTCACAGCACCTTCTTTTAAGATAACCATATCTGACTGCGAAATTTTTTCAATATCCCTTATATGTTTGTGAATGCCAGATGTACCTGTTAGTGCTCCATCCGAATACTTCATTTCTATCAAAGCCAATTTGCATGAATTTATTTTTCTTCTTGCTGTTCCATTAGAAATCCATTTGATAGCTATCATATCAAAGCGAGCATTATCCGCAGCATACTCTATATCAACAATGAAATAGTCTGTAGCATTTGAAATTGTAGAATAACTATTTTCTCTTGCCACCAATTGTTGAAATTCTCTCTCCAATTTACTTTTTTTGCTAAAAAAAACATCCATTTCGTGTTTTAACGAAGGAAAGATTTCAATCCAAGACAAAACTTGTTCCTTATTGGATAAAGTTTGAGATGGTAATTTAATAATACTATCCTTAAAGTAATTTGTATCAAATGTTGCCCAATATGTATTTGTTGCACCGGATTCAACTTTAAGAAGATTACCTCCTCTATAATAAATGTTTATATAATTCTCTCTTATAGCAAAGAAGAGCGTTTCGTCTTGTTTGACATAATCAACAAGCGGTTGTAAATATCCATCTTTTAATTCGGATAAAAAGTTTGTAGATAGACCTCTTTTTTTCATCATAATTTTATATTTTTATTAATTTCTAATTATCAGCAAAGATAATGATTTTTTTTAATCTATTGATTTTCAATATCATTTTTCTTATCCATCCGCACTTTCAAATCCAAAAACGCATCCATATCGTTTTCATAACTCTCTTTATTCTCCCCTAAACTTTCCCCGATTTGAATGATTTCCATTCCTAAACTAACACAGTTTTTGGCGGATTGCAGTTGTCTGTTATCAAGGCTTGCCTGACATAGCAGACCGACCAAATAAAGATTGGCATAACCGGCATCCGAATATTTGGCAAAAGTCAAGGCATCGTTGCCGACAGCCAAGGCATCTTCTATTTGTTCGTTTCCGGCAAATTCAATCGCTTGCTCAAACAAGGCTTCTACAATTCGGCTGAATAATTTGCCCTGTTGTTGAACAATAGATTGTCTGAATGTGCTGTAATTCCTATTGCAAGCTATTGTCACACTTCAAAAACCTTCACTATTTTCCCTTTTTCGGTTGCTTTCCGAATCGTATCGCGCGTCCCCTTGCTGTCTTTCGTGGGGAAGGCAAACACCATATCGGCATTTTCAACAATCGAAGTATTTCGCATCAGTCCGGCGCCCTTCCCATACTTTTTCCAATCGGGCAAAAATTCCAAAAGCGGGATTTTGTACTTTTCGGCAAACTTTTTCGCCAAGGTGTCAGCGCCTTTTGCCCCGCCCGACACTACTTTTTCGATTTTCTCCACACTCACCCGTTTCAGTACTTCCTGCTCCACTTTTTCCAAATCGGTAAAGTCGCGTGAGCCTACAATTGCAATTCGCATATTTCAAAGATTTAATAATTATGCGACAAAAGTAGATGGAGGCTATGCCAAATAATTGCACAGTAAAATTATTTAGGTAATTTTTTTGTAAAAATTTTGCATTTTGGTCACCGTTTCTGCTATTTCATTCCTAAAAGAAAGGGGCGAAAGCACCTCTATTTCAGCGCCACACGCCAATAATTCCTGTTTGAAATCGGGGGTTGGCGCCAGATAATATTGAAAAATCGAATATTCCGCATTGGATTCTATTTCTCTCTGCGAAGGATGCAGCGGCAAGGTTTGCAGATATTTTCTTCTGTTGCCGAAAGCCTTTATTTTAACTACACAAGCTTGAATGTTGGGATCCACAATAATCCCAAAACTGTTTTCAAAATGACTTTTAGCATCGAATGTTTTCGGTAGTTTAAACGTTTCATTCGTTGTCCGGATTTCCTGAATTCTATCCAAAGAATACCGGCGAATTTCATTTATCGAGCGGTTTTTGCCGATTACATACCACCGCTGTTTGAAAATTTTCAAGCAATACGGCTCAATCACCAACAAAAATGGCGTATCGTACCAAAAAGCCTGGTAAGTGATTGCTAAACACAAATTATCCCGCATGGCTTCTATCACAGTCGTCAGGAAACGCTGTCCGGACGGTATTTCTTCAAAAAGAATGCGGTTTTTTAAGTCGTGGCTCTCATTAATCAGGTTATTGACCGCAAAAGTATTCAACAGCCAGGCACGCAAACTACTATTCTCTATATCCTCTGTATTTTCAATGGA
>JAISKT010000045.1 GCA_031261295.1 Candidatus Symbiothrix sp. | reverse complement strand
CCGTATCGAAGCCGATGCGTATGGAAAAATGCTGCTGCCTTCCAAAGACACCTTGAATCAGGTGTTGCGTGTCAAAACCGTACAAACGATATTGGAAAATGACAGCCTCAAGGAAGGAGGCAATCAATCGGCAAAAATGCGCATAGTCACCTGTCGCTGGTATTCCCGCGGATACCGTTATCCGGTTTTCGAAACGATACGCTCTATCAATCTTCAAGACAGTGTAAAAGAGGTATTTAATACGGCATTCTTCTATCCGCCGCAAGAACAATATTATTTACAGGATGAGGCTAATCTGGCCGTCTTGGATAGTTTGCAAAATGCGAATTTGGATCCTTGGGCGGGCTTGACTTACAATATTTATCCCAATCCGGTCAAAACCACGCCGCTGAATGTAGAACTGTATTTGCCGCAGCCGGCAACGGTTCGGGTACAAGTACGTAATACGATGGGAACTATCTTGATAGACAAAACCCAAGGAAAGTATCCGGTCGGTATCTGCAATTTCCAACTCAATTTGCAGGGCATTCCAACCAATAATTATATTTTGGATATTTGGTTGAACGACCACTTGATCAGTTATACAATAATGAAACGATGAGAGAATTTATGAGTTATGAATTATAAATTATGAGTTTTATGAAAAAATATATTATAGCAATTTTATTATTGAATGTATTTGGGAGTGCATACGCTCAGAATACGCAGCAAAGTCCGGTGGAGGTTGGTACTAAAAGTGTCACGTTCACTTATACCAACACATTAAACACGGCAAATTACACCAATAATTATGTTGGAAAAAATTCTAATGATGTTTTTTACCGGTTTACACTCACCAAGGAAATGGAAGTGACGATTTCTCATTGCGGGTCAGCCCTCTCCGATACTTATCTATCGCTGTTGAATGCTTCCGGCACCCAGATTGCTTACAACGATGATTATTCCGGAGTTGGGAAGTGCTCCAACTCCTATCATTCCTACTTGAAGCAAGTATTGCCGATGGGCACTTATTATGTCGTTTCGGAAGGATATAGTCAGAATGGCAATATTACTACTTCTATCAGCGGATTCACCGAAGAAGAGGAGGAAGCAGAAGAAGAGGAGGAAGAAGCAGAAGAAGAGGAGGAAGAAGCCGAAGAAGAAACTCCCTTGTCAGGAAGTCAAAACCAAAATTATATAGCCAGCCGGACTTATACGAAAGAAGATGGCAGCACCTATATGGATGTCATCCGGTATTTTGACGGCTTGGGACGCCCCGTTGAAACCGTGCAGAAAGGAATTACTCCCGGGCATAAAGATTTGATTACGTATCAGGAATACGATGCTTTCGGTCGGGAAAGCAAATCCTGGTTGCCTGTCATTGCTTCCGGTAACAACGGCGCTTTTGTAGATTTGACGGGTTTTCAGGTAAAATCCGCGGCTGTTTATAACAACACTGTTTACAATGCCGCCGCAGATACAAAACCCTATTCTTATCCTGTCTATGAACCGTCTCCTCTCAACAGGGTAACGAAACAATACGGACCCGGGCAGGATTGGCAAAGCACAACGTCCAATCATCCTGTCGGCATCAATTACAAAACCAATACCGCAGCAGATTGTTTCTATTATTACCTCTCCGGCGATAATCTGGTAAAAAACGGATATTATGCCGCGAAACAACTTTTTGCCACCGAAACAACCGATGAAGACGGGCACATATCCATTGAATACAAGGATAAATTGGGACGGGTGCTTTTGATGCGCCAAGATGTAAATACAACTACTAAGCATGACACCTATTATGTGTATGATGATTTCGGTAATTTAAGGTATATGCTATCCCCTAAAGCAGCCGAAGGATTGGCAGCCAATCAAACCTATACCCCCACGCATGATATAATCAAAAAATATGCTTATGTTTATTGGTACGACAACCGTAACCGGGTAAAAGCCAAACGAATCCCCGGATGCGACCCCGTCTATTATATCTACGACAAAGCCGACCGGTTGATTTTCAGTCAAGACGGCGAGCAGCGTGCGAAAGGCGAATGGATGTTTTCGCTGCCCGATGCTTTCGGTCGAATCGTCTTGAGCGGAATATGTAAAAACAGCCTGAATCACGAAACCAATCCGCTGCAAGACATAGTGGTGAAGGCAGAACGCCCTAATCCCAATACGGATAACAGTTATAAAGGCTACAATATTACCGGCATCAGCCTTACGACACCCACTGTTTTAACCGTCAATTATTACGATGATTACCTGTTTATGGGCCATAACGGGATTCCCAACACTACGGATGTGGCTTGTGAAACGGTTGCCGGTTACGGAACCCGTTATACGGGCGGTTACAAAGGACTGCTTACCGGAACGCTGACGGCTGTCCTGAACGACACAACGTCTAAATATCTTTATTCCGTCCTGTATTACGACTATAAAGGGCAAGTGATACAAAGCAAATCTTCCAATTATCTGCCGGGGGGTATGGAAAAAGAATATTTTGCGTACAATTTCACCGGTCAGCCCACCAAACGAAAACACATCCATTCCGCTATGGGCAATACCCAAACGGAACTCTATACTTACGACTATGACCATGCCGGACGTTTGAAACAAACCAAGCATCAATTAAATTCCGGAACGGAAGTCATGTTGGCGGATAATACCTACGATGAATTGGGGCGGTTGAAAACCACGCAGGCAGCGGGAAAACCCAATCTGAAACAGACTTACGGTTACAATATCCGTTCATGGACAAACAGTATTGCGGGATCATTGTTTTCCGAGAAACTCTATTACAATGAAATATTCGGACAGGGAACCAAATATTACAACGGAAATATTGCTTCGATGCGTCAGGGTCCGAGTGCAGACAGTTACGTGGGTTACAACTATTTCTACGATGCTTTTTCACAGTTGACGGAAGCCCGCAATTTTTTTGTTCAAAATGGGAATGCAGGATATGGGAATAGTTACGATACGCATTATTTATATGATAAGAACGGCAATATCACCTATTTGTCACGTATGGAAGATTGGGGATATAGTGATGTGTTGCAAATCTCTTACGACGGCAACCGAATGTCGCAAACGCGAGATATTGACTATGACGATCCGGATTATGAATCGGACCGGGGCGGTTTTATCGATTACTCGAACAATGCGAATGCCCATTACGAATACAATGCGAACGGAGGAATGAAAAAAGACCCGTTCAAAGGCGCTGAATATAAATATAATTACCTAAATTTACCGTATGAAATCACAGTTCCGGCCATAATGGGCAAAATCAGTTATCAATATACGGCAGACGGCAGGAAATTGAAATCCTCTTACGAGTGGTGTCCGTCCTATTCCCTGAATCCGATAGAGAATACAGGTTCCTCAAGCGGTCTATTTACGAATCATGTAAATATAGATATCTTATACTTCAAATATACGGATTATGCAGGTAATATGATTTACGAAAACAGCAGTTTGAAGCGTATTCTTATTGATAATGGCTACATTGAAAACGGCGTCTATTATTTTTACCTGAAAGACCATTTGGGCAACAATGCAGTCGTTGCCAATGCCAACGGGCAATCGCAGCAATATAATTTCTATTACCCGTATGGGATGACTTCACAAAACGAAAGCGCGAATTTGGGTAAGCAGCCCTACAAGTTTGGCGGCAAGGAATACGAATCAATGCACGGCTTGAATTTGTATGATTTCGAAGCCAGACCCTACGACCCGGCGGTGGCGCGGTTCTTGACGCCGGACCCGCTGGCGGAAAAATATCCTTGGATGAGTCCGTATGCGTATTGCTTGAACAATCCGGTAAATTATACTGACCCAACGGGAATGTCCACACATACAGATTCTATAGGACAAGTGGTCAATGTTTATGATGATGGAGATTTGAACGTATATAGACATAATACATGGGATCCAGCAAATTATAGTAAAGATGACACATCAGCAGGAGGACAACTAATGGGGGAAACCGAATTTTGGAATGAATTTATAAATCCAGAGACTGGTGAAGTTATGACTGAAACTACCATTCAATTTGGTAAATCATTTGACCCGATTATTGCAACGATGAATGAACTGGCAAAAGGAATGGATTTAGTAGAAATTGCCCAAGCATCAAAAGGAGGAGCACTTTTTGATATAAAACAAAAATATAAAAATACTGGAGCTCTTCTTAATGGGAAATATGCCACCTCACGTTCAGCGGGTAATTTTTTGGCTGGCTACAATGCTGAAAGTGGAAAATATTTAGGCGTTGGTATTTCATTTACAACTTTTCAAAAATTGGCAGGAGCCTTGCATATTGAAGAAAGTAACGGAAAGGCTCTTTCTAAAGGACAAATGTTAGATATAGTTACTTTAGGTACATATCAGAGTTCAAATAAACAACAATTTAAGGCTCCCACTTATGGAGAAGTGCCTTATCAATATCGTATGAGTAAATTGGGATGGAGTTATGGAAAAAAGAAATAAAATAAAAACAGGATGTATGATTTTTCTTTCTATTGGACTTTTGTGTTTAGTTATTCTAATTGTCCGTATCAATAATGATTTTTCTAAATTATCCGAGGACTTTAAGTCCATTGATTACTCTACGGCTATAGAGTTTAGAGATATAGGGCAGAAGATTTTTATAACTACGAGACAATGGGGGTTAGGAGGACAACATTCTCAAACCGTTATTTCTGATGTAGATCATAAAAATAATGATATACTGATTGATGAGGAAAAAGAGATTATTTTTAATGGACAATGTGGTTTATACTACAAGAAACAAGAACCAGATAGTCTGTTTATTTTTATGTCATCTCATTCTTATTCTGAAGAAGAAGAGATAAATAGAAAAATCGGAGATGTTAATGTGAAAATATATCGACTGACAGTTCAAATATACAACGAGAAAAAGGATAATTATAAATCACTTGGTTGGTCTTTAATTAGTTGTTCCGATGGAATAGAATGAAAATTTTGTGTTTCAGTCATTCCAAGTTTGGCGTAACGTGCAAATAATGAATGGTTTGGGTTCGGCGAAGGCTCCAGCCCAATGTCGTCAATTTAAGAAAAATATGTTTGTAACAACACCAAGATAGAACGGAAAAGAGTCAATAAAAAATGTTTTCCAATCTATAAATTTGGCCTTTTGTATTCAAAAAATCCTTAAATTGACGACATTGGGCTAGAGCCTTTGCCGAACGGCTTTGCAGAATTAATATCACGCTACGGAGAACAGGGGACTATGTGGCAAAAAGTTAGTTGAATATTCAATCGGGTAAAAGATTAAAAAGTATTATATATCCATAAAAATAGAATATAATGAAAGCAAATTGGAATTTTATTTTATTATACATATCTATTGGAATTTTTATTAGTTGTAATAAATCAACTAATAAAGAGGAGCAAATTTACAATGGAATCGATTCTCAAATTTTGAATATTGTTGATTCAATTAGTATCCAATCTAAACAATATCCTTTTATAACCATTTTGTTTACGGCATGTCCTGATAGTGATTTTGTTGTTAAATTTATTAATAATGTACTTATACCTGTTCCACTACCACCACCTGCCCCAATAAAAGAAATGTTAATTTCGGAAGGATATGGATTTTCAGGATACAAAAAATACGATGATGTATGTTTAGTATTTATGGATTACATTAAAAATGGAAATTTAGAAAAATTTGTTTGTAAAGATAGCCTAAATTTTGATGAAGAACCATTTATCCATTTTAGAGTATATGAATGGGATGGCAGATCTATTGATTGTAAAACGATAGAAAAAAACTATCTTATTAATGAAAAAGACAGTTTGGTTTTGTTTGAAGGTAAGTGTAAGTTTGATGTAGAGTGAGTTTATGTTTCAGCCATTATGAAACTATATCAAATTATCCCGATAGGTTTGTAAAGGATTATCGGGATGCTTTGTTATAGCGTAACACTTAGAATTTCCTGCAGTTTGCTTTTAAAGCATCCAAGGGCACAAAAACATCTTCCTTGTCGTCCGGTTTCAATTTTTCAGTCTAACCGTTTTTTTATCGAATTTGCTGTTGATGCCTTCGCGAACGGCGGGCTGAAAAAAGACCCGTTCAAAGGCGCTGAATATAATTACCTAAATTTACCGTATGAAATCACAGTTACGGCCATAATGGGCAAAATCAATTATCAATACGCGGCAGACGGCAGGAAATATGATTTACGAAATCGGAAAACTAAAAAGCACTAAATCAGACAGCAGTTTAATCGGCGCTTTTTTGTTCGTTGGTGCAAATGGGGTGCAAATATAAAAATCAAAACCGCCAACAATCTGACTTATAGATTGTTGGGGTTTTATCGCTCTCCCTCTTGGACTTGAACCAAGGACCCTCTGATTAACAGTCAGATGCTCTAACCGACTGAGCTAAGGAAGAATTTTTCCACATTTTCCTCAAATGCGCTGCAAAGATAAGTGTATTTTTCCAAATATACAATATCTTTGCAGAAAAATTATATAATAAATTTACATTAATATGAAAATAGCGCGAATGGCAATCATCGTATGTATCGTTTCAGCATGGAACCACAGCACGGAAATTTTTGCTCAATTATCTGAAAACCAGCGTTTTGAAATTACTAAAAACTTAGATATCTATAATTCGCTTTTCAAGGAATTAAACTTGTATTATGTCGATACCTTGGATATTGAGCAGGTAATCCAAAACGATATTTCCTATATGTTGCAGCAATTGGATCCTTATACCCAATATATCCCGGAGGAAGAAATGTCGGATTTTCAGTTCCAAACCACCGGTGAATATGGCGGAATCGGTTCTGTCATTTCTTCGAGAAACGGCAAGATTATTGTTACGGATCCTTATGAAAACATGCCGGCTGCCTTGGCCGGATTGATTCCAGGCGATGAAATATTGTCGATAGACGGGGAAAGCATGGAAGGACAAACTTCGGCTTATGCGAGTGAACGCCTGAAAGGGCAACCGAATACAACCCTCAAATTAAAAATCCAACGGGCAGGAGAGAAAAAAACAAGGGAAATTACCTTTGAAAGGAAACGCATCCATATCAATCCGGTTACTTATTATGGGGTGCTGGAGGGTGGAAGCGGCTACTTGTATCTTTCGGGTTTTACTACGCAAAGCGCTCAGGCTGTGAAAGAAGCCTTGATTGATTTGACCACCAATCAACATGTCAATTCGTTGATATTCGATGTGCGGGACAATGGCGGCGGCGTAGTGGAAGATTGCTTGGATATGCTGAACTATTTTCTTCCGAAAGGCGAACTGTTGCTTTCGATGAAGGGAAAAGTCAAACAAATGGACCGGACTTACCGCGCCACTCAATCGCCCATCGAACCGGATTTGCCCTTGGTGATATTGGTCAATGGAAATTCGGCTTCCGCATCGGAAATCCTGTCGGGAACCATTCAGGATTTGGACCGGGGAATTATCGTTGGTTCGCGGACGTATGGCAAAGGTTTGGTGCAGGCGACCCGGCAATTGCCTTATGACGGGCGGCTGAAATTGACCACCTCCAAATACTATATTCCCAGCGGGCGTTCAATTCAAGCCATTGATTACAGCAACCGGGACGAGGACGGGCGAGGTTCATCGATTCCCGATAGTTTGACAACGGTTTATTACACCAGCCACAACCGTCCGGTAAGGGATGGCGGCGGCGTCCTTCCCGATTTTGTGATAGAAGACGAGAAAATCCCGACGATTATCTATTACATGGAAGCGGGTTCTGTTTTCTTTGATTTTGTGGTTCAATGGCGGGCGACGCATCCGAAGATTGCCTCTCCTTCCGAATTTGTTTTAACGGACGATATTTACAGGGAATTCAAGGAATTTGTTAAGTCAAAAGATTTTACATACGACCGGCAAAGTGGAAGAGCGCTGGAAGCCTTGAAGAAAATCATGGAGTTTGAAGGATATTACGACGGCGCCCGTACGGAATTTCAGGCATTGGAAAACAAACTCACTCCGGACTTGGATAAAGATTTGGAATTACATAAAACACAAATAACCAAATATTTGGCTATCCAACTGATGAAACAGTATTATTATGCCAAAGGCCAGATGATTTATGAATTGCGGGACGATGCGGTGCTGAATAAAGCAGTCGAGATTCTTCAAAATAAAGAATTATATAATAATACGTTAGTTGCCAATTAAAAAAGCCTGTAAAATTGAAAACTTTATTGTATTTTTGTCTGAATTAAATAATATAATTTTAATATGTTAGATTCATTGTATATAAAAAATTACAGAAATCTGAAAGAATTTAAAATAGATTCTGTTGACCAAATAAATTTGATTACGGGGAAAAATAATACTGGAAAGTCAACTATTTTGGAAGCGATTGCTATTTATGCAAGTAAGGGCGATTTGAATTGTATTCTTCAATTGTTAGAAAATCGAGGAGAATATTTTAGACAAACAGAATTAAACAATGCGATAGAGTCAAATATTCGCTCATTATCTTCTCTTTTCACCAATAGAATTGTTAAATTTAACAAAACAGATGCAATTAGGGTGGGAGAAATAAACCATACGCTGTTTGGAGATGAGATTTCTTTTGAAAAGTCTATTAGTTTAAGATTTGTCAAGTATATTGAAGAACATCAAACAGATGAACAAGGCGAAATTATTCAGCGAAAAAGAATTCTTTCTGAAAACGAAAATGAAAATAAAAACTGTAAAATAGGTTTTGAAATATATGTTGATGGGACACCTTTAATGCTTCCTTTAACACGAGAACGTTTTTTTTATCGGACAGTATATAAAAATTCAACTTATTTCGATAATTTTCAATTTATCAGAACAGGAAATATTGGCAGAGAAATAATTGAAAAACTATTTGATAATATTGCCTTAACTGAAAAAGAAAATTATGTAATTGAAGCGCTAAAAATAATTGAACCAAAGACAGAAAGAATTGCATTTATAAAAGAAGAAAATTCACGATTAAGGAATGCTGTAATTAAATTATCGGATACGTCTGAAGTATTACCATTAAAAAGTATGGGGGATGGGATTAACCATATTTTAACTACTATTTTAGCATTGGTAAATGCTGATAACGGATTTTTACTGATTGACGAGTTTGAAAATGGCTTGCATTATACAGTTCAGGAACAATTATGGAAAATTATTTTTAAACTATCCCAGGCGCTAAATATTCAAGTTTTTGCAACTACCCACAGTAATGATTGTATTTCCGGTTTTGAAAGCATTTTGAATAGTTCCGGTAATACCGTTAAAGGAAAACTTATCCGTTTAGACAACCAGAATGGAGAAATAAAGTCTGTTGAATATTCTCCCAATGAATTAATGATTGCTAATGAGCATAATATTGAAACCCGCTGATGAAAATACAAGAAATTTTTAATAAAAAACTTTTGGTTGAAGGAAATGATGACAAACATGTTATTTGGGCTTTGTGTGATAAATATAATATCCCAAAAACGTTTGAAGTTGTAGATTGTAAAGGTATTAAAAATCTGTATAAAGATATATCTGTTCGATTTAAAGAATCGGGAACAGAAACGATTGGTATTATTATAGACGCAGATATTGACATACAATCGCGTTGGAATTCCTTGAAAAACAATTTGTCTGCAATCGGCTTTGATATACCGGACAATTTACCGGAAACAGGTTTAATTATAAAAAATAGAACACAAAAAGTAGGTGTATGGATAATGCCCAATAATAATTCTAATGGAATGTTAGAGGACTTTATTTCGTTTTTAGTACCCCAAGGCGATAGTCTTTTACCTATTGTCCATTCAACATTAGAAAATATTGAAAATCAGGAATTAAACAAATATTCTGAAGTACATAAGTCAAAAGCGGCTATTCACACATGGTTGGCGTGGCAAGAATACCCCGGAACTCCCATGGGATTAAGTATTACCAAAAAGTATTTATCAACCGATGAAGCAACGTGTCTTAAATTAATAAGTTGGCTGACTGAATTGTTTAATTAACGGCACTGCGAGCGAAGCGTTCCCACTTCGCTCGAAATAACATTTACAGCAATGTTTTGATTTTTTCTTCCAAAGCATCTTTGGAAATGACTCCGATATGCTTATCTATCAATTCGCCTCCTTTGAAGAAAAGTAGCGTAGGAATGCTCCGTATGCCGTATTCGGTGGGTAATTCGTCGTTTTCATCGACATTTACTTTCCCGATGACGACCCGGTCTGCATATTCCGCGGCTAATTCTTCCACAATGGGTGTAATCATTTTACACGGGCCGCACCATTCCGCCCAAAAATCTACTACTAAGGGTTTATCCCCTTCCAATAACTCCTTGAATCCGGCATCTGTAATCTGTGTTGCCATATTGATTTATTTTT
Source organism: Candidatus Symbiothrix sp. (assembly GCA_031261295.1). Lineage (GTDB taxonomy): Bacteria > Bacteroidota > Bacteroidia > Bacteroidales > Azobacteroidaceae > Azobacteroides. Next base: position 1,494 of record JAISKT010000045.1, on the reverse strand, counting down.
TATATGTTAATTAATTTCAAATTCTATTTCTTCTTTTTCCAAATATTGTACAATCTCTTTGTTGATACGGAATTTCCCGTTTTCGGCAGCCAACGACACCGACAACTGTTTTTCCAAATCTTCTATTTTGAAATACAAGGCGCTGTTGCCCGGATTATTTTTAATCAACGAAGATAACTCGGTAATTATTGCATCATCCAATTTATATAAAGGAATGGAAAGGGTGATTTTTTTTACCAGATTCTCCTTGATTTCATTCAACGGCTGAATGGATGTAATCCTGAAATTGACATTGTTCGGATTGTACTGATTCGGTGTAAATGCGCCTTTTATCATTAAATAAATATGGGGACGGCCGTATTTCCCGTAATCAATAAAATCTTTCCCGAACAACGGAATTTCGCCGCTTCCCGTAAAATCTTCTAATTTCAGGATGCCGAAAGGCTTGTCGTTCCGCGTAAAACCTTCCCGGTAATTCGTTACTATTCCGCCGATTATCAACTCCTGATTGATGCGATTTGTTTTTGCCTCTTCAAAATCTTTCATTCCCAAGTTGCATACATAATTCAACGCCATGTAATGTTCGTCCAACGGATGGGACGAAAGATAAATGCCTACCAGTTCCTTTTCCTTATTCAAACGTTCGATGTTGCTCCAAGGTTCAGCCTTCGGAATCTCCGGTTTGGAAATTTCCACTTCAAAACTGCCGAACAGCGAATTCATGGCGGAACTCTTATCTTGTTGATATTTATTCCCGTAACGAATCAGCGTTTCTACAAACACCTCTCCTTTGGGGTTTTCGGCAAAAAATTGTTCCCGGCTCACTTCCGGAAAATTGTCAAATGCTCCCGCAAGACTTAGCGCTTCAATATTTTTCTTGTTGCAGGCTGTGAGGTTGACTCTTTCCACAAAATCGAAAATGCCGGTGAACGGGCCGTTTTGTTCCCTTTCGTTGACAATCGCTTCCACAGCGCCCCGGCCAACGCCTTTCACGCCGCCCTAGCCAAACCGGATATTGCCTTTTTTGTTTACCGTAAAATTCAAATCCGATTCATTCACATCCGGCCCCAATACTCTCAGGCTCATGGAGCGGCATTCGTCCATGAATTTGGTGATTTCACCGATGTCGTCCCGGTTGCGGGTTAAGTTGGCCGCCAAAAATTCCGCCGGATAATGCGCTTTCAGATAAGCCGTTTGGTAAGATACCCAGGAATAGCAAGTCGCATGCGACTTGTTGAACGCATACTTGGCAAATTCCGCCCAGTCGCTCCATATTTTTTCCAATTTTTCCGGCGGCCCAAATCCTTTATCCGTTGCTCCTTTGATGAATTTCTCGTGCAGCGCTTCCATCTTGTCCTTGAGCTTTTTACCCATTGCTTTCCGCAACTCGTCGGATTGGCCGCGGGTGAAGCCGGCCAGGTCGCGGCTCAAAAGCATGACCTGCTCCTGATACACCGTAATGCCGTAAGTATCTTTCAAGCGGGATTCCATTTC
>JAISKT010000381.1 GCA_031261295.1 Candidatus Symbiothrix sp. | reverse complement strand
AATGAAAAAATATTAGAAGCTGTCAGAGAAATTTCCAAATATAAAAAAGAAACACCGGCTGTTCCTAAGGAAGAATTAATGAATGCTATTATTGCCCGGTATAAAGGGAAAGTGGTATTCGTGGATTTTTGGGCCACTTGGTGTGGGCCTTGTCTTGACGCTATGAGGCAATCCAAGCCGCTCAAAAGCAAAATGCAGGATAAACCGATCGTTTTTGTTTATATCACCAATCCTACATCCAAGTTTGGACTTTGGAAAAAGAAAGTGATTGAAATAGGAGGTGAACAGTATTACCTGACAAGGGAAGAATGGGATTATCTGTTGGATAGTTTTGATTTCAGCGGTATTCCAACTTATTTATTATATGATGCCAACGGAGTATTCAAAAACAAAATCACAGGCTATCCCGGCAATGATGAAATGCGTAAAATGATCGAAGAATTACTACCGTAAAGTATTAACCCAAGAAAAAAAAATATTCCGCAAAGTATAATTAAACAATACTTTGCGGATTTTTATTTTTAAAGAACTTGCCGATTAGAGAGCATTGTAAAAATAAATTCCTATTTTTGTGAGTTGAATAAAAATAATTGATTTATGCAGAAATAAAAAATAAAGACATAAAATATTAAAAGCATTTGCTTTGTTGCTTGTGCCTGTCATAAAATCGCCAATTGAATGAAGGTAATCACATTGTAACATAAGTGAATGTCCGTGTACGAGCATGGACTTCCTTATTTGTGATTACCTGGTGTTTGGCGATACCTTTGACAGGCAGATAAGATAAGTTCCATGCTTTATTATTTTAAATAAATCCCAACTATTTAGAAATGAAAAACGTACACATTGGTTCGGTTATCCGTGAAAAACTAACGGAACGCGGCATGCGTGTCACTGAATTTGCGAATGCCTTGCATTGCAACAGGAGTAGCGTATATTCTTTGTTTGAACGGCGGAGTATTGATTTGGAATTGTTGATTTTGATTTCCAAAATCTTAGAAGATGATTTATTGGCCTTGTATCTGGAAGATGAAAATCAACGGAAAGACTATATGGCCCTTATTGAAACAAATGAACTGAAAATAAAGGAATTATCCTCCGACCATTTGGTTAAAATAGTAAAGACTTGGAAAACATCTGAAAATTCAGATATTCTGTAGGAAGAAATGTACAAACTGACATGGCACACAGCCAATTGGAAGAGCATATTATCATTAAATGGTTAAGCCTGAAAAGCACAATTGAGTATATTGGAGAGTGGGAAATTTTATTCAATCCTAATTTTAATTATACCGAATTCGGTACAATTAAAAATTCTGCAGGTAGTAATAATTTTGTTTTATCGGTAAAGCAATGGATTGAAAAAACCAATGCTATTGGAATTACAGCCAAAGCAGGCAGATACGGTGGAACTTATGCACATAATCCACACGGATGCAATCAAGCAAAACCTTATTCCGGTTGAATTGACACAGCAACAAATCTCTTTTATATATGCCAACGAAGCCGATGTTTTAAACATGGCATTGTTCGGTATAACAGCCAAAGGCTGGCGGGAAGACAACCCCGATTTGAAAGGAAATATCCGCGATTACGCAACAATAAACGAATTGATTTGCTTGTCGAACATGGAAAATATCAATGCTGTTCTTATTAATGAAGGACTTGTTCAAAAAGAACGATTAATAAAATTAAATCAAATTGCTATTCAACAAATAAGGGTGTTACAAGAAGTTGAAAACCGTAAATTATTGAAACCGTAAATTAAATGATCACCCTTTACAGCAGAGATGAAAATCAACGGAAAAACTATATAGCTCTTATTGAAACAAGTGAACTGAAAATAAAGGAATTATCCTCCGACCATTTGGTCAAAATAGTAAAAACCCGGAAAACGTCTGAAAATTCAGACATTCTGTAGGAAAAAGTGTACATAAAAATTTCACGGCTTGTCTTTTTTGCTTTAGATTTGCAACCGTAAATTGATACTCTTTTGAAAAAATCCTTTCCACATTATCTCCAATTTGACGCTATGGACTGCGGCCCGACCTGTCTCCGCATGATTGCCAAGCATTACGGTCGCAGCTACACGCTCCAGACTTTGCGTGAAAAATCATTCATCACCCGCCAAGGCGTGAGTATGCTCGGCATCAGTGATGCCGCCGAAAACATCGGTTTCCATACTACCGGCGTCCGGATTGATTTTGAACAATTAGCCAATAATGTCAAATTCCCCTGCATCCTGCATTGGAATCAAAACCATTTTGTGGTTCTTTACAAAATAAACCGGGCTTCGCAGCTCCCTCTCCTGTGGAGAGGGCGGGGGGAGAGGCTGTTCATTGCCGACCCCGCCGGAGAAAAATACACGATGAACAAGGAAGATTTTCTTAAATGCTGGGTCAGTTCCAAAACACAGGGACATGATACCGGAATCGCCTTGCTCTTGGAACCCACCCCCAATTTTTACACACACGAAGATGACAAGGAAAAGCAGGAAAAGAATCTGAGCTATTTCCTGCGGTATCTGTTTCCTTTTAAATCGCAAATTGTCCAATTGGCTGTGGGGATGTTGATTGGCAGTGTGCTGGCCTTGATATTTCCGTTTCTGACACAAGCGGTCGTTGACCAGGGAATCGGCAATAACAATCTGAATCTGATTACTCTGATTTTGATTGCCCAATTGGTATTGTCCGTTACTCAAATGGGAGTCACTTTTATTCAAAGTTGGATTACCCTGCATGTCAATGCCCGTATCAGTATCTCGTTGATTTCGGATTTCCTGACCAAACTGATGAAACTCCCCTTGCGCTTTTTCGATGCTAAAAACATCGGCGACATCATGCAACGCATCGGCGACCATTCCCGTATCCAAAGTTTTATGACCGGAACGACTCTTTCGACTTTGTTTTCATTTTTCAACTTTTTTGTCTTTGCATTCATCCTGGCTTATTACAGTTTGCCGATACTGGCGGTCTTCCTTACAGGGAATATTTTATACATAACCTGGATATTGCTGTTTATGCGCTACCGGCGTAAATTGGATTACAGCCGCTTTTCCCAATCATCGGCCAACCAAAGCAATTTAGTGCAAATGGTCACCGGCATGCAGGAAATCAAACTCAACAACTGCGAAAAGCA
>JAISKT010000362.1 GCA_031261295.1 Candidatus Symbiothrix sp. | reverse complement strand
AATGGCTACCGATAGTGTCAAAAAAATAGCTCAAGCCATTTACTAATGTTTTTCAAAGACATCATCGGACAAGCAGAAACCAAGCAGCGGTTGATTCAATCGGTGAAGGAAGGTTTTATTCCTCATGCCCGCCTGATTTCCGGACGGGAAGGAACCGGAACCTTGCCTTTGGCCCTGGCTTACGCCCGTTACCTGCTCTGTACCAACCGGCAGGAAAACGATGCCTGCGGAACTTGTCCAAGTTGTCAGAAATTCAATAAATATTCCCATCCCGATTTGCATTTTGTCTATCCGATTATCAACAAAAAAGGAAGCAAGGATGCTTTTTGTGATGATTTTTTACCGGAATGGCGGAAATTTATTTCCGCTACTCCCTACGCCAATCTGACGTCGTGGTTGGAAAAAATTGCGGCAGACAATGCACAAGGCCTGATTTATGCGCGGGAAAGCGATGCGATCACACGCAAATTGAATCTCAAAGCCTACGAATCGGAATATAAAATCATGATTATCTGGTTGCCGGAAAAAATGAATGAAACGGCAGCCAATAAATTGCTGAAACTGTTGGAGGAACCGCCCGAAAAAACGATTTTCCTGTTGGTATCCGAAGAACCGGAAAAGATAATCACCACCATCCGCTCCCGGACACAGAACCTGATTGTCCCGCCGATTGCCGATGCCGATTTGGCGCAAGCCCTGGCCGGAAAATACGATTTATCGCCCGAGGACATTCAATTAGTTGTCCGTCTGGCCAAAGGAAGTTACGAAGAAGCAATCCATATCATTCATTCTACGGGCGAGAACGAGGTTTATCTGGATTTGTTCATCACCATCATGCGCAATTCGTGGAAAAGGGATGTCAAAAATATGAAAGCCAAAGCGGAACAATTCGCCGCGATGGGCCGCGACAAACAAAAAAGTTTCCTGGCATACGCCCAGCGAATGATCAGGGAAAATTTTCTGTATTGTCTGCAAGTGCCGGAAATCAATTACATGAACCGGAAAGAAGTGGATTTTGCCGTCAATTTTCATCCCTACGTGCATGCCGGAAATATTATGGAATTTGTAGAAGAACTTGCATTAGCAGAAAAACATATCGAATCGAATGTAAATCCGCGCATGATTTTTTTCGACTTGTCGATGAAAATCGCCGTATTACTTAAAAAATAAATAAAATGGAATACCGATTATATAATGGCGAATGCCACATGAATTCCAAGGGTTGTTGCAAAAATCAGTGCAACAAACTGAATACTTACGATTGGTTGTGCGATATTCCCGAATCACAACAGGCCACAGACTACGTGGAAGTGCAATTTAAAAATACCCGGAAAGGTTATTATCTCAACAGCAATAAATTGGAGCTGGCGATAGGAGATGTAGTGGCTGTGGAATCAACGCCCGGACACGATATTGGAACCGTCACCATGACCGGCCGGTTGGTGCTGTTGCAAATGAAAAAATACCGTATCCGTCCGGACGCCGAAGTGCGGAGAGTTTACCGAAAAGCCAAACAGACTGATATTGAGAAGTTTGAAGAGGCTAAAGCCAAGGAACACGATACAATGATCCGTTCCCGCAAGATTGCGGAAAACCTGGGTCTCCAAATGAAAATCGGGGATGTGGAATACCAGGGAGACGGCAACAAAGCGATTTTTTATTACATTGCCGACGAACGGGTGGATTTCCGTCAATTGATCAAGGATTTGGCCGAAGCTTTTCGTGTCCGTATCGAAATGAAGCAAATCGGAGCGCGTCAGGAAGCCGGTCGAATCGGCGGAATCGGCCCTTGCGGACGGGAACTCTGCTGTTCGGGATGGATGAGCAATTTTGTTTCCGTTTCTACGGGCGCTGCACGCTTGCAGGATATTTCCCTCAATCCGCAAAAACTGGCCGGGCAATGCGCCAAGCTGAAATGCTGCCTCAACTACGAAGTCGATGATTATATGGAAGCGCAACGCAAATTCCCGTCACGGGAAATTCCGTTGGAAACGCGGGATATGACGTATTATCATTTCAAAACGGATATTTTCAAAGACCAGATGCAATATTCCACCGACCGGCACATTGTGGCTAATCTGGTTACGATTTCTTCCGAACGGGCTTACGAAGTGATTAATATGAATAAAAAGGGACATAAACCTCAGTTCCTGAATGTAGAAGAGAAAGAAGACATTCCGCCCAAAGAATACCAGGATATTTTGGAAGAAAGCGTCAGCCGATTTGATTCTTTGAAAAAGAAGAAGAAAAATAGAAAGTTCGGTAATCCGAATCAGTCTAATCAACCCGGTCAGTCCGTCCAGTCCAATCAACCGAATCAGCCGAAAATTGTAAAAAAGAATACGAGTAATGGAAATACATACTAACTGGCGTTCTTACGGTTGGGGGATAGGATTGTTATTCCTTTTAGTTACAGCCTGTTCGCAAAAAGAGGAAGTATATTATGAATTCCGTTCTTTCCCGAAATCCCAATGGGATCAGCGGGAAGCCATCCGTTTTGAAGTGCCGATAAAAGACAATTCGACTCTTTACAATGTTTTCATTGAGACCCGTAACAACAATGATTATCCATTTAAAAACATCTGGTTGTTTGTCGATTATCAAACGCCGGACGGGAAAGTATATTTAGATACGATCCAAAGAGATTTGGCGGACGATTACGGCAAATGGAACGGCGATGGGATCAGTTTGTACTCTTATTCCATTCTTTATAAAGGCAATGTGCAGTATCCCGATACGGGAATGTATGTATATACCATTCGCCAGGGAATGCGGACCAATCCGTTGAAAGGAATTTCGGATATCGGTTTGAAAATTTCAAAAAAGACCGCGTACTAAATTGGCATTATAATATACGCCCTAACCCATTTTTAAAATGGGTTAGAGTGTATATAGATTTTTCTTAATTACTTATTATTTGACCTTTTAACAAACCAAATGACAAAATACATACATAATAGATTAAGGAAAAAGAAAATCGTTCCTATTGTCAACCAATTGTAACCTGTAAGATAGTAAAATATGGATGTCTCTATGGATGTGGCAACAAGAGTCCCACAAATAATAGCAATTAAGTCTCTTTTTGAATTTTTTTTCATGATCAATTTGTTAGATAATTGTATAATTCTTGTGAAGAAGGAACCGTTCCGTTAACCGAAGAAACCGTTCCGTTAACCGAAGGAACCGTTCCGTTAGCTGTAGGTGTAGGAATCGGAGGTGTTTTATATGGTATAAGCGCGGCTGTAAGAGAACCAGTAATGGCCCCGCCTATGCCACATGAAATAGCTCCTCCAATAGCTCCTGCAACGGCACCAGGACCAGCGCCAATGCCGCCGGCAAGTACACCAACTACAGCACCGCCGATAGCACCACCTATAGCACCGCCTATTACACCTGCTAATCCGCCTATTGCATCAGCTTTCCATATTGTTATTCCTCCTGCTATTTCGTCGTTTTCTCCTGCTCCTATTGCGTCAGCCCTTAGAATATCACTACTATTTTCTTCTCCTAATAATTCTTGCCAGTCATCTAAATTGCTATCCCAATAGTTTGAAGAATCTTCATATATTGCAAACATAACTAATAATTCATTCTGTTCAGCTTCCGAGAAAGAAGAAAATTCCTCAGATTTAATAGCGTTTTCAATAGATAATTTAACGAATGTTATATCTGTTATGCCATCTACAGCACTGTCAAAAAAAGAAAGAAGCTTTGATATATCTTGACTATCACTTGACCTAAGTGCAATATCATTAGCTCTTTTAAAATTAAATTTAGTTTCAAATACTGATAGTTTTGAAGTAATACGGTCTTGGGACATATACTCCGTCACAAGAGTATTAATTAAATTTACTTTTTCTATTTGATTTGTACTGCGAAGAGTCGGATTCAAAGACGATTGTAATTCTTTTTTAGGAATATTTTTAATCTTATTATAAGCAAAATTGAGTCCTTCACTGTGATATACAGCTATTTCTTTAGAAATATTAAACCTCTCTGAAATTGATAATGTTTCTTGATTGGTAATAGAATCTTCATTAGAACAAGAAGCAAATATTACTATTAAAAATAAAAATGTAATATTAAATATTTTTTTCATGATTTGTAATTTTTTAAATGATACAATAATTTATTTTGTCCTAACTTTATTTCATACGCACATAAAAAAAGCGCGGACAAAACTCAAATTTATCAGTTATGAGGTTCTAGACTACCTAAGTGCTAAATAAACGAATAAAGTCCACGCCTGAACGGCATGAACGTCAACCAATTTATTCCTAGCACTTAATTGAAATTGTCTAGATTTCATATCACTAGAATATAAAGCTTAACGCCTTTTCCAATATATTTTAAAATGTGCGTATTATTACGCTTCTTATACCATAGGCAGAATATTTATTTATTACAAGACAAAATTAGGATAATTAGTTATACAAACAAAGAAATTATTTATTTATTTCTAAAAAAATCAAAAAAGGCCGACAAATAATTTTTCAATTTGTTTGCCCTGGAAAAAAGGATATGCGATTTGCATATTCCAAAATAAATATATAGATTTTTTTTCTTAGATAATGTTCTATATTTCGCTCAACCTTTCTGTTTCCTTCAAATTGAACTGTCTCAAAATTTGCGACAGTTGAGATGCTAAACACTAATTTAGCGCAGTCAATCGCGGAGCGATTGCATTATTGTAGCACAGAATAATACCACCTGCTACCGTCAACCGCGGAGCGGTTGCATAATAACATAATCAAATGAAAATCGATACCGTAATGAAACCGCTCCGCGGTTTTGGGTAGATGGGAATGACATTTTTTCTACAATAATGTAATCGCTCCGCGATTGGCGCCTCTCCGGTAAATTAGTGTTTAGCGCCTCAATTTAATATTTAGCCAGAATCACAAAAAAACAGTATATTTGTGAAATATTACAAATCACAAAAATTATTTAATCCATTCATATTTAAAATTTCCCGAGATGAATAACTTAAAATTTCTTGCAGTGGCAAGTGTATTCGTATTGGGTTGTGCGCTTTTTGCCCAAACTGCACAGGCACAGTCCGTAGCCGAATGGCTGCAAACCGCGCGTACCGCCTTTGAAAACAGCGAATACCGCACCGTATTAACCAACGTGGCAAAAATCGAAGAGGCAGTCGGCAGCGCCACCAAGCCCGCCACCGCCTACCTGCGCATTATGAGCCACTACCGCCTCAGGGAGTACGAGCAGTGCATATCTTCGGCAAACGCCTACCTTGACGACAAACCCGCACAGGACGAAACTTTGCAGGAAATCAACAATGCCATAGCCGACTCAAAACTGCGTTTGGCGGAACGGCAGCAAAACACAGTCGAACAAACTAAAAAAAATCTGGCATTTTGTAATACTGATGCAATTATTGTAGAAATGCCGGAATTTCGCGAAGCAATGGAAAAATGGCAACAAGCACAGAAAGAATTTGAGGCACAAAAAGCAGATATGGAAAATTCCTATGAACAAAAAATGAGTGATTATCATAATGCAATGTCGGAGTCTGAAAAAACGATAAAAGAGAAAGAAATTGAAGATTGGAAGACTTCTTATATAAAATTTGTAGAAGAAGAAGCACCTGAACGGTTGCAAAAAATGGAGAAAGATTTGTTGAAACCGATATACGACAAGCTGAATACTGCCGCTGATGCGGTAAAAACAGAAACCGGTTTTGTTTGGATAGTGCCGGATAACGCAGTGTATTCAAACAATGGAATATTTGATGCCTCCAATTTAATTCGTAAAAAATTAGGTCTTCAAACCACGCAAACACAGACACAACTGCCAACAATCCCGCAAAAATTTGCATTTGTAGATGCTTCTGCAATTATTCAGGCAATGCCTGAGTATGCCAAAATGAAAAAAGAATTGGAAGACCTTGAGAAAGCCAATCAAGCAGTGTTAAATGAAAAAATAGATGACTATAATAGAAAAACAGCGGAATATTTTGGCAAAAATCAAACATGGGCAGAATCAAAAATGAGAGAACTTGACAATATTTCCGACGAAATTGAGAAATTTACACTTTCAAGTGAAGACTTTTTTAGAAAAAGGCAGCAGGAACTATGGACAGCCATTGAAGATAAAGCTAAAAGCGCCATGCAGGCAGTATCTGTCGAAAATGATTTTGCTGCTATTATAGACAAAGAATCTGAATTGCCCAAAGATTTTGTGATAGTTGATGCTACAAAGTTGGTTAAGAAAAGATTAGGCACTAAATAACTGAATTCATTTTATTGTACCGATTAATATGAAAGCAACATGGCAGGCGAGGAATAATTTGCATATCTCAAAACAATCATGTACTTTTGTGAACTGAACGTACCGATTTTTAAGACGTTTAGTTCACAATTAAAAAAATGGATATACTTTTTGAAATATACAAAGACAGCCGTACTGTATTCAGAATCAATGATATTGCTTTGTTGTTGAATACAGATGATATTTTTTTGCGAAAAAAACTGAATAATTTGGTAAA
>JAISKT010000325.1 GCA_031261295.1 Candidatus Symbiothrix sp. | reverse complement strand
TTGTCAAACTATGTAGATAAAATTATGTATGTGGAAGAGGAGCCCAATGATAGAGTAATTGAAGCGGAACATCGAAAATACCATGAAGTCCATCCGGAAATTTTTAAGCCGGAACGAATCGATTTATTGCAACAAAACGCTTCGCTTTCGGTCAATGATTTATATCCCACAATAAATACCACAATAGATGGTTTGGCTTATGTTTATATCCAAGCGGCTGCTTCCCCTCCTCATGATGGTGAATTTACAATTCCGTCAGGAGCAACTGAAAATGAAACAACAACAGTAGTGATTGCAGCCAATTTTAAGCAGACGGTGAATAATTCACCCGGATTCGATTTTACCATTTATACTCAACAGACGAATGTAGTCTATACTGTAAATATTCAATCCTGGCACATGAAAATGATTGGCAATAACTATGTTTACGACGAAACCGTTGAAATTGAACTTCCTCCAGGCGATTACGTTGCTAAATTATCCGGTTATTCAACTGATTCAAATGTCCATTATGATGGAAATTTTTGCATCTCTTTTTCGAAACAAACTTCTACTATGGTACCACAATATTCATTATTTAAGCCTGAAATCTATTACCAATACGACACGAAAGGCAATGTAATAGAGTTCAAACCGGCAGGCAGCAATGTGCCGACAACTTATCTTTGGGGTTATAAATACCAGTATCCCATTGCGAAAATAGAGAATGCGACTTACGAGCAAGTAAGAACAGCCTTGACCGATCAAGCGGCAGTAGATGCCATTGCAAATTCAGACACTCTTTTAAATACTCAGTTAGATGCCCTCAATAATTTGCGCACCAATCCGAGTCTGCCCAATGCAATGGTCACCACTTATACCTACAAACCTTTGGTAGGTCTTCAGACGGTGACCGACCCGCGCGGTGTAACAATCACGTATGAGTACGATTCTTTTGGACGTTTACAGGCGATAAAAGATGAAAACGGTAAAACAATCGAAAATTACAATTACCATTATAAAAATTAAAAAAATGAAGATAATGAAAAAAATAATTGTTCTTTTGCTGTTAAGTATTCCAGGAATGCTTTCGGCACAGCACAGCCTGCAATCCGACTTGAATATGTTCCGGGCAGACGATGTGATCATCAAGCAACAGGTAAGTTACAAAGACCCCGGTCGGATTGGGGAGAATGTGCTTTGGGACTTTAGTCAATTGGAAGTAATAGACGATGAATACGAATTGCTCTATTACACCTATAATGATACGATTATCACCGGAAGAGAACATCTGACCAAATATCATTATACCTTACAGAACGATTCCCTGCTTTTGTGGGGTTTGGACGACCAGACCACCCATATCAAGAACAAGCAGGCTGAATTGCTCTTGAAGTTTCCGCTTGCTTACGGCGACAGCACCAAGGAACATTATTACGGACACGGCAAGTACGGCAACCGTTTAGAGCTGGATGTGATGGGAACGGTAGAAACAGCAGCGGATTCCTACGGCATGATGATTCTTCCCAATAAGGACACGCTCAAACACGTACTTCGCACCCGTACCATCAAGTATATTGCAGAAGACACCCGGCCGATTACGCCGGATTATCAGTATAAAGAAAATTCCGATTTCTGTCCGGATGTTGACAGCATCAAAACCCGATTAGCCAATGATACCGTTCTGTTTGTTTCGGAAACTTTCCGCTGGTACGAAAAAGGCTACCGCTATCCGATTTTTGAAACGGTGCGCAGTTGGGAACAGCACCGCGATACTTGGGAATACGAATTTTTCAATACGGCATTTTTCTATCCGCCTCAGGAACATTATTACTTGGTGGAGGATGAAGAAAACCTTGCCGTATTAGACAGTCTGGAAAATGATGTGGTTATCGACCCATGGGAAGGCTTGACCTACAATATCTTCCCCAATCCGGTCACAACAGCGCCCTTGGAAGTGGAATTGTATTTGCCCCTGCCGGCAACGATTCATATTCAATTGCGCAGTACCATGGGCACCATAGTCTTAAATGCCGACAAAGGTTATCATCCAATCGGAATTTGCGGTTTCCAATTGGAAACCTACAATCTTCCGGTCGGAAACTATATTTTGGATATTTGGTTGGATGACCATTTAATTAATGGAGTGATAATGAAACGTTAAAGAGTTATGAATTAAGAGTTAAGAATTAAGAATTATGAAAACAATATATAACAAAAATGTAGGAATAGTGATTCTATTGCTGGGCTTTTACCAATGGATGGGAGCGCAACCAAGCACAAATCAGAACTATATCCAAACACGCACAATGACTGATTCGACAGGAACGAAGTCTTTAGACCTGATTCAATATTTCGATGGTTTGGGGCGACCGGTCCAACAAGTACAGGTAGGATTCACTCCCAACAAAGCCGATTTTGTTGCTTTTCAAGAATATGATGCATTTGGAAGGGAATGGAAAAATTGGCTGCCGGTAAATACAACGGGAAGTAATGGAAACTTTAGAACCATTCAAAGTCTGAAAGATCGTACCGATACCGCTTATGGAACAGAACCGGCGCGTTATTCCGAAACTGTTTACGAACCCTCACCCTTGAATCGTGTTGAGAAACAATATGGTCCCGGTCAGGACTGGCAAGAAGACAATAACGGAGAAGGGCATCCGGTGAAAATCGAATACCTGACTAACAACGCAACTTATCCTTGTGCCTATTATTATATATCCGGGAATAACTTGGTAAAGAACAGCAATTATGCCAACAATCAACTGTTCGTCACAAAGATGACGGATGAAGATGGAAAAGTCGCTTATGAATTCAAAGACAAATTAGGACAGGTGGTATTGCAACGACAGGTGAATGGAACGGCTTCCAATACAACGACCAACCACGATACGCATTATGTATATGATGACTTCGGCAATCTGCGTTATGTATTGCCCCCCACACTTTCTGATTTAGCTACCTCAGACACATCTTATCCAGAAAGTAATGACTATGCCAAGCAATTGGCTTACATCTATAAATACGACAAGCGGAATCGCTGTTCGGAAAAGAAACTGCCCGGCGCCGACCCCGTCTATTATGTTTACGACAAAGCCGACCGCCTGATTTTCTCGCAGGACGGCGAACAGCGGCCCGGAAACGACTGGACTTTCTATAAATACGATGCTTTCAACCGGATTATTCTTACCGGTGTTTGGAAAAACAGCGCTAAAACGCAGGAGAATTTAACAAACCAGTATCAAGACAGTTTGGCAACCGCACAACCCGGCTCCGGCGCTTACGGCTATACATGGACGACATTGGCTTGGGTGCCCAGTACCGCCGTATTGCAAGCCAACTATTATGATAATTCGGACAGTTTTTTGAATACACTGAATTCAACCACCAAAGCAAAAATCAATTACAGTACGCCTCCAACCGGCTATGACGCACGTTATGCCAACAGCAAAGGCTTATTGGTCGGTACGCTGGTAAAGATGCTGGACGATACGAGCAAAGAAATTGCCTGCGCTTTTTATTACGATGCCAAAGGCAGGGTAGTACAGCAGAAATCCACCAATCTGCTGGGCGGAAGCGAAGTCGAATATTATGCTTATTCGTTTACCGGAAATCCGACTAAAAAGCAAAAAGTACATACAGCAACCGGAAAATCTGATATTACCGAAAACTATACGTATGACTACGACCATGCCAATCGGCCGACCATCACCACCTACCAATTAGGCAGCAATACGGCGATTACCCTTTCCCTTTTGACTTATGATGAACTGGGACGGGTAAAGGAAAAGAAACTGCATGGCACAAAGGAAACCATTAATTACACTT
>JAISKT010000311.1 GCA_031261295.1 Candidatus Symbiothrix sp. | reverse complement strand
TGCCTGTACCCTATGTGATGGGCGGGCGCGTTCAATTGGTCAAAAAATGAGAGGGAAAAACCATTGAACCTTTACGCCCGCCAATTTCCTATGACTTGTTCTGCATGTCTGTAGAAATTATGCTTCCAAGTCCCGAAGAAGCGGTTATTTAAAATAAAAAAACGTGGGACTCAAACTTTATTCGCCTTAGAGGTTCTCAACTACCTAATCAAACAAATAAGTTTAGCCCACGAATTTACGTGAGCGTTTACTAACTCATTCTTGTTTGATTTGAAATTGTTGAGATTTCTAAGGCAAGAATAATAGCTTACGCTTTTTTTTTAATGAATTATGTCTTTATAATATACTTTCTATTTTGTAATAAAAGCCTTTTATCGTTTATTTAATTGGCAAAGGTAATATCTTTTTTCATATAAACCAAGGAATTGTCAAAAATTAACAAAAATGCGATTATCTTGTGTTTGATCTTTATAAAAATACTATATCTTTGTTTGAAAATAGCCTAAGTAAGCATGCGAAAAGCAATCGGAATTGGTGAAACCATCTTGGATATTATCTTTCAGGATAATCAGCCCCGGAAAGCAGTCCCCGGCGGCTCGACTTTCAACTGTATGATATCGCTGGGGCGTTGTGGAGTTCCGGCTCTCTTTATCAGTGAATTAGGTAAAGACAGGGTGGGGAAGTTGATCCAATCCTTTATGGAAGAAAACCACCTTTCTTCCGATTACGTCCGGTTCTTTGAAGACGGGCAATCGCCTGTTTCCATGGCTTTCCTGGATGAAAACCAGAATGCTGAATATCTCTTTTACCGGGATTTCCCGGAACAGCGGCCGGCGGTTTCTTTTCCCGTAATCCATGAAAATGATGTGGTGATCCTGAGTTCTTATTTTGCGGTCAATCCGGCGTTGAGGGATACCGTAAGCCGTTTGTTGAATTACGCCAAAGCGCAAAAAGCCCTTATTTATTACGACATCAATTTCCGGAAAGCGCATGCCCCAGAGCGGATTCAGTTGATGGACAATTTCATGGACAATTTCCGGTGTTCTACTATTATCCGGTGTTCCGATGAGGATTTGGAAGTGCTGTTTCCAACGCTTGGCCCGGAAGAAATTTACACTCGTTATTTTTTACCTTATAAAAAGAACCTGATTATTACGCAGGGCGAAAAAGGGATCCTTCTAAAAACACCTTTATTTAAAAAGGAATATCCGGTGGAAGCGGTCACTCCCGTAAGCACGATTGGCGCCGGGGATAATTTCAATGCCGGATTGGTTTACGGTTTATTCAAAGCGGATCTTTCCTTGAACGATTTGAACGAATTGACTGAAAACCAATGGGATGCGTTAATCGAATGGGCTAAGGCATTTGCTACGGAAGTATGCCTGTCGATGGATAATTATGTATCGTTACAGACCGGGAGCCGTCTTCTTGTTCGGTAATATCCACCCGGACTGTATCGTCCGGTAAAAGGGGTTCTATTTTTTCCGGCCATTCGATAAAACACAAGGCGCCGCTGTCGAAATAATCGGAAGCGCCTATGTCACAGGCTTCCTGAATCGTATGGATGCGGTAAAAATCGAAGTGGTAAATCAATTCGGCGGTGGTATCCGAACGGTATTCGTTGACAATCGCAAACGTGGGACTGTTGATAACATCCGTTACGCCTAATTCCTCACATATCGCTTTGATGAAAGTTGTTTTGCCGGCCCCCATCTGCCCCTTGAAAGCAAAAACGGTAGCATCGCCCATTTGGCGGATGAACTCTTTGGCCGCTTCATTGATTGTATCCGGGTTTTTTATTTGAATAGGCTCCATTCGTGTTTATTTTTTTACAAAAATACGTAAAATATGAGTAGGAATGAATATTGTATATTATTTTTTATTTATCTTTGCATTTGTTGTTTAAACATTGACATCGAATGAAACGGGTAGTGCTTTTCTTTTTGCTTTCAGTCATGTCGTTGGTTGCCGCTCAACCTACGCTGGCTTTTCATTATTGCGGAGGCAACCTGCGTTCGGTGGGCATGACAGACGAAGATCCCCAAAAATCTTGCTGTGGCAAAAGTGGTTGCTGCTCCCATTACACCGTTAAATTAACTACGGATGACTTTCAAACTCCACAACAGGACTCTACAATTGAAACTGATTTAGTCCCCAATCCCATTTGGCAAGTATCATTGGATGTGGTATTAATTGAAAGAGAGTCAACCGATTCGCTTGTTTTACAACGCATTTTTCCTCCCGGCGGACTCGCCACATACCATGCAGACCTGCTCACCTTGGTTTGTACTTTCCGGATTTAATTTTTTCCTGTCATTGCGGTTTCTCGACTTCGCTCGAAATGACGTTGCTTGACCCGCAATCCCATGATAAGGGACTGATAATTATTTACTGATAACTGAATTTTATGCTTAACAAGATTATCAAATATTTTCTGGATAATAGGTTGCTGACTATTTTATTACTTATTATCATTATTGTATGGGGAATGATCGTTTCACCGTTCAATTGGCACGGCGGATTCCTTCCCCATGATCCGGTTCCGGTGGATGCCATCCCCGATATTGGCGAAAACCAGCAGATTGTCGCCACCGAATGGATGGGCCGTTCGCCCAAAGATATTCAGGAGCAGGTGACTTATCCGCTCACCACTTCCCTGCTGGGTATTCCCGGAGTGAAAACAATTCGCAGCACGTCCATGTTCGGTATGTCGTTCATCTACATCATTTTTGACGATGCCGTCGAATTTTACTGGAGCCGTTCGCGTGTATTGGAAAAACTCAATTCCCTGCCGTCCGGTACTTTGCCGGAAGGCGTTCAACCCGCTTTAGGCCCGGATGCTACCGCTCTCGGACAAATATTCTGGTACACCCTCGAAGGCCGGAATCCCCAAACGGGAGAACCCGCCGGCGGCTGGGGGCCGGACGAATTGAGGACGATACAGGATTTTCAGGTTAAATATGCTCTTTCTTCCGCCGAGGGTGTTTCGGAAGTAGCCTCCATTGGCGGATTCGTCAAGGAATACCAGGTCGAAATCGACCCCAATGCAATGCGGGCCTACAATGTGGATATTATGGCGGTGATGAATGCCGTACAAAAAAGCAACCTCGACATCGGCGCGGAAACTATTGAAATGAATAAGGTGGAATACCTGGTTCGGGGATTAGGCTATATAAAGAATGTGTCCGATTTGGAAGAGGCTGTCATCACCGTTCGCAACGGCGTTCCGGTACGGATCAAAGATGTGGCTTTTGTCAATCTGGGACCGGCCACGCGGCGCGGCGGATTGGACAAGGAAGGTATAGAAGCCGTAGGAGGCGTGGTCGTAGCGCGTTACGGTTCCAACCCGATGCAAGTCATCGACAATGTGAAAGCCAAAATTGAAGAAATGCAAGCCGGACTTCCGCAAAAAGTACTCCCGGACGGAACGGTTTCCAAAGTGTCCGTTGTCCCATTCTACGACCGCTCGGGATTGATACGCGAAACGATCGGCACACTCGAAACGGCTTTATCCCACGAAATACTGATTTGTATCATTGTGGTGATTGTCCTGATATTCAACTTGCGGGCATCGGTCGTTATCTCCGGTATTTTGCCGATTGCAGTGCTTTCTACGTTTATCATCATGCGCTATACAGGCGTTGAAGCCAATATTGTCGCCCTGTCAGGCATTGCCATTGCCATCGGGGTAATGGTCGATGTGGGTGTGGTGCTGGTGGAAAGCATCATCCGGAATATGGAAGCCGATCGTAGAGACCGGGCATACCCTGTCTCTATAGATTTGATTTTCCGCAGTGTCAAAGAAGTGGCGGGCGCCTTATCCACCGGAATGTTGACTACGATTGTCAGTTTCCTGCCGGTATTTGCCATGCAGGCGCAGGAGGGCAAGTTATTTGGGCCGCTGGCCTACACCAAGACATTTGCGCTGGTTTCGGCCTTTGTGCTGGGCTTTGTGCTGCTACCTACGCTGGCGTACTATATTTTCTCCATTCGGTCTTTAAAATCTTTAAGGCCCTTAAGATTCTTAAGCTCCTTAAGAGCCTTAAGACCCCTAAGCACCTTCTTGATCCTGCTCATCGCTGTCTATTACCTCACTTCCGCCTGGCTGCCCGTAGGCACTCAAGCCGGTTTTGGCGTGAATTTCATTTTTGTGATCCTGGCCATTGGCATCATACTGGCTATTCTTTGGGCCTTGGTGATCTATTACGAGCGCATCCTGCGGTGGTGCTTGGCCAACCGGTGGAAATTCATGCTGATTCCTGTGGTCACCTTGGTTTTGGGTGCATTTATCTGGCGCAATATGGGCGAAGAATTTATGCCGACTCTCAACGAGGGTTCTTTCCTTTTGATGCCGACCAGTATGCCGCATACCGGTATCGAACAAAATTTAGCATTAATAGAAACCGTTGACCGGCGGATTTCAGCGATTCCCGAAGTGGAACTGACGGTTGGAAAATGGGGACGGGTCAATTCGGCGCTCGATCCCGCTCCGGCGCAGATGTTTGAAAATACGATCAATTACCGGCCGGAATATATTTTGGATGAAGACGGCCATCGACAGCGTTTTAAGGTCAACCGGAAAGGCGAGTTTTTGCTGACGGACAGTTCGACTTACAATCCCGCCGATGGTTTCCGGCTCATTCCCGCCGATAGTTTGATTCCCGACAAACGGGGCGATTATTTCCGGCAATGGCGTCCGAATATCAAGCACACAGACGACATCTGGCAGGAAATTATCAATGTTTCGCATCTTCCCGGATTGACTTCTTCACCCAAACTGCAACCGATTGAGGCCCGTTTGGTCATGCTTTCGACAGGGATGCGTGCGCCGATGGGACTGAAAGTGTACGGGCCCGATTTGGAAGCCATCGAACAAGGCGGCAAAGCGCTTGAAGCGGCATTGAAAGAAATTCCTTCCGTTCTGCCTTCCACGGTGTTTTACGACCGGGCGGTAGGCGCACCATATATTGAAATCAAATTGAACCGGCGCAACATGGCCCGCTATGGAATTACGGTGGCCGATTTGCAGGAAGTGATCAGCGCGGCAGTCGGCGGAATGTCCTTGACTACCACTGTCGAAGGGCGGGAACGTTTCCCGGTGCGCTTGCGTTATCCGCGTGAGTTGCGTGACGATCCGGAGGCGCTTGCCCGACTGATTGTTCCGACGGCTACCGGCGCGCAAATTCCATTGGGCGAAGTGGCCGACATTGCATATACCCGCGGGGCGCAGATGATACAGAGCGAGAATACGTTCCTCACCGGATACGTTATTTTTGACAAGGTGGACGGAACAGCCGAAGTGGATGTGGTACATCAAGCCGATGAAATTTTGAAAGAAAAATTGGCTGCCGGAGAATTGCAATTGCCTGCCGGCGTTTCGTATAAATTTGCAGGAAATTATGAACAGCAACAACGAGCCGCCAATCGCCTGCTGGTTGTGATTCCGCTCAGTCTGTTGGCAATCTTGTTGATACTCTATTTTCAGTTCCGCACGGTGACCGCCTCGCTTATCCATTTTTCGGGTGTGTTCGTGGCTTTTGCCGGAGGCTTTATCTTGTTGTGGCTCTACGGGCAGCCCTGGTTCATGAATTTCTCCATTGGAGGGGAAAACCTACGGGATCTATTCCAGATGCACCCGGTGAACTTGAGTATTGCGGTCTGGGTAGGATTTATTGCTCTGTTCGGAATCTCCACCAACGACGGGGTACTGATGGGAACGTACATTCACGATACATTTTTGGTAAGAAATCCCCAAACGAGAAATGAGATACGCGAAGCTGTTGTTTACGCGGGATTGAAAAGGGTGCGTCCTGCGGCGATGACCACGGCAACCACCCTGATTGCGCTGCTTCCCGTACTTACCTCGACCGGTAAGGGTTCGGATATTATGATTCCAATGGCTATCCCCACTTTCGGCGGCATGTTGATACAATCCATGACCATGTTTGTGGTTCCCGTATTGCAATGCTGGTGGCGGGAGAAGAAAGCTAAGAACTAAAAACTAAAAACTAAAAATTGGCTGACGCATGATGAGAAAAATAATTTTAATACTGTTTTGGGTAACAATAATTCCTACTTTCGTTTCCGGTCAGGAAACGGATTCGTTGAGTCATTACCTGGAAGTAGCCGCACGCAACAATCCGGCTGTCAATGCGGCTTTCCATGGGTATGAAGCGGCTTTGCAAAAAGCGCCGCAGATGGGCGCTTACGACGATCCGCAATTGGAAATCGGTTTTTTCCTTGAACCGATGAGTATTGTGGATGGCCGTCAGATGGCCCAGTTCCAATTGATGCAGATGTTTCCCTGGTTCGGCACAAAAAAAGCAGCCCGGACGGAAGCTCAACACATGGCCCAGATGGCTTTCGAGCAATTTCGTGAAACGAGGGACAATTTATATTTAGAAGTCTATAAACAATGGTATATTTTATGTAATTTGCAACAAAAATTGCAAAATACAAAAGAAAATGTAACTTTGCTGAAACAATTGGAAGACCTTGCGCTTTTAAAGTTTACAACCGGAGGCCGAAGTTCGGACATGGGCGAACAAATGCCAATGAACAATCAACAATCAACAGTTAACAGTTCAATGGGCAGCATGAATATGGGAAGCCCCTCCAACCCCCCACAGGGGGGAAGTAGTTCCGGCAGTATGAGCAAGGAAAGCAGTCAATCCGCACGCTCTGCCTCCCCCTCGTGGGGGGCCGGGGGGGCTTCCGGAATGTCGGAAATATTGCGGATTCAGCTCGAAACAATCGAACTGGAAAGTGCTGTTGAAAGCATCCTTTCGGAAATCACTGCCGGAAAAGCCCGTTTCAATGGGTTGTTGAATCGTCCGTCCGGAAGTGAAGTGGCAGTGCCGGATGAAATTGCGCAACTTCCTTTCTTGTTGGATACGGAAAATATCCTGCAAACGATAAGGGAACAAAATCCGATGTTGGGAATGATCAACGAAGAATCGCTGGCTTACAAAGCCAAAGCCGAAATGGATAAAAAAATGAGTTATCCGATGCTGGGTATCGGACTCCAATATATGCTGATTGGCAAAACACCGGATACCGGCGGCCAATCCATGGGGGGGATGGATATGGGAGCGGCTACGAACACGATGAGCAGTATGAATGGTAAAGACATGATTATGCCGATGGTATCGGTCAGCATCCCGATTTTCAGGAACAAGTACAAAGCCGCTCAACGGGAAAGCAAACTGTTGCAACTGTCGAGTGAGGAAAAATACACCGACACGTTCAACAACCTGCAAGCGGAATTGTACCAATCCAAGCACCAGTTGGAAGATGCTGTCCGGAAAATGGCGCTTTACAAAAAACAATCCGCTCTGGCCCGCACCACTTATGATTTGTTGGTGCAGGAATTTGCTTCCGGTAAAAGCGCTCTGAGCGATGTGATTCAGACACAACGCCAACTGTTGGACTATCAATTGAAAGAAGCGGAGGCTACCGCTAATTATAATACGATGGTGGTAAGTATTTGGAAACTAATGTCAGTCTGTCATCCCGCGCTTGATCCGCAATGACAAAAAAATAATAATTACGAAAAATGAAAAATGAAGTTGTAAATCGTTATCTCCGGTACGGAATACTTCTCCTCGTCGGGATATTCATCGGTTGGTTATTGTTTGGGTTAAAAGAGGAAAATATACCGGCAGAGCAGGAAGAAACGGCTGGAAAGCCGCAAATCTGGACTTGTTCCATGCACCCGCAAATCAAGCAGGATCATCCGGGGAAATGTCCTATTTGCGGGATGGATTTGATTCCCTTGAAAACGGAAGATACACCGGGCGAAGCGGTTGATCCGGAGACCGTCCACCTGTCAAAAGAAGCTGTGGCGCTGGCCAATATCCGGACAACCATCGTGAGCCGCAGCAATCCTGTGAAAGAAGTCCTGTTGTATGGAACGATACAACCCAATGAACGCTTTTCGCATTCGCAGGTTTCCCACCTGAACGGACGCATTGAAAAACTGTATGTGAATTCTACGGGGGAAACCATCCGGCAGGGACAGGTGATCGCCGGTATTTATTCTCCCGATTTACTGAATGCGCAACAGGAATTGCTGGAAGCGAAAAAACTTCAATCTTCCCAACCGGCGCTCTTGGAGGCAGCCCGCGAAAAACTTCGTTTGTGGAAATTGACCGATCGCCAGATTGACGCCATCGAACAGGCCGGAAGCCCGTCTCCATTAGTTGAAATCGTAGCTACGACGAGCGGAATTGTGACGGCCAAGAAAGTAGAACAAGGCGATTACGTCAGCACCGGAAGTGTGTTGTTCGATTTGACCGATCTTTCGTCCGTATGGGCGGTGTTCGACGCGTATGAAACGGATTTGCCTTACCTGAGATTAGGAGATAAATTAGTCTATACTTTGCAGGCGTTGCCGGGCAAAACCTATTCCGGGAAAATTTCGTTTATTGATCCGGTACTCGACCGGACGAGCCGCACGGCCAAAGTACGTGTGGAAACGCCCAATCCCGGTTTACATTTAAAACCGGAAATGTATGCCGATGCGATGGTTAAAGCGTCATTGCAACAGCAAGCCGGCAAGTCGATTGTCATTCCCAAAACGGCTGTGCTGTGGACAGGGAAGCGTTCCATTGTTTATGTCAAACAACCGCATAGCGACAACCCGGTGTTCAAACTGCGTGAAATTGAATTGGGTTCCTCGTTGGGTAATGCTTACGTCGTATTGTCGGGAATCAGCGAAGGCGATGAAATTGTAACCGCCGGCGCTTTCACCATCGATGCCAGCGCCCAACTGGAAGGCAAGCGCAGCATGATGAACACGAACGAAGCACAATTGGTAACAGGGAATAAAGAACACGGTACCATTGTCATCCAAGGTCTTTGCCCGATGTGCAAGGAGCGTATCGAAAAGGCGGCCGGAGGAGTTCCTGGCGTTTCTTTCGCTACCTGGGATATTGAAACGAAAGAACTCCATCTAATGTACAATTCGGAGGAAACAACTCCGGACGAAGTGGCTAAAATAGTGGCAAGAGCCGGTCACGATACGGATAAATACCGTGCTGACAGTAAAGTATATGAGACTTTGCCGGATTGCTGCAGATACAGGAAATCATAAAAAAAATTACAATAAACAATTAAAAAACAAAAATGAAAAAAACAATTCTTTTCGTTGCCGCCATTGCATGGATGGCCGCAATAAGCGCTTGTTCAAATACAGGCAAAAACGCCCACAATCAGGGAGAAACAACTATTGTTGAAACGCAAGTTGCTGATACGCAAATAGATCTGAAAGTGCAGGGCGCTTGTGAAATGTGTAAGGAACGGATTGAAAAAGCCGCCGGAGAAGTTCCCGGCGTATCTTCTGCTACCTGGGATTTGGAAACGAAAGAACTTCATTTAAATTTCGACCCGGACAAAACCAATCCGGATGCAATTGCGAAAGCCATAGCTAAAGCCGGCCACGATACGGACAACTACAAAGCGGATGATGCCGTTTACAACGCATTGCCGCACTGTTGTCACTACCGCGGATAAGATATGAAAAATGCAATTGTTAAATCAGCTGTTTTTCTTCTTTTGGCGGGATACGCCTGTTCCGGTCAAAACACTTCAAAGCAAGAAGATACCATCGTTCTCGATCAAGATACAGCCGAAATAGAAACTGTCGTTGTTGATGAAAAACGATCCGGAAAAGAGGCGTTAATTTATCTTTTCAGTCAAATCTACACCGACCAATCCGGTATGGCCGGTGTAAAGCTGATTGATTCCGGTGATTTTTTGGGATATGAATACAGATTCAAAATTAACGATGAGGTAACTAATCCGTGGCGGTTAGGTTATTTTAATGAAACCGGCGATCAACAGTATTTTATTTTCCGGCTATACGAATGTGTTTACTATGATAATGAGTTTGATCATGAAGTAACAAGCAATTTCTATGCAGTGAACCGGATAACAAAGGAGATCATCGCCGAACGGCTGTATCCGGATGACGGCGGCGCTTGTGAGTGGAACGAAGAATTCCCGCAATGAGCTAAAAACTAAGAACTAAAAACTAAAAGTTGGCTGACGCCTGTTACCGCGCTTTGCGTAACTTTTAGTTCTTAGTTCTTAGCTTCCTGCTGTAGCTTCTGGGACACCTTCTTTTTATTTGAAGAAGGTGTGACGTCTCAACCTTCATTTGTAAAAAGCATACGCGCCTAATTTCTTCCCCATTAGTGGGGAGAAATACATTTTAAAGATCAACCGTTCACGGTTAAAAAAGCGGGCTTCAAGGTTTATAGCAGCGTACGGTGACGGACGCGGCCGAAAACGAATCCGGTTTGTATAGCGTCGGTAGGCCAGAAGTCGATATGCTCCTCATATAGCTAGTTGTTCCAGTTACTGACCACCAGGTTCCCGAAGAACCTTTACTGGTGACTTTACCTGTGCTATCAACATAATATCCGCCCCACGCGGCGGTCGAATCCCACATATCTTTTTCCGCCTGAGTCGCGGCGCTGCCATTGAGATAGTCGGCGAGGCGTTGCCATTGTGCATCATTCGGCGTTGCCCACGGCGCCACACAAGCGGCTACGCGTTGGGCCCTGCTATAGTATTTGATGCCCCCACTCGTGGTACCAGATCCTTCCATGGAGTTTTGTACCATCCAGCAACCGATACTGCCACCGTAGCAGTACGTATCATACGTATTATTACCGATTTCTTCTCTGCCGGCGCCAATTATATTTACAGTGACCGTCTTCTCATCCGAAGTAACACCACCTGCCGATGCAGTAATGTTTGTCGTACCTGTCACAAGGGCGGTAACTACGCCGGTAGTCGCATCGATGGTCGCAACCTTCGGGTTGCTACTTACCCAGGTGAGCGTGGCGCCTGTAACTTCCAAAGACGGAGTAACCTCAGCCACCAACGTCTGTGTCCCATTGAAAGTTGTCATGGTTTCCGGAGTAGTGGTAATAACGACACTGGTAACAGCTGGTTTCACTTGATTCCATTGTTCTCCGTCCCACACATAAAGGCCTACGCCATCTGCCAGGTCGCCATTCGTATTATATACGATCAAGCCTTGCAAATCGCTATCAATGATAGAAGCCTTGTTGGTAAACACATTCGGAATTTCATTGATATCCTCAATACTTACATTTAGTGGGAGTAAGCCGAGATTTGCCCCTTCGGGAGTCGTCAAATCCAGCAAGGCTCCCGTCACAGCACTCTCCGTTCCGCCGATGTGTACCTGCGCTTGCATGGCAGCAGGCAAAACCAGCCATAAGACGGCAAGATATGCCGCCCAAGTTTTTTTTGTTCTCTGTTTCATCTTTTCCATTTAATTAATTTTTTTTCCAAATCGGTTTCCATCCATCTGTTGCTCCTGTCCAGATATAAATACCTTCCGCTTCGGGATCGGCATTATACACAATCAGCCCGACAAGCTTGGTCGCGGCATCTTCATCCGTAGAAAACGCTTCCACTCCGTTTAAAGTCAAACTGCTTACTTTCGGCAATAATAACCCGCCTACATAACCATCTACATTATTCAAATCCAGGACAGCGCCTTGGGTTGGAGCATCCGTATCAGCTCCCCCGATACGCACTTGTGCATTCACACTTGCTGCACCCAAAATGATGAGTGTCAGCGCTAAAAAAATCATCTTTTTCATATTATTTGTATAATTTAAATTTGTATTTCGGATAAGGCGCATAACGCCTGTTTTATAAAAGGGCAAGGCAACC
>JAISKT010000192.1 GCA_031261295.1 Candidatus Symbiothrix sp. | reverse complement strand
TCGTATGTGGCTATGCTGAAAGGCGACAAATCGGGCTTGATTACTTTTGAACGGAAAACGGATTCCGTAGTTCCCGCTACCCGCAATCCCATACAGATGCAGACAATTCAGGAAGCGCTCTATCACCAGACGACTGCTTTTTACGAAAGTGATTTTCAGGCGCTTTACCATGCCGTCAATAAAAATATAAAGAACCGGAGCTTGCTGATTCTTTATACCAATTTCGATTCGGTTTTGGCCATGCAAAGGCAATTGCGTTATCTGGCTATGCTGGCCAAACGGCATACCGTATTGGTTATTTTCTTTGAAAATACCGAATTGGAGGAAATAGCCGAACGTATTCCCCGCAATAAAACGGAAATCTACGAAACGGTAGTCGCCGAAAAATTGGAATACGAAAAAACATTGATTATCCACAAATTACGGCAACACAATGTGATGTCCCTCCTCACGCATCCCGGTAATCTGACCGTAAATGTGATCAACCGCTACTTGGATATAAAAGCGCGGGAAATATAGAAAAAGTCGCTTTTTATTTCATTATACCATTCCAAACGGCTTTGCGCAAGGTTCCTTCCGCATCATCGCCTGCATATTGCCAATACATGGCGCCCCGCAAATGCTGTTGCAACAGGTATTCGCATTTGAGCGTCAGCGATTGCGCATTGTCATAGACACACACAATTTGATTGTTGGAATCGACCAAATAAGGCATTTTGGCTGCATCATCCCATTTTTCGGTAAAGCCTTTCAGTTGGATAATGTTTTTATAATCAATGAAATCGGGAATAACTTTCGAATCGCCGTGACCGTAAAACGGCATTCCCAACACTAACTTTTTCGCCGGCATACCGCCTGCAATGTGCTGGGCAATGGATTGATCTGCCGAAATGCCGTTCACATGTTCCGATTGATAGAGAGCGGAATGATGATAAGGCGGGCGTCCTATATCGTACAGCATGATATTGACAAAGTCCACAATGCCGGATAAAGTGGCCAAATCATAATACTGAACGGTAGAGGAAGCTGCCGAGGCAAAAGTCAGCAACTTATTAGTACCTATTGAATTACGAATTTCCTGCATCAACAAATTATAATTTTCTTTGTCTTTGGGCGAGCTGGAAATTCCCGCAGCATTGCTGGTCGGATATTCCCAGTCGATGTCGATGCCGTCCAAATCAAAATCGTTTACAATCCGTTTACAATCGGCGGCAAAACTTTTGCGGTTGCTTTCCGTCATTGCCATTTCGCTGAAACGTCCGCTTCCCCATCCACCAATGGATAAGAGTACTTTCAGGGAAGATTTTTGCTTCTTTAATTCCACAATGGATTTCAAACGGTTTTCATTTTCTATCGTTACGCCGTTGTACGTGGTGTTGACGTGCCCGAACGAATAATTGATATGCGTCAGGTAAGCCGGATCGGGCATAATCGCGCTTCCGGAAGTAACGTAAGCCAGCACAATTTTGCTGCTGTCATCGGAGAGAACACCCGGATCTTCTCCGGGTTTTTCTCCTGTGATTTGACCGCTGCCGTATTTATTATCCTCATTTTCGCCACAGGCAAATGCAAAGGACAAAAAGCTGCAGAACGCCAATAAGATATAAAAGAAATGTCTCATTATTCGGTTGTTTCTAAAGTGGTTTTCATTTTAAGCAATAACGATTGTTCGGGATTCCGGCTGTCATTTTCCAACGACCAAAGTCCCATGCCACCCAAACCTTTCGGAATCACTATCTCATTCACTTTCCGCTCAATATAGCGTGGATTGTCGTAATAGATTTTATCCACTTCTTTGGTAGCGCTGCCATTGTTATCTTTAATCACAATGGTGTTTTTAGACGCCGCATCGGGATATTGCGCGCAAATATTGCGATAAGAAATGTATTCGGTAAATTGCTCCAAATTGGCCCAGGTATAGTTGGCCGGAATACCGAAATAGCGCAAACCGACGGCCGGAGCTACTAAAATCAACTTGCCGGGATTTTCTACAATCTGTCCCGCCCAAGTCAGCCAAGCCGTAATTTCCGTCGCTACATACGTCGGATCGGAGTGGGCTTTCGGACTTAAATCTTCATTCAAAAAGGCCAATACCTGAACATAATCATATTGAGGCAGATTGACCATACCTGCCAATGTGGCTCTCGTCCAACCGCCGACTACCGACATCGACAGGATATAATCGTATTCTTTCCCGTCAATCGTATGCTTGTCGCTCTTGATTTTATCGCCCGCTTTGATATAAAAATCTTTTAATCCGGCGGGATCGGCATAACTGTCCGATGTCGATTTATCCATATAAATATTGACTCCATCAAAATTGAATGTTGTCATCAAATTCACAATGTTGGCCGTCAATACATCCGGCACATTCAAAGCGGCATCGTAAAACGTCAGGCTTCCGTACAAAGGCAGCGAATTGAGGTATCGGATAATTCCGGAAACTTCCACGATAACATATACGCCGTAATGATGGGCAAAAGCCACCAACATCGGAAGATTCAAGGTTTGCGTAAACGACAAATCCAAACTGCCGTCTGCATTGACCACCGCCGAAGAAACCACCAAATGTGTGATATTTTCCCAATCGACATCACCCAACGAACCGTCTTTGGTGAGGAAACCGAAGATTTTTTTAGCGGCTTGTTTCGGCACAAAATCTTGGGTCACCAATATATTGGCAGTTCTCGAATTGCTAACGCCGTTTCGGGTAACTTCAAATTTCAATTCCGCATTAAACAAAAAATCGTCTAAAGTATAGGAAAAATCCTTTTCCGAAGACAGTTCCTCGCCGTTCAATGTCCAGCGGTAAGTGGCTCCATCCGAAGGAGATACTTGCGGTTCAAACTTCATTGTTTGTCCCAATTTGTAAGCCATACTGGCCTGCCAATCAAGGTAAATGTGCGGAATATCTTGCTCTCCAAACTCCGGATTATCCGCACTGTCATCCACACAACCGAAGAAAGCAAAAATCGGCAGGCATAAAATCAAAATATATTTTAACTTTTCCATCTTAAATTCCTAACTCATAACTCATAATTTATAACTCATAACTCATAATTATTTATCCCACCACATACGGGCCAACCAACTATCGCTGCCGCCCAAACGTTGCACAGCTTGTTCCCATTCTTCCTTATTGTTTTTCTGTTCGCTCAACGGATAAGGAATCCGGCGCGGCGTTTGTCCGGCGGATTGATTGACGGTTGGATCGTAATTATAAAATTCAATAACCGGAAATCCGGTTCTGCGCCAATTGGACCAGGTTTCCACCGGATCCAAGAAGTTCAGTATCCACAATTGCGTACCGATTTGCTCCAATTCCTTACCGGCTTGCAAGGGATTTTTTGCGGAAAAATCGGTTGCCGCATCCACCGGAACTTTTACGTCAAATAAAGACCATTGATTGACAGCCGCTTCCAAACCTTTCTTGAAATGTTCCTGTGCATTTCCCGGAAGATAACCTCTTACGATCGCTTCCGCCTGCAAAAATTCCACTTCAGCGTAGCTCAAATGAATGGATGGCGAACCGTAATTGGTAATCACTTTCGAAGGTTGCATGAATTTCAACAAGGCGGAAACATCCACCAACTCGCCGTTTACTTCAATCGCTACCGCACCACTGTTCGTTACTTGCGAATCGTAACTAAACAGTTGAGCGCCCATGGTGATGGCTTTATACGAACCGTAATAAGCGTATAATTGTGGAGTGATATCGGTGCGGACATTATCTTCCAGATACGAAGAACCGTAATACAGGATGCGCGGGTCGCCCAGGTCTTCCATCGTGCCGATCAATTCGGTGGTCAGGCGGAAAGTGCTCGATTTATTGTCTTTCAGCAAGATATTGGCAATGCCGTTTCCGGCCGATTCGCCTACGCTTTCCTTCACATTTTCGTGTTTTACATAACAAATATCGTTGTTGGAAGTAAACACGCCGGCGTTAATGGCCGATTGCGCTTCCGTTTTCGCCCGTTCGGGATCCACTTTTATCAAACGCATGGCCACACGCAAACGCAAAGAATTGGCGAATTTTTTCCATTGAACCGGATCGCCGTTGTAATACAAATCGCCGGTCGCTTTGGGAAAATCGGCGCTCAAAGCGACTTCCGCTTCTTTCAATTCCTTGAAAAAATCGGTGTAAATGTCTTCCTGCTTGTCGTATTTGGGTTTTAACACGCCCGTATAATAGGCTTCTCCCGCTTCGAAATACGGAATATCGCCGTATAAATCGGTCAGATGCAGGAAATTTTCCACTTTCAAGATACGCGCCATCGCATGGATATTGGTGTATTCGGGAACATCTTTGGTGCGTTCCACTAAATCCACTACATTTTTGATGATTTTGGGATAATAAAATTCTTCCCAATACATCGCAAAATAGGCATCGCTCGTAACGCCTTTTCCGCCATAAGACACCACAGCCCAGTCGTTTGTCCACTGGTTCATAAATCCGCCGGGATAGATGAAGAAGCGGTGTAAATTATCGGTTTGATTGCTTTGCCAAAGTTGGACGGACGAGAGCTGCAAATTCGGATTCATACCGGTCGATTGAGTCGGATTGCGGTTTAATTCATCAAAATCAACGCATTGCACCATCAGTACGGTCATTGCAAGAGACAATAAATAAGGAATATATTTAAAAATTTTCATATTGCTTCTTTTTTAAAATTTGACATTAATACCGAATCCGTAGGTTCTGCGTGAAGGCAACGAACCGTATTCAAAACCTTGTCCGTTCCCGTTGTTGTAATTCGATTCCGGATCCACATTTTTCAAGTCCGTATGGAGTATCCATAAATTACGTCCATAGGCCGTAAAAGTGACATCCTGTAAAACGGATTTAGCCAGCAAGCGTTTCGGGAGCGAATAGGAAAACGTCATTTCCCGCAACTTCACGTAAGAAGCATCAACGATAAACGGTTCGGGCGAATTGTTCGTCACGGTTTGCCAAAACAACTGCGGATCGACCGGCGTGGAATTGGCCACCCAAACCGGATTTTCGGCCGTTCCCGTATTGACTACGCCTTTGCCGACAAATCCGCCGGTAGGCGACCATTCGCTGTTGTTTTTGTTGGCAGCCCGGCGCGCTTCTTCCGAGTTATACCATTCTTCCCGTCCGGACAATGTTTCTTTGGAAGTCCCGTTGGCATGCGCCATCCACGAACTCATGGAATAAATATCGCCGCCAAATTTCATATCGAGCAGTACGCCCAGAGCGAAACCTTTGTAGCGGAATGTATTGCCGAAACCCAAGGTGAAATCGTAATTCCCGTTTCCTAATATCGAAATGTTGTCTTCAAAAGCCGGCATTCCGTTGGTATTATAAATAATGTCGCCGTTTTCATTCCGCAGGAATTTTTTCCCGACAATCGAGCCGTAGGCTTCCCCTTCGGTGGCATAAATAAAGGCATTCGCCCACCGGGCAGACGCTAACTGGTAATCTTTCACTTCGGGATGCAATGAAACAACCTGATTGATATTTTTCGCCAAATTGATATTCGTAGTCCATTCAAAATCTTTCGTTTTTACCGGAATAGCGCTGACAGCCAGTTCGATTCCCCGATTGAGGATTTCGCCCGCATTAATCACTTTGCTCCGGTAACCGCCGGCCGGGGAGATCGGTAAATTCATGATCTGATCCACCGTGGATTGGTGATAATAACCGAAATCAAAATTCAAGCGATTATCAAAGAAACGAATATCCAAACCCGCTTCATACGAATAAGTGGAAGTCGGCTTCAATTCCCGGTTAGGCATAATATCACCGGATATAATGCCTAATGATTGGCCTCCATAACTGTAAGGTAATAATCCGTAAGTCAAATCCAGCATATACGGATCAGTATCACCCCCGGTTTTGGCCCACGATGCCCGCAGTTTTCCAAAAGAAATTCCGGCCGGTTTCAAATTAACCAATTCCGAAAAAATAAGGCTTCCCGATACGGAA
The DNA here is from genome assembly GCA_031261295.1 of Candidatus Symbiothrix sp. GTDB lineage: Bacteria > Bacteroidota > Bacteroidia > Bacteroidales > Azobacteroidaceae > Azobacteroides. Next base: position 4,916 of record JAISKT010000192.1, on the reverse strand, counting down.
GGATAAAAATACGACCGGTTTTCCTTGGCAAGCGTACTCGATACATCATTGCGGAAAGTCATATCCAGATAAAGGAAATTTTTGTATCCTAAATTAACCGCACCAAACAGCGAGTTAACCTGTTTTCGGGCGAGAAGATGATTGGGTTTATCATAAAGCGAATAATTCGTAATGTCTTTTACGCCCGGAATCACTTCTTCTTTTCCAATCAAGGTATAACCTTCGTTATGATATTGCATGATATTGCCACCCGCAAAAGCGGATACGTCCAAAACCTCGTCGAAAAACCGTTTATTGAATGAAATCATTCCTTCGTAATTGTTTTCATATACCGTAGTGGTTACATCCTGCATTTTCCCGGCTTCAATGCCATCGGTATATTTCGGTGCAAAATCGGTAAAATGGAAATTATAATAATCCGTTCCGGCTTTTACTCTTGCCGAAAGATAAGGCGTAATCTCGTAACTCATTTGAACCAAACCCATAATCCGGTCTTTCTTGGATTTATTTTCCATTTCGTTAATTACCCAATAAGGATTCAAACGATAGGGATTGGCATTCCACGAATTGTAGCGGCCATATTCATCTTTGTAGCTTTCCGACAACCATTTCTGATCGAAATTGGGAGCAATGCCGATCAACGAATTGCCGATATTGTTCGGATTGTCGGACAAAGCCGGACGATTGTTCACGCCTTCGGTGGTATAATTGGCGCGGCCTTCGATAGCAAGTTTATTGGCGATTTTGGCGCCGCCTTTAATCATAATCGTGGTGCGGTACATATCCGATGAAGGCACAATATCGCGGTTTCGCATATCGGAAACGGATACGCGAAAATCGGTGTTTTCATCATTTTTAGAAACGGCCAACGAATTGGTAAACGTCAATCCGGTGCGGAAAAATGATAAAATATTGTCATTCACATTTCCGTACGGTTTGATTTCGCCGTTATAAATCGGCGCGGTCATATTCGGATCTAATTTGGCGCCCCAGGCCGATTGCGTAGAGGTACGCGCATTGGATGCCAAAACAGGCGGTTGCCCTTGGGTACCTTGTCCATAGACCCGCTGATAATCATCGAAATGCGATAAAATGCTGACGGCATTGACATTGGTAGAAAAATCGATGCCCAGACCTTTTTTCCCTCTGCCGGATTTGGTGGTAATCAAAACCACGCCGTTGGAAGCCCGTGAACCATATAAAGCAGAAGCCGAACCGCCTTTCAAGATCGAAATCGATTCGATGTCGTCGGGATTGATGGCGCCCAAGCCGTCGCCCATGTCGTATCCGCCGTTTTGGTCGGCGGAACCCAACTGCGTGTTATCCATCGGCAAGCCGTCGATCACATACAAAGGCATATTGGAACCCGTCAATTGCGAATTTCCCCGGATAATGACCCGCGTAGAACCGGAAGGGCCGCCGCTGCCGGTAGAAATATCCACACCGGCCACTTTGCCGGACAGGGCGGTAATGGCGTTGGCGTCGCGTCCGGCCGTTATATCGTCTCCTTTTACTTCGGAAACGGCATAACCCAAGGCTTTCGCTTGTTTTTTAATACCTAAAGCGGTTACCACCACTTCGTCTAATGCGTGCGTGTCTTCCGCTAAGGTGATTTGCAAACTCTTTTGTCCGGTATATTTTATTTCTTGCGAAACATAGCCCAAATACGTAACGACTAAGATGGCGTTGGGTGAAACGGATAATTCAAAAGCGCCGTCCAAATCGGTAATTGAACCGTTGCCCGTACCTTTTTCCAGCACAGACGCCCCGATAAGCGGTTCGCCGGAAATATCTTTCACTATTCCCGAAGCTTGTGTTTTATTGACTTGGGCGTAGGAATTGCTTATAATGAAAAAGCTTAGTGCCAGAAGACTAAACTTAAATAGTATTTGTTTCATATTGAATACATTAAACGAAAATATCTAAAAATCTCTGTCAGGACGGGCTTGACCTGTCCTGACAGAGATTTTTAAATAACTATTATCTTACCACTTTAAGAGTCGCCGTTTTACCGTCCACAACCATTTTTGCTACATAAACACCTTTTTGCGGCAGTTCCACAAAAGCACCTGATGTTTTGGCAACTAATTGTCCGGCAACATTATACAATTCGATGTTTGCGTTGGAAGCATTAAGGATAGATAAAATTCCGTCTTTTACGGAATATTTCAATGATTCAATTCCAATATTTTGGATACTTGAATATAAATTGAGCGGTTCCCAATAGCCCCAGGTAGTTTCAGGAGTTTCTCCACCGCCTTTATGAGTTTGCACCAAGCACGTGTAATAGTTGCTATTGTAAGATACGATAGCTCCCACCGGCCAGGACGGTTCGTCTGTCCATTCGGGAATGCTGACGCCTTCTAATGTCAGCAAATCTTTTTCTTCACCCATCGGCGTTGGAGGGGTATTCCAGGGTTCTTCATGTTGCCAGTGACCGAAAGCCGATCCGGGATATTCTCCGCCGTTCGGATTTGTTTTTGCTACACATTTATAAACCAGATGCGATGCGGTGTGCACCACCTCACCGGTTTCGGGATCAACAATATCAACGGCATCAATAGCGATCCATCCAGGCAACCAGGACAAATCATTGTCATACCAATAGCCTACGTAATTGGCAGGAAGCGGATTTTCTGCTAAAGGAACCATCTCTATATTGCAGATTTTTGTGTAGCTGGTTGAATTCCAACCGGTTGGTGAAAAACCATCGCCCCAAGAATCACCGGAAAGGATACATTCATAAACAGCGCTTTCCCAAATGTAATTGGTTCCTGCTGTAATCGTACCCAGATTTACTTCCCAAAGTTGGCCTTCGGCTACTTTAGCATAGTGGGGCGCTTCCCATTCAGTCGGGTTCCACGGATCACTCCAAGATTCGGTTCCGTCTTCAGCCGTACATTGATAAAAACCTCCCGCATAATACACAATCTGATTAAAATCAATGTGTCCCATCCCTGTATGCCATTCTTGAATGGTATAATCACTTGCCGGCGGCCAAGCGCCATCACTTGTTTTTGAAAATAAAGTAGTGTTCACACTCGTTAAGCAAATCGCTAAGAATAGTAATGTTTTCTTCATATAAATATTATTAAGTTAATAATTTTCTAAGGATGCATCTGTTTAAGAATGTAAAATTATAAAAAAAAACAATAGAAACAACTATTTTCGGTTGTTAAGTTTTAAATTTTAACCATTTTTATTTAAAGCGAGGCTGTCCTCATTGATGCTTTATTATCGTATAAATACTAATTTAGCGGAAAGGAGCCAATCGCGGAGCGATTGCATTATTGTAGATACAAATGAACCACAATATCCATCCACAACATCGGAGATGTTGCATTCGGATGGTAGAGACGCGATTAATCGCGTTTCGACGATATGCAACCGCTCCGCGGTTGATGGTGGCGGTGGTATTGCCCTGTGCTACAATAATGCAATCGCTCCGCGATTAAATGCGCTAAATTAGTATTTAGAAGGGGATGAAAAGTAAGACATTATCTTTTAGATAATCTGTGTTACTATTATTCATCACTTGTCATTAATTGCCAAAAACTATTGGGGAAGATGAATGTATTGCAAAAAAACCTGTTAAGTTTTAAAAACTTAACAGGTTTATTAAGAAACGCAACCCTACCTTTTTCGTCTGAATCAAAGGTTGAGCGCCGACACCCTAATCCCTAACGGCCAAAGGCCGGGTGGTTCAAGGGCCGGCTAAAGCGCCCGTTTTCAAATCGTCTACCTTTCAAAATAAATTTTTGTCAATCCCTAACGCATCTCACACTACCTTTGTAGCTTTTTCTCATACTGGTAAAACTAAATTCGTTACTAGCTGGTACCATCATTGCCGTTGGAGCCTGATCATCTAAACTTGAACTTGCTGTGCACCAAAGTCGGGTCCGTTGGCCCCACTCTACTGGATTACCTGTCGATATCACGGTAGCTACAAGCAATGCGTCGAATCCACCCGTTTGGCGGGACAGGCTGTAACCATTAGTTGCGCCACTCACAGCCGTCTGGCTTTTCATGTAGGCGCCGGCGATTTGGGCAGGCTCTCCAGTAAGGCCAGTCTGGGGTACGGCATAGAGAGCGGGGTTAGAGCCAATTTCTTGGGCCAGCATATTCCATTCATACCTACTCGGTAAGTGCCAACCGGAAGGGCAAATCCCCTGACGGGTAGAGGCTATGCCAACGTGAGGATCACTCGTTTCGGTAGCCGATGCACCTACATTGGCCGCAGCCCAGGTATAAAGCAAACCATATTCCGGGTGAGCGATAGTATCCACCGAAGCATTGGGGAAGTCATAATAAGGGGAGTTTACATTACCTGAATTAATTCCTTTCGGAATACTCCTAAACGTGCTACCCTGCATAGTCCAAGTCGAACGCAAGTTCTGCGTCATCCAACAGCCGGCAGTTCCAAATTTAGAAGCGGTATAAGTATGGCCTTCGGCATCCGAAACTGAAAAACAATCATTTACAAACACCGTGTAATACGCAGTAGTCACATTACCGCAAGCCGTTGTAATGATACATTTGTAATACACTGTTCCTGCTGTGGCGGTCGGTGCAGCATAAGTAGCGCTTGTACCATTAGTGGTAATATTTGCATACGTTCCACCGGAGGTAGCACAACTTTGCCATTGATAAGTAGCAGCGCCGCCTTTCAAGTCAGCCGTGAAAGACAGACTCGGTGCGGTGGCACTCTTGTTGACGGTGTAACTTGCCGTTCCCTGGGTTACGGTCGGAGCAGCCGTACAATCATTTACTTTGACCGTATAAGGACCTGCATTGACTGTACCGCAAGCCGTAGTAATTACACAACGGTAATACAATGTTCCGGCGGTTGCTGTCGGTGCAGCGTAAGTAGCAGCCGTAGCGCTTGCAATATCCGTATATGTTCCGGCAGAAGCGGT
>JAISKT010000112.1 GCA_031261295.1 Candidatus Symbiothrix sp. | reverse complement strand
CCGAATCCCGCAATTTCTGTATTGAAAAAGCTTCCGGAGAATATCTGGCGTTTTTGGATGCAGACGATTATTGGCTACCGGGAAAATTGCATGCACAATGGTCATACATCCGGCAACATTCTGATTGTCAGCTTATTTTTACCCGATACCATAATTTCATTGACGGAGAGGAATTAGAAAAAAACAGAAGGGCTTTGTATGAAATGGAATTGGAGAAACTATTCAAACGTTATCTGCCTTCTGCGTTAATAAATAAAGAAGTTTTTAATAAAGTAGGCTACTTTCTGGAAGAATTATTGGTAGGAGAAGATACTGAAATGGTTTCGAGGATTGAATTTTCAGGAATTGATACTTCTCATTGCCTTGAAGAAATATATTACCACCGACGTTTGCATGGAACTAATTCGATTCTGACTCATCCGGATTCTCATAAAGATTTAAAAAAGATTATTCACCGGAATTTTTTGAAATTTAAATTACAAGCTAAACAATAAAAAGACTTTAATGAAAAAAATATTTTTACTATTGACTTGTTTAATGATAGGCATTGGAATGACATTCGCACAAACACCCCAACAAGTAAATAGCACGGTTGTGGATGAAAACGGGGAGCCGATTATCGGATTGGATGAAGTAATGGTTGTTGCTTATGGGACGAGCAAGAAATCTTCGATTACGGGTTCAGCAACTCAAGTTTCTGGAGAAGAATTAACCAAAAAGAATCAGACGGAAATAAGCAAAGCGCTTGCGGGCGAAGTGGCGGGTTTGCAGGTTTTCAACACCAGCGGACAGCCGGGTAGCAGTGCAATGATACGCATTCGCGGCTTTGGTTCGGCCAATTCGAGCCGCGACCCGCTGTTTGTGGTCGATGGCGCACCTTATGATGGCGATATTTCTTCCATTTCCACTTCCGATATTGAATCGGCAACAGTTTTGAAAGACGCTTCCGCCTCCGCACTTTACGGCTCTCGTGCTGCCAACGGCGTAATTTTAATCACGACTAAAAGAGGAAACGGAGAAAATTCAAACATTGAAATAGACATAAAACGCGGCGTAAATATGCGCCTGCTGCCTTTGTACGAGACAATCGACACGCCGGAACGTTACAGCGAATTGGGCTGGGAGGCTTTGCGTAATTACGGCATGTTGGTAAACGGATTAAGCAAAGAAGATGCAGGCATTTTCGCTTCCGAAAATATCTTTAATTCGGCGCGGGGCATTGCCGCAGGTTATAATCTTTGGAACTGTGCGCCGAATGAAGTTATCAATTCCTCGACAGGAAAATTTTTGGGTGCGGCACGCAAATACACGCCTGAACGCTGGGCTGATTATTTGTTTCGCACAGGACAAAAAACGGATATGTCTTTGCGGTTTTCGGGCGGAACGGATAAAATGGATTATTACACGTCTTTCGGATTTTTAGACGAAGAAGGATATTATATCGGCTCTGACTATCAGCGGCTTTCGACACGGACAAACCTGAATTACCGACCGCAAGAGTGGTTGAAAATGACGACGAATTTATCTTACGCCTATACAAATTATAATGATGTGATGCAAACCGGTGAAGAAACCGGCTTTCAGTTTGTAAATTGGATTCCGCCTGTATATCCTGTGTACAAGCGAGATATAAATGGCAATCTAATTTCCGACCCGCGCTTGAATGGCTATATTTATGATTTTGGCGATGAGCAGGACTATATACGTCCCTTTTTTACGGGTATCAATCCGGTGGCTGTTATTCCGTTGGACAAGGATTGCCATACCGGACACCAATTTTCAGGTAATATAAATTTTGAGGTAACTTTGCCCGCAAACTTCAAATTCACAAGTTCAAATGCTTATCAATATCTGAATAAAACGGAAGAAAAATTGACAAACCTGTATTATGGAGTTGCGAAAGATGTTGGGCGTGTCTCCCGAATAAACGAATATGCAATGGGGTTAACCAATACTCAAATACTGTCATTCAACGAAATAATTTCCGACCATGCTTTCAATGCTTTTGTGGCGCATGAAACCGATTCATATATTTTTCATACGGAAGCGGGCGAAAAATATCAACTTTCCCAAGCGGACAATATGGAGTTTTCAAACGCCATTGGTATGCAATCGATCGAAAGTTATCGCGTGGAAAGAAAATTGGAAAGTTATTTTGCTCAAGTCAGATACAATTATAATGGAACGTATTTTGCCGATATAAACTACCGACACGACGGCAGTTCTCGCTTTATCAAAAACAAATGGGGAAATTTTGGCTCTGTTGGCGCGGCTTGGCTTGTTTCTCGGGAAAATTTTATGGACAACATTGAAATAATCAATTATTTACGAATTAAAGCGAGTTATGGCGTTTTTGGAAACGAGAACCTCAACTTGGGGGATAAAAGGGCTGATTTTTATCCGACACAAAATATATACGGTATTAAAAATCTGAATGGATACAAGGCCGACATTCGGTCCTATACAGGCAATCCCGACCTGACTTGGGAAAACAGCCGAATGTTCAATACAGGTTTGGATTTCGGGCTGTGGAACAGCCGTTTGCAAGGCGAAGTGGATTTTTTTCAAAAACGAACTACGGATATGCTTTTCAGCAAGCAAACTCCGTCGTCGTTTGGTATTGTTTCTGTTCCTGTTAACGATGCAGTGATGGACAATACAGGTATTGAGTTTGGTTTTTCCGGTAAAATTATCGAAACACCGGATTGGGATGTTGTCCTGCAAATAAACGGAACGCACTACGCTAATCGGATAATTCGGATGCCGATGGAAAATGGTAGTGAAAAAGAAATTGAAATACATGGATTATCAGGACCACATGTTGCAGGAAATGGCTTCGGATGGTCGCGAGGACATTCCATTTACGATTATTATATGCGTGATTATTATGGAGTTAATACAGAAACGGGACAGGCGCAATGGTATGTTTTTTACGATGATAATAACAAAACAGTAGCAGGCGAAGCCACCCGCATTGCCAACATGGAAGAATATTTGTCTGCCAACAAAAATGCGGTATTGCGGAAAGAAACTACTACAATATATTCCAATGCTACATTATATTTCGTGGACAAATCAGCAATACCCGATTTGAGTGGCGCATTTTCGTTACGTATCAAATATAAAAACCTGTCACTGAATGTGCAATTTGCATACAGTATCGGCGGTTACGGATACGATTTGGTGTATGCCTATTTAATGTCTAATAATCTGGGCTTTTATAATTGGCACAAAGATATTGAAAAGCATTGGGTGGAGCAGGGACAACAAACTTCCGTGCCACGTTTGGCAGCAAATCAGGATGCGGATGTAAATTCCTTATCGTCCCGTTTCCTTACGAGTATGACTTACTTAAATTTAAGCAATATTCTTATCGGTTATGCGTTGCCCGAAAAATGGCTAAAAAAAATTACATTTAAAGAATGTACCTTTTGGGCGAGTGGCGACAATTTGTTGGCGTTGACAAGCCGAAGGGGATATTATTCGCTCGGAAGCGAATTTGGACAAGCAGGCGAGAATCAGTATATGCCTGCAAGTACAGTAATAGGAGGAATAAATTTAAAATTTTAAAATGATTTATGAAACATACAGCATTATTATTGGGTTGGATGATGTTTACCACTTGCTCTGACTATCTTAATACCGAGCATGGCGGGTTCCTATTGGAAGAGCAATTACAACAATCATTCAAGGAAAATCAGGCAAGCATACTGGATAATTTGATGAATGGAATTTACACAACTACTTTTATGGCAGGCACTGGAGGAACCGTGCGCTCCGATGATTTTGGGCAGAAATCAATAGATATATGCTTGGATTTTATGTGCGGCGATTTGGCTTCCACCGGCAATGTGGCATTTTTCATGGGCGTTTATAAATACCTGTACCAAGCCCGCACAGGAGTCAATGCAGGTATAATCTGGCGGTATTATTACAGCATTATTAACGGAGCAAATAAGATTTTCGACCTGCTGGGCAGCGATACAAATCTGCCTGAAAATCCGACTGCCTGTGTGTATTACGCTCAAGCAAAAGTGATGCGGGCTTACGCTTATTTTTATTTGGTCAATCTATATCAACACCCGTACAGCGACAAAAAAGATGCGCCGGGCGTTCCTGTTTACAGGTCGCAAGTGGATATGAAACCGCAACGTCAATCTACCGTAAAAGAGGTCTATGACTTGCTTATATCCGACCTCGAAGACGCGGTGGTCGCGCTCGAAAACTACGATAGGGGAAAAAATAAAACAAAAATCGATAAAAATGTCACACTTGGTTTTTTGGCTTACGCTTACCTGACACGCGGCGAAGCAGGCGATTATCAAAAATCTGCCGATGCAGCCCGAAGCGTTATTGAAAGTGGAAAATTCGCTTTAATGACCGAAAAGGAAGTTATCGAAAGTGGATTTAGTTCTCTGAATATCAGCAGTTGGATTTGGGGAATTGACTTGACCATAGAAAATACCCCGAAGGATTTTTCGTTTTGGGGAAATATGGATTGCTTTACCAATGGCTGGTGCGTAAAGGGGTATCAAAAAATGATAGATGCAGACTTATACATCGAAATTCCGGCAACGGATGTGCGGAAAAAGCAATTCGGGAGCCCATTTACCGGCGTTATCGGTGAGCCGCCATTGGCTCCGATAAACAAGTTTTACGATTCGGAAAGAATATACGGAGGCGACAAGTTATACACTAACGATTTGGTATATATGCGCATAGAAGAAATGTATCTTGTTCTTGCAGAAGCATTGGCAAGATTAGGTAAATCGGAAGAGTCCTTATTGTCCTTAAAATCCTTAATGTCTTTAAGAAACCCTTCTGCCAACCTTACTAATCTCTCAAACGCCGAACTTTTGGAAACAATCTGGTTTAATTGGCGAGCCGAAATGTGGGGTGAAGGTAAGACCTATTTTGCGATGAAACGTTTCAAAAAAACAGTCCGTCGCGCTGCAAACCATAGCCAACGCGCAGGTGAATCGTTTTCTTACAACTACGAGCGAATGATTTTCGAGATACCGGAATACGAGTGGGTAAATAATCCTAATTTGGTACAGCAACAATAAAAAAATGGAATCAACTTTAAAGAAATCAATCCGCCACTTTTGGGGAATAGGCGATATGGGCACGGTATTTATCAGTATCGTTTTCAATATGTATTTTGCTTATTTCCTGACCGATATTGCCGGGTTGCCGTTGTCGTATACGAGTTTTATCCTGATTTTCGTCAGCGTAGCGGATATTGTTATATCGCTTGTCAGTGGTGTATTTCTCGATAGTATAAAAGCCATGCGTTGGGGGAGATACCGTACTTGGTTGGCAATAGCGCCTTTGTGCGTTTTGTTGGTTTCGCCGTTTTTGTTTTTCAAAACAGAAGATTACCTGCTTAATACCGTCATTATTATTAGCGCGTTTTTGCTTTACATAATATCTGTGAATCTGACTGTATTATCCAATTACACGCTTATCCCCATAATGGCTAAAAACAAGGAAGACCAGACTATCCTGACTTCCAACCGGATGACAGGGACGTATATGGGCACCTTGATTTTCGGAAGTTTAGCCCCGTTCTTATTAACAAATTATCTGACTGCGTATTTCGGACAGTGGGCGTATATGTTTATCGCAGCTATTGCGGCTATGGTATTTGTCATTACATTTAGGGTACATTTTAACCTTTCAAAAGGTGCGGAATCGACTTTCCAAACCAAAAAGGAAAAATCGGGACTGAAAATAAGGCAAATCCTGTCGGCATTATTTAAAACCCCTTCGCTAATACCGGCAATCATAGCCGATATGTCGAGTACTTTCTGCGCATTCGTTTTACCCGCCATTGCCGTTTATTATTACAGCAATGTCGTTGAGCAACCCGGATTACTTGCCATACACTTGTTGGTAATAGGGGTGGGCTCCGTTGTCGGTTCGTACTGTTCACGGTTTATGCTTCGTCGGTTTGATGTAAAAACCGCTTGCTTGCTGATTTATCCGATAATTTCAATTGCGCTGTTTTCTACTCAATTTGTTGCGTATATGCCACGGCTTTTTATTGCCATAAGTGGAGTTATACGGTTTTTTGCAGGAATGGCTCAACCGATAGAATTCAATTTTTATCTTGACTCGATAGTTTATAGCCAATGGAAAACAGGAATAGATGCCAAAGGCGCTATTATGGGTATATCGGGAGTAGCCTTTACTTTGTCGAACTTGATAAAAAGCATTCTTATTTCGGCGACATTTGCCATAGTCGGTTATCAGGCAGGTTCTACTTCCGAAGCGGTAAAAGCAGGAATAATCACAGCATATTCGGTTATTCCCGCCATTATTCCGTTAGTGGGTTGGGTGGTCTTGTTTTTATTTTACAAACTGACACCGGATAAATTGGAAATGATGCAAAAAGAAATTGAAGAAAGAAAAAACAATATAAACACATGGAATCATTAAAATCAATCGTCCATTCGCTTAAAAAAGCGTTACGTATAAAAAGTATTTTACGAAAAGTATTTCATGCGCTAAAAAGTAGATTTCGGATGCACAACAATTACAAACCGCTTTGGGAAAAGCGGTATTCGGAGTCGGAAAATATGCCGTGGGATGTGGAACAACCGGAAGCGTGGGTCGTGGAACTTGCCGGGCAAGGGAAGATTTTAGGAAATATTTTGGATGCCGGTTGCGGACCGGGACGTAATGCTTTGTGGTTGGCTTCCGCAGGATTTAATGTGATTGGCGCCGATATTTCTTCTTTGGCTATCAAGCAGGCAAAACAGAAAGCGCGTGAGCAACAAAATCGCGCAAAATTTATTTGCACCAATATGCAAACTTTCTCTAAATATGATAATTATTTTGACACAATCATTGATATCGGTTGCTATCATTCGCCTTGTGCGGCAAGCGACAGACGGAAATACGTTGAAAATCTCTACCGGATGTGTAAAAGCAATGCCGTTATTTATATGAGGGCTTTCCAAACGATGCGACTTGACGACGGCACTCATATCAATGGCTGTACCGAAGAACTAATCCGAACTGATTTTGCAAATTTTTATTGGGAAATTTGTGATATGCAGTGCCGAGAAGTGGATTTATTAACGCTCGCCGGTAAAGCAGACGCTTGGTTTGTGATAATTAAAAAGAAAAACTAAACTGTTACTTTATGAATTTTCAGACTGATTTTGATTTTTTTATATCTGCACTCAAACAAAACAAGAAGAGCAATTTTGAGATTTTTTTATCTGACCATAAGGACAGCATATACGATATGGCTGCTGTCAGCATGCATAACAGTAAATTGCAATTGGATTTGACGAGTGCATCTGTTTTTTCGGCAGTAGAAGAAAATTTGAAAAAATTTAATATTTTGTTATACCTATGTAACAGATTCGTGTTTTTACGGAAAATTTTACTTTTCAGGATAATATCAAATTACAATAAAATCAAAGAAAATGTCGTAAAATTAGATAGTATAACAAAGAAACATTATCATTTGATAAAGAACAACTACTTGCTTTTGGGAAAAATGGAACATGATATAAAACAGAAAAGTCAAGTTTTATCTGCATGTGTTCAATCAATAGAAAAAAAAATCGGCGAAAATAAGAGCAATTCAACAGAATGGTTAAATAACGGGGCGATAGATTTGAAAGAATATCTGGATGTTCTAGAAATAATAATTTCATCGATTGGAGTTATTTTGAACAGTAGCGGCAAAGTAATGAATGAGATGTTATCAACAACGGCTGCGATTTCCGTTTGGCAAAGTAAAGTAGAATTATGCCTAACCCCCAATAACTCATTCGACTCAAAATCCATATACAGTGAAAATGAGAAACTGTATTTAAAGATAAATACTTTGCAGCAAACTATGAATAGCGATATTATAAAGCGGAAAAATTCATTCGACAGATTACGCATGTTGATTAATATTCTTTTGTATCGCTGGAAAAATATGAATTTTTAATAATTAGTAAAAATGCAAGTAAAAAAGTTTGCTATGTATCGATTGTTGAGTAAGACAAAAAGAAACTTTGTTTCGTGGGTGGTATGCATTAAATACCTTTGTTGTAATTTCCACCATTTTTTGAAACCATCTCTCAAGGATGCATATTCCGATAAATTTTTGATAGGAAATACGGTAAATGAAATAGATTTATCCGAAGTTAATAATATACCCCGTTTTATTGTAAAAAAGCATTTTAATTGTATAACGATAGGAAATTGCATGAAAGCCCATGTAATACACCCCCAATCGGATATTTTTAATTTTCAGGAAGCAGATAGGTATGTGAATTTTGGAGAGAAAAATAACCTAACTATTACCGGACATGCATTGATAAGCAGCTTGTTTTTTCCAAGATGGATTTTTGCCGACGAAAATGGAAATGAAGTATCGAAAGAACTGTTAATCGAACGAATGAGAAATTTTATTACCACAGTGATCGGACGTTATAAGGGACGTATTCAAAGTTGGGAAGTCGTTCACGAAATATTTGATAACTCGGGTAAATTTATTAATTCCAAATTTTTTAGGATACTTGGTGACGATTATGTAAAATACGCTTTCAACTTTGCTCGTGAGGCAGACCCCAATTGCATTTTAAGTTATTCGGATTATGGTTTATCGATGGAAGCAAAACGGAATGCCGTTATTAAGATGGTAAAAAAACTTCAAACCCAAGGCGCCAAAATAGACACTATCGGTATTCAGGGACATTGTCACTTGGGATTTCCTGTAATGGAAGAATTGGAAAAAAGTATCATTGCTTTTCACGAATTAGGTTGTAAGATTAGCATTACCGAAATGGATATTTCCGTACTTCCGGTGTATAATCCAAAAATAAGCATCGAAATAGCACTTAATCCCGACTATTGGTTATCTTTAAATCCTTTTACTAAAGAAATCCCGAAAAAAATCGCCCATATTCAATATGAACAATATAAAGCCATGTTCAACATATTTTTAAAGCATCACGATAAAATCGACCGCGTAACCTTTTGGGGCATGTCAGATAAATATTCGTCTAAAAATGATTTCCCCATTCCCGGTCGCACCGACTATCCGTTGCTTTTCGACAGAAACTATAAAGCAAAACCGGTGGTAAAGGAATTGATAGAAATGGCTAATAAAAATAACAATCAAATTCGATTTGGAAAATGAAAAAAATGTATTACTTTTGCCTATGATTTCCTACAAAAACAGTCAATTTTTGCATTGGATTTTCGACAAAAATAACATATTTTAGATTATGAAAAACAGAAAAATGTAATTTAATAGACTTATAGACAGAGAATTAGAAAAATGGAAAAATGAGACAACTCATAAACCGCTTTTGTTGCGTGGTGCGTGTCAGGTTGGCAAGTAGTCTGTAGTACGGAATTTGGCTTAAAATTAAGTGGTATTCCTTTCAAAAGAAAGAATTTTTAAAGTAATCACCATCCAAATATTCCGAATATGAATTACCTGGGATTTCAAAAAATGATAAATTGCTGCTAAATCTAAAAAAATCTTATTAAAATCTTGGTTCAGACAGAATAAAAATTGTACTTTTGTTCTTGTAAAAAGTTGTAAAAAAATGCCACAAAAAACGGATATATACAAGCGGGTTGAACTCTTGACAAATGAATACAAGCGTTTAATGGTTGGGCAGGTAGATTTGAAAAAATATACTTACTATTCTATTACCTACCATTCCACTGTTATTGAGGGCAGTACTCTGACCGAAAGTCAGGTATATGATTT
>JAISKT010000061.1 GCA_031261295.1 Candidatus Symbiothrix sp. | reverse complement strand
TACTCACCCGTGCGCCGGTCGCCATCCGAAATGCTGCCCCTCGACTTGCATGTGTTAAGCCTATCGCTAGCGTTCATCCTGAGCCAGGATCAAACTCTTCTTTGTTATTCTTTTTTTTTCTTATTTCTTTCGCCCGGTGGGTCTATCTTAAGTCTCTTAAGCTTCTTAAAAACCTTAAGCCCCTTAAGAAAACCCCATTCATTGACAGGTCTTCTTCTTTTAACCCAAAATTGCCTTCTGCTTCTTGAGACCCTTCGACTTCGCTCAGGGCAAAAAGCTTTCAGCTTTTTGGATTGTACTACGTAATTATGGAAATCATTTCAAAGATCGCATTTTTTTCACTTTTCCGAAAATCGGAAAGCGGATACAAAGGTAATAAAAACAAACAATATCTTGCAAATATTTTGCGTTTTATTTTTATAAAAAAACTCATCATTTGTTAACCGCTGCATTTCCTTTCTCGAAAAGCGAGTGCAAAGGTAAGACTATTTTTTATACTTACAAAATTTTTAACAATTAATTTGTGATGAATTCATTTTTATAGATTTTCATCAAAAGGAAGAAACCGGAGATGATTAACGGGCCAAAAATAATGCCCCAAAAACCGAAAAGGTTCATTCCGATGATTACTCCAAAAAGGGTAATCATTGGATGTACATTGGCTTTTTTCTTTAAAAATACCATACGAACCAGATTATCCACACTGGAAACTACGCAGCAGCCATATATTATAAGGACGATTCCTTGCCAAACATGACCACCCATCGCCAAGTTTATCGCCAGTGGAACCCAAATGCCTCCGGTTCCGATAACAGGGACTAAACCGCAAAAACCGGTCAGTAATCCCCAGATAATAGGGTCGCCGGCATCTAATATCCAATAGGATAAACCGGCTGTGACTCCCTGCCCCAACATGATAAGGGGTATGCCTACGGCATTGCCGATGATCATGGTATGCGCTTCCTTTTTCAATAAATGAACACTGTTTCTGGAAATAGGCAGGAATTCTTCAATACCTTGTTCAAATTCATGGCTTTGTTGTAACATGAAGAAAATAACAAACATCATCATAATTACATTCGCCAACACATTTCCTGTTGCAGATATAATAGCCGGTATGATATTGCCAATCATGGCTAACGCTTTTTGAATCGCGTCTTCGGAAAAAATATTATATCCCCATTTTTGAATTATTACATCATGAATATGATGGAGTCCGTTCATAATCAGTTGAGGGTGGAAATGTTTTAGTTTACTATATATAATAGACATAAATCCACCTACCACCAATACCAGAAAGACAAAGGTGGCTAAAAGGAGAACGGTGGTCGCCCATGTATTCCCCCAACCTTTTTCCAACATGCGGCGGTGGGGGGTTCTCAAAATCATGTATAGTGTAAATCCGCCCAGAATTGAACTGGCGAAATACCTCAGTTGCCCAATAATTAAACAGGCCAAAAAGATTATGATCAGCAAAAATCCTATTTGCCTGATACTTTCATTAAATTGTTTTCCTGAGTACACTTTTTGATGGTTTACATGATTCCTTTTTCTCTCAATTTTAGTTGCCAACTCCAAGCTGATTTCAAAGTGTCTTCAATCGACTCAGCTGCAGTCCATCCTAAAACTGTATTTGCATAACAAGGATTCGCCCATATTTGTTCAATATCTCCTTCTCTCCTTCCCACTATTTTGTGAGGAACTTTCACGCCGGTGGATTTTTCAAAAGCATTGATCAGTTCCAAAACCGACACGCCGGTTCCGGTTCCCAGGTTGAAATATTCCAATTTTGATTCGGACTTATTCTCTACTATCCTATTGACAGCGACTACGTGAGCTTTGGCCAAGTCCACCACATTGATATAATCCCGGATACAGGAGCCGTCGGGCGTGTTGTAGTCATCTCCATATACCGACAATTCTTTTCTTATTCCGATAGCGGTTTGTGTGAGGTAGGGAATCAAATTTTGAGGAACACCGTTGGGCAGTTCTCCGATTTCTGCAGTCGGATGCGCACCTATCGGGTTGAAATAGCGCAAGATAATGCTTTTGTATGGCGCTTTCGCATAAATGGCGTCCCGGATAATTTCTTCGTCTATTTGCTTGGTGTTTCCGTAAGGGGACAAGGCGGGCTGGATAGGGGCCATTTCATCTACCGGAAGAATTTCGGGTTGCCCGTAAACAGTGCAGGACGATGAGAAAACAATGCCTTCCACCTTGTTTTCCGGCATCAATTCCAATAAGTTGAGTAAGGATACAATATTATTTTTATAATACAAAAGCGGTTTGTGTACGGATTCTCCAACTGCTTTGCTGGCCGCGAAGTGTATGATTCCTTTTATTCCGGGATATTTATTGAAAACTCCGGTCAAAGCTTCTTTGTCCGTACAATCTACTTTTTCAAAAGCCGGACGGATTCCGCTGATTTTTTCTATCCCGTCAATTACGCCCGCGTTGGAATTGGATAAATTATCAACAATAACTACCTCATATCCTGCATTTTGTAACTCTACCGTGGTATGGGAACCAATGTATCCCGCACCTCCTGTAACTACTATTTTTCCTTTCATCTTTATAGAATTATAGATTAATCTTTGAATTGTAAATAGGTCCAGACCGGATAATGGTCTGAGTTTTTCAAATTGCCTACCGTACAATTGTAGGCTTTTATGTTTTTACTGTGAAACAGGTAATCAATCCGGAACAGGAAGCGGTACATGTTAAAGGTAATTCCCATTCCCGAACCGCTTTCTACGAATGAATCTGTCAGGTCGCCTTTTATTTTATGGCGTGCATACGAAATCGGCGTATCGTTAAAATCTCCACAGACAATAATATAGGGATTTTTACTTTCTTTGATGACTTCTGCAATTAAATCGGCTTGTCCGGCCCGCAATTTGAAAGCGGGAGTTAAGCGCTGAAACATTGTATGGGTAAATGCTTCTAATTTTTGAGTATCCAGGTCTTTGGTCAAATTGTAATAATCCGAACGTTCCTCCGGCGCTATTTTATTGGATTCCAAGTGATTGTTGATAAGTGTCGTTTTTCTTCCGTTTATGTCTAATTCTATCACAACCGAACCATTGTAGTCACTCTCTATGGGAAGTTTTCGGGTTGACAGTATCGGATATTTAGAAAAAACAGCCAATCCGAAAACATAATTTGAATAAGGATATTGAAGAGCTTCTACCGTATAATAAGGTGTGTGTTTCAATGCGTTTTTCGCATCCGATTCGGTGATTTCCGTTTTACTTTTTTCCGTTGAAACCCCATATTCCTGAAAACAGACAATGTCCGGATCCTGATCAATCACATATTGAATGATTGGATTGGGATTTTCTTTCGTATGTTTTTTCATGTGTTCAAAACGCATGACATTGTAGGTCAATATTTTGATACAATCTTCCGGAACCGTTTTCGTTTTTGTATGCAGAGGAAAATACGTATGTATAGATCCCCAACAAATAAGAAATACCCCGATGGTAACAGCTGCTTGCGCCCATTTTTTGAATATCAACCAAAAAAGAAAGAACAGCACATTAAACAGCAGGATGAAAGGAAAGAACAATCCTAAAAAAGGGATGTACGAATTAGTGAAAGGCGAAACTCTGTCTGAAAAAGCCGAAATGAGCAAAACCACAAGACTTGCGTAAGCAATTGTAGTCGGAATTTGCCAAAGGAATTTCTTTACGCTCATGTTTTTACTTAATATTCAAACAATGTTTTTTTCTCGCCTTCGGACAGACTGCCGTAACCTGATTTTTTTACTTTATCTAAGATACGGTTCAGTTCTTTGTTTTGCTCTATCTTTTTTTCATCGTATATTGCCGTATTTGTTTTCGGCGATTTGTGGAAATCTTTCAATTGTTCTCTTTTTTTGTAGAAAAAATGGTTTAATTTGCTTCCTTTTTTCCAATAAAATATCATTAAAAGACCAAACAACATTCCTCCCAAGTGGGCAAAATGGGCGACATTGTCTCCTGTCCGGTTGGATATTCCAAAAAAGAATTCAATGACCCCATATCCGATTACAAAGTATTTGGCTTTGATGGGAATAGGAATAAACATGAAAAATATCGGAGCATTAGGAAATAACATTCCGAAGGCCAACAATAGCCCGAAGATGGCTCCGGAGGCTCCAATGGTTATGGGATAGGAATTATAGATAGCAGTTATAACTTGCGGATTTAAAACATCATCTAAATTCAATCCGTTGATACGCGAATTAACTTGCAGATAAAGGATCAACAATTGAACCAGCCCGGCGCCGATACCGGTAACCATGTAATAGGTAAGGTAACGCTGAGGGCCCCACGTTCTTTCCACCATGCCCCCAAACATAAACAAGGCGAACATATTGAAAAACAAATGGGAAAACTCCCAGTGAGTAAACATGTAGGTTATCAATTGATAGAGATAAAATCCATCCGCCCGGAAATAATGTAATCCTAAAATATCCACCAAAGGCAATCGTGTAAACAGAGTACAAGCCAACCATATTATAACGTTTATAATCAGAAGTCCCTGGGTAACAGGAGGGATGGAAAAGTTGCTGTTATTAAAATTCGCCATATAAATTCAAGAGTCTTTTAGCTTGCAAACGTACATAAAATTCTATTTGTGCACAAATAAATTTCTAATTAAAGATTTATTTTGTTAATAAATTAAATATATTTTTGCATCTTTAAGAAATAACTTATTCAGCCCTTTTTTAAGTGGGTTAACACTGGGGCGAACAAAAGGGTTTGCAAATCAAATTGCAAACCCTTTCCATTTATTAACAATTAAAAATTAAATTACTCTGCTTTGGGAGTTTCTTCCGCCGGAGTTTCAACAATTACTTCCTCTACTACCGGAAGTTCTTCTACAACCACTTCTTCCACTACCGGAGCTTCTTCCTTTACGGCTTTCGGCGCCTTGGGCGCTTTCGGAGCGGCAGCAGCAACCGGAGTTTCAGCGCCGGCGCCTTTACCGGAACTTCTTCTGGAACGACGGGTTTTAGTTGCTTTAGTGGTCGTTTCTTTCAACATCAATTCGTTGTAGTCAACCAATTCGATAAAACAGGTAGAAGCGTTATCACCCAAACGGTTTCCTGTTTTAATGATGCGGGTATAACCACCCGGACGATCCCCTATTTTTTGTGAAATTTCCTGGAACAATACCGTCACAGCATATTTATCATGCAATTCCTGGAAAACCAGACGCCGTGAATGGGTGCTGTCGTTTTTTGATTTGGAAATAATCGGCTCCACATATTTGCGAAGTTCTTTAGCTTTAGCCAAAGTCGTAAATATTCTCTTGTGCTTGATCAGAGAAACAGCCATATTGGAAAGCAAAGCCGCTCTGTGTGAATAAGTACGACCTAAATGATTGATTTTATTATTATGTCTCATCGTTTAATTATCTTTATCTAATTTATATTTTGAGATATCCATACCGAAATTCAAACTCAACCGTTCAAGCAGTTCATCCAATTCAGTCAATGATTTTTTGCCGAAATTACGGAATTTCAATAAATCATTCTTTTGATATCTCACCAATTCACCCAGTGTTTCTACATCAGCCGCTTTCAAACAATTCAAAGCACGAACG
>JAISKT010000040.1 GCA_031261295.1 Candidatus Symbiothrix sp. | reverse complement strand
TTTCCAAAGGGAAAATGTATTACCGGAACGATAATTGTTTGCGTTGGGAATATAGTTCGCCGTATCTTTATACCTTTGTCTTGAACGACAAAAAGGTAATGATGCAGGCGGAAAACAGTCAGAAAAATGTGATTGATGTGAAATCGAGCAAGTTTTTTCAGGAGATTATCAAAATCATGATGAACGGCATCAATGGCAATGGACTGAAAGACATTAAAAGCTTTACTGTCAGTTATTATTGGAGTGCAAACCAGTGGCGGGTACAACTGATTCCACTTCAAAAAGAAATGAAAAAGATGTTTTCGACCATCAAACTGACATTCAATGTAAAAGATTATTCGGTTGATAAAGTGGAAATGGAAGAACAAAACGGCGACACTACGACTATTTTGTTGTCGGGAAAACAATTCAATAAAACAATTGAAAATGCAAAATTCATTGTCAATTAAAAAGCCAGACTGTCATCCCGTGCTTGACACGGGATCTCCACGTAATCGCAGTTCCATTTTCAGGGGATTGCGGGTCAAGCCCGCAATGACAAGTTTTTTTATTTTGTTTTTGTTTGTATCGTGCAATTCCACAAAAAACGGGGTAATTTCGTCCGGAAAAACGCTGTTCGATACGACATCCGTTTCCAAATACAGGGTGTTGATAAAAGCCAAACAAGCGGATGTATCGGGCATATTAGTTCTCAAACACATAGATGATGAATGGCGTGGAAGTTTGATTAACGAATTCGGAATCAAGGCATTCGATTTTGTTGCTCCTCCGAGGAAATGCAAATTACAAAACACCATTTCCTTTTTGAACAAATGGTATATCCGTAAAACGGTCGAATCGGATTTCGCTTTTTTACTTTGGGATGCGGCGGATGGAAAAATCGTAAAAGGGAAAAGCTTTGAACAGTTGCCGGACGGACGATTTATTTTGAAAAATGAGAAACGAAATATTGAATATTCATTTCAACTTATCGAAGAATGAAGTTATTAGACGATTTTTACACAATCAAGCAGGAACGCGGCGAGGGAACGGAATTTGAATATGTTCTTTCGCTCAATAAGGAACATTTTATTTACAAATCCCATTTCCCGGGAAATCCGATTACACCCGGCGTTTGCCTTATTCAGATTTGCAAGGAGTTGATGGAACGGCAAACCGGCGAAACGCTTTTTCTCCAAAAAATACACAACGTGAAATTTCTGTCGGTCATCGACCCAAGGGTGGTTGATACGATTCAGGTGTCGTTTTCAAAAATTTCAGCAGTGGAGGACGGATATAAATTGTCGGTTTTAATTCATCGGGACACTACGCAATTTGCTAAATTAAGTCTGTATTTAACAATGAACAATTAACAATTAACAATGAATAATTAAGCATTCATGAATATTTGTGTCATCATCCCCACTTACAACAATCAACGGTATCTGCCACGAGTGCTGGATGCCGTGTTGAACTATTCAATGCCTGTGATTGTGGTCAATGACGGCTCGACGGATGCGACCCAAGTGATTTTAGCGCATTACCAATCGCAAATCAATATCGTTTCTTATTCGCCCAACAAAGGCAAAGGGTATGCCCTCAGTCGGGGTTTTGACAAAGCGGAAGAATTGGGTTTTTCACACGCAATTACCATGGATTCCGACGGACAGCATTTGGCGGAAGATTTGCCCTTGTTCGTTGAGGCGATAAAAAATAATCCCGGTGCGATGATTATCGGCAGTCGGTCGCTGAAACAAAAAAATATGCCGGAGAAAAACACCTTTGCCAATCGATTTTCCAATTTTTGGTTTACCGTACAAACAGGCATCCAATTGCCCGATACGCAAACCGGTTTTCGTCTTTACCCATTCAAACAGATGAAAGGAATGCGCCCGTTTACATCGCGATACGAGGCAGAATTGGAATTGTTGGTGCGTGCAGCATGGCGAAATATTCCGCTGATTCCGATTCCGATTCAGGTATATTATCCGGAGAAAAATGCGCGAATAACGCATTTCCGACCCGGCATAGACTTTCTGCGTATCAGTTTGCTGAATACGGTTTTGGTTTTTGTGGCTGTTTTTTATGGGTATCCGTCTATGCTTTTTCGGAAAATGGGGAACAGGGAATAGTAGGATTTTGATAGATAGCATAATGATGACACAAATTAAACGGATTATCAAAAACTTTTGTATCTTTGCGTTGTATTTATAATGTTCATAAAATATAATTAGATATGGATAAAACACAAATAAAATCGTTTGAAGTGTTTGGCTTATTTGGCACAGACGATATAATGATTCCTTTTAATGAAGACGGAATTAAAATTCTTATTGGAGAAAATGGATTAGGTAAAACACAAATACTTAATTTATTTTACTATACTTTAACTGCAAATTTTTTCAGGTTGAGTGATTTTAAGTTTTTAAAATTAAAGTTATCTTTTACAAATAACAGAACAATTGAAATTTCAAAAAAAGAAATAAATGAATTGATTGAAAAAATGTATAATCAACCTCTTGTAAAGGAATTCATAAATGAATTTGGGATTTCTCAATTTGAGTTTTTACGACAAAAATATCAAACAAATAGAGATAATTATCACAATTATATTGAAAAAAATGAATATCGAAGAAAATTCCCAACTTTTAGATTATCTCGTATGTTTGAAGAATTAGAAACTGTAAATTTATTTTCTTCTTCTTTGGAAAAACTAAAAATAGATATTGCAAAAATATTAAAGAATATAGATATTTTATATTTCCCTACATATAGAAGAGTAGAAGAAGATTTGTTTAATTTTGGCTATGAAGAAGATGAATTGAATTTTAATGCAGAAAATACGTTAATTCAATTTGGAATGGAAGATGTTAAAAAACGCTTTTCAAAAACTCAAAATGCTATTGATAAACTTTTGAAAGAAGGTTTAGCACAATTTACCAAAGATATTTTAAAAGTCGTTATTACAGATGAAAGTATCACTAATGATTCTGTTCAATTGCTTAATAAAATAACCGATGATGATATTGATATTATTTTATCAAGGGTTGGAAATTTATTGCCTGATAATCAAAAAAAATCTGTTCGTGATATGGTAGCGAAAAAAGAAATTAAAAATCCACTTTCTATATATTTACTCCAAAAATTAATAGATATTTATGAAAAACAAAAAGAACTTGATAAGTCTGTCAAAGATTTTAGAGATGCTTGTAACACCTATTTAATTGGCAAAGAAGTTTTTTATGATGAAAGCGAAATAAAAATTTATATAAAATCTAAAAGAACTAAAGATGAAATAGATTTAAAATATTTGTCGTCAGGAGAAAAACAAATAATTTCTATGTTTTCAAAAGTATATTTGTCAGAAGCAGACAAAAGATTTTATATTTTATTTGATGAACCTGAACTTTCTTTAAGTATGCTTTGGCAAAAAACACTTTTGCCGAATATATTAAAATCAAATAAATGCGATTTCCTTTTGGCTGTTACACATTCGCCATTTATTTTTGATAATGATTTGGACAAATATGCAATTGGACTAAATGAATATGTTAAACCTTTGAATTTGTGATATGATGTACATTGACGAATTACGGGAAAGCAGAAATAAGCCACAAGTTGCATATCAAGAATTTGCATTATCAACAAGTGAAAGACCTAATCATTTGTTTTGCTTTTTTGAAGGAAAAGATAACTCCTATTATGTTCCCAGAATAAAAAATGTTACAACTGATTACTATCCTGTGAAATGCGGAAATAAAAGTGCTGTACTTGCTGTTTATGCACTTATTGTCAATAACCCCGAGTACAAAAAATACAAATTGGGATTTTTTATTGACAGAGATTTTAATCAATCCATAGGTGTAAAAACGCCACCAATTTTTGAGACACCTTGCTATTCAATAGAAAATCTATATGTTTCGTTAAGTGTTTTCAACGAGATTCTGACTAATGAATTTCATCTTTCCGCAACTACTGACAAGCAATTATTTGGCACACTATTAAAACTATACGAAGATAGACAAAAAGAATTTCACAGTGCTGTTTTATTATTGAATGCGTGGTATGCTTGTCTCATTGAGAAAAAAGAGCGAGATAGTGTTGAAATTGGAGTTACACTTAATGATTTAAAATTCAATCAAATCGTAGAGATAAAACTTGATAATGTAATCCAAAAGTATGATATAGAAAATCTGAAAGCCATTTTTCCCAATGCAATCGAAATAGATGAAGTTACACTAAATCAAAAATTTAACCTTTTTAAGTCAATAGAACAGCATAAAGTTTTTAGAGGCAAATACGAAATGGAGTTTTTATTGCAAATAATAAAGAAAATTCTTTCAGATTCTTATAGTTCTCACAGCGTAGTACCAACAAAAATAAGATTCTCTTTTGGAAATGGGAGTACATTAAGTCAAGAACAGTTATTGAATATTTTTTCTACTTACGCAGAAACACCTCAAGAACTTAAGGATTATTTACAGAGAGTAACTCAATAAGAATAGGTTATTATATGTTAATTAATTTCGCCAACCTAATTTTTGAAAATATGCTCTCGTGTTGTGAATAATCCATCCAATCATTTTAAAATCACAGTTCAGACAATATGAATCATTTCTTCATCACGGCATATACCTATTTTCTTTCGCATAAGAAATTGTTAATCGGGTTGTTGGCTTTGCTAACCATCGGATTGATACTTTCTTTCTTGCGCTTGGAATACAAAGAAGATATTGCGGAATTTTTGCCGGACAATGAGGCCAACGAACAGATTAATGCGGTTTATCAGCACATCAGCAATTCCAACCAGTTGATTGTCAACTTCTCAATGAAGGATTCCACTTTGCACGATGCCGACCGCATCATGGAGGCGATTGACCGGTTTGCGCTTTTGTTGACCGAACGCGACAGTTTGCACACCATTCCCCAAATTATTTCGCAGGTGGACGAAAGCCAATTCCTTGAATTGACCGAATTTATCCAACAAAACGTGCCTTATTTTCTGACCGAATCCGATTATGCGCGAATGGATACACTGCTGCTGTCCGACAAATTTGTAACGGCACAGTTGAACGAGGACAAACGCCTGTTGATGTTGCCTTCCGGCGGCTTGATGAAACAAAATATGGTGGCAGACCCGCTGCATCTTTTTTCTCCTTTGCTGCTGCGATTGAAGGATTTCCAAGCAGGCGACAACGAAGAAGTGAACGACGGTTATATTTTCTCCCGTAACGGAAAAAAAGGCAGGCTGATTCTTACGTCTCCTTACAGTATCGCTGAAACGGCGGGCAATGCAAACCTCTTGGCGATGATTGAGCAAACGACCCAAGAAGTGCAGTTGACCTTTCCCGACTTGAAAATCAGTTGTTTCGGTGCATCTGCCATTGCCGTTACCAATGCCGGACAGATAAAAAAAGACAGTTTGTTGGCAAGTATTTTGGCGGTGGTATTGATACTTGTTCTCTTGATTTATTTCTTCCGCAACGGTCGCAATTTGTTTCTCATTTTCTTTTCTGTGCTGTTCGGCTGGCTGTTTGCTTTGGGATTGATAGCTGTTTTTAAGGACAGTATTTCTGTTATTGCGGTGGGTATCAGTTCTATATTTGTGGGTATTGCCATCAATTATCCGCTGCATTTTATCGACCACCTCCGGCATCAGAAAAACAGGAAACAAGCTTTGAAAGAGATTATTCCTCCGCTGTTGATAGGCAATATTACCACAGT
>JAISKT010000383.1 GCA_031261295.1 Candidatus Symbiothrix sp. | reverse complement strand
TTTATTATGAAGACAATCATTTTTCATTTATTCCACGTTCCAAAGAAACAGGCTGGCAAGCACCGCCCGAAGAAATAAAATTACTGATTGACTTTATTGTAAGTTTATCGCCTATTCCGATAGAATTATATGGTTTTTCATAGCAATCAAAACAGCTCCTGCTCGGCGTAGGCTCCAGCTCATTTCCGTCGGGCTAAAAGCAAGGATCCAGCTTTGCGAAAGAATATCTATCTTATATTTTTATTTCATTACTAAACAGAGGCAAGAAATCATTAAAAATATACAGGGAAACAGATGAAACTACAAAAAATATTATTATGCATACATATAGGTATATGTTCCATATCGTGTCGATGTAGCGTCCACGCTACATCGGGTTAAGCAAGAAAAAAATAATAACAAGTGATATAAAAAAAATAAAAAAACAAGAAAATGAAAAGATATGTATTAATCATCTGTATTATATGCAGTTGTTTGAGTATCCATTCTCAATCGCTACCGTCATCCATGTCGATGCCTCAAATCATTCCGCCTTCGCCGAAGGCAAGCGCATTCATGAAGTTCGGGGATTATCCCGTGAGTTTATACACCGGATTAGTGGACATTACTATTCCCATCTACACCATTGATGTAAAAGGTGTGAAGGTGCCGATTGAGTTCAAATACCATGCATCGGGCATCAGGTACGATGATGTCAGTCTGGAAGTCGGTCTGGGCTGGAGTTTGAATGCCGGCGACACAATTAATTATACGGCAAGGGGCGGCATAAGGTCGTTTAGTGGCGGTGTAACTTCCTTGGTGAAGAATGCTTCCGCTGTTAATCCAACCGGCAATGGTCAAGATTATAACGATAATTACTACATGGGAAAAATGGTGGAAACAGGTGAAAGAACCTATACACCCGGAGATGCCGATGGCGAAACGGATATTTACACCTATTCGTTTCTACACTTTAATGGTAAATTCGGTTATACCGCAGATGGAACAACGTTCTCTATTCCGAAATGTCCGCTAACCCTGTCGGCTTCAAGTTCGGAAAATATTAGTATGACGGACGAAAAAGGCGTAACGTATTTATTTAAACAAAATTACGTCGAAGCAGCCTATAATCGGCGACAGATCTGCTATTATTTGACAAAAATAATCTTTGCATCCGATACCATTTCGTTTAACTATACGGAATATGACCCGGTTGTTGCCAATGTAATCACTCGCCCGTATATCGACCAAGTGGCTGTGTACGAGGAAAGAGAGTACGATTTTTTCTCCTCTTTTCTAAATTTGACAGCAACGCGAACCGGAGGCATTCAAAGCGTGAATTATTATCCGTTTCGATTGAATAATATTACATTTAGAGGAGGGCGAGTAGATTTTGTGTACAATGCCAACGCTACCACCGGTGCGCTAAAAAGAGATTTGCGAATCATTAAAGTATATAATAATATTCAGACAGCGCCCATTCAAACGATAAACTTGACAAAATCAGCTTTTCTTCAAAGTCGAGGCGATCGATTGGATCAAGTAACATTCAGTAATTCACAAGGAGATACTTATAGTTACCAATTCGGATACAATGGGCATCCGGGATCAATTTCTTCCGGTATTGATTACTGGGGTTATAACAACGGAAATTCTAACAGCGGTTATATTCCTAATATTATTCCAAACGCAAACATGGTAGTTACCGTAAACAGAGCGGCCAATGAATATGCTATGCAAAGTGGCATTTTGAATCGGATTACTTATCCGAGCAAAGGTTATACTACTTTTACATACGAAGCGCACCGGGCAAATAACAATCAAATATATGGGGGATTGCGCATCAAAGAAATTGTAAGTTTCGATAGTAACGAACAATTTATAGAGAAAAAACAATATAAATACGGAGTAAATGAAAGTAATAATGGAATTGCCGCCGCTTACCCGACCGCAGAAGATTTCTGTCAAACCAGCCGCATTTTGCAACAATATACAGATGAATTTTACATAGCGCCTATATTAGGATCAGTGATCAAACGACAAACTTATTCGGCTTTTCCTAAAAGAAGTTATTTCACATCCGGCAGTTCCGTTGTCTATACAACAGTGACAGAATATCTCACCAATTCATCCAATGAAGCTTATGGAAAAACAGTATATAATTATACCTATCATCCGGAAGAAATAGCGAGCACAGCATCGAACACAGCACGTTCCGGTTCGATAGATATGCCTACCCGCAATTATGAATGGGAAAACGGACTGTTAATTTCCAAGAAAATATATAAGAAAGAAAATAATGCTTATACCGAAATATATTCACTTACAAATACGTATCAAAATATTTTTACTGCGGAATATCTGAATCTGAGGGTATTGCCCTTTATTACTGTTCTTGGTGTTAGTTTTAATTCCGGCACAATGACTCCGGCGTTTATTATGAAATATTTTGATACGTCACAATGTACGGAATATCAAAGTTGGTTTTCATTACCGGGGTATTCCTCTCTTCGCTCTCCATACAATTACTTCAATTATTACACCACTACCGGTTTGCCGGTTGTCACTTCTTCTGTAGTCTGTCAAGATGGCGTAACTACCACGACCAATTATTACAATTACAATTCGGCAGGTTTGCCATCGAAAGTGAGTACGGTTTTGAGTTCGGGAGGTACGCAAACAGATAGCTTGCAGTATGCCTCCGGTTTGATTTTTGACCAAAGAGGACAAATTGTTTCCTATCCTGTGACAACAAAAATAAGGTATCAAGATAACGTATTTGTCGAAAAAGAAGTAACCAATTTTACACAATATTCTCTTTTCCGCGCTCCGACAAATGTGCAATACCAAAGCAAAACAGGAAATCTGGAGACCCGTATAACGTTTGATTACGATAACAAAGGCAATCCAAAAACAGCCGTTAAAGACGAGGCGGAAAAATTTGTATATCTCTGGGGTTATGACAACCTGTATCCGATAGCAAAGATTGAAAATAAAAGCTATTCACAAATTACATCGATTATTTCTGCCGCTACACTAACTGCGATTGCCAATAAGCATGCGCCAACCGAAGCAGATTGGACCACCTTGAAAAGTTCTTTATCAGACGCTTTTGTCACTTTTTATAAATACAAACCATTAGTAGGTCTCATAGAGTCTATTGACCTACGAGGTGTAGAGACAAAATACGAATACAATGATTTCGGACAACTTACAAAACAGATCTACAATGCCAACGTAATCGAGGAATACATGTATCATTATAAGCCGTAAAGAGATTAAAAACAATGAAGAAAGATTATAGCAAGCTAATAAAAAGCGGTTATAATCTTTCTTTTAACATTTTCTCCAAAGAAATGATTCTTTCGTCTTTTTCACTAATCAATTTTTCGTAAAGTTCTATGACTTTATCTATTAATGTAGGAGCATCGTGTGCAACGTCTCCAATAAAGGATAGTCCAGCCCATTGTAAAAAATCCGCGCCAATCCGCTCAATCAGTGTCATCCGCGTTCCATTACCCTTCACCTTTCGCCCTTCACCTTTCGCCTAAATGATTATTTAATCAAAAAATCTTTGCATTTTAAATAATTCTTTTTACCTTTGTAACTCCTATCAACCAAGTGTTTGAAGTTATTTCCTCTTCTATAGTAATATTAGATCCCTATATAGACACACACTATGTCACTATATAGACACGCATCATGTCCCTATATAGACATACACCATGTCCTTATAGAGACACACATCATTTGCTCCGACCAAATGGTGTGTTTGCTCCGACCAAAATGTGTGTTTGCTCCAACCAAAATATGTGTTTGCTCCAACACCCTGAGAATGGTGTTGACAATATTGCAGATGCTTTTCAACAAAATGGGAAAGAAAAAAAGGCAGAGAATTTATATCCCTGCCTTCTTAAATATGGATTTTTTAATTTGCTTAGAACAAATAACCAACGGTAACAGCAATGTTGCTGTTATGCGTAGCATCATTATCATAATTGCTTAAGTTAGCCAATCCTAAGTTGTATTGAAGTTTTGCAAAGAATTTGGTGTATTGGTAACCAACACCGATGTTAGCCCCAAAATCAAGCGCATTGGTTTCATCTTCTTTTGAACCAAATTCAATATCTTGAGAAAATGCACCCGCTTTAACTTTACCGGAAAGAGCATAACCTACGTAAGGACCTGCAAAAACGAGCAATTTAGAATCCGGGGCTACATCAAATTTGTAAGCTGCATTAATAGGAAGTGTCAAATAATTCAAATTGAGAGAGGCTGTCACAGTAACTCCAGCTTCTGATTCTTCATATTTTGCGCCTTTTTGTGCAAAGTTCAATTCAGGGATAATTGAGAATTTTTCAGTGATTGCATAATCCGCCAGAACACCAATTTGGAATCCGGCTTTGTACTTTACACCATCAACATCATCTCCTGTTATAGAAGATGTGTTTAAACCTGCTGTAACACCAACCTTCACCTGCGCATTTGCAGAAGCAACGCCTAATACGGCGATAAACATCATTAAAAATACTTTTTTCATTTTGTTGTAATTAATTTGTTAATTAAATTTGTTAAACAATTCTTTTATAAAATATAATAATGGCGTCAAAGATAATGGTTTTTTGTTAATTACAAACAAAAATAGCAAAAAACCCTCATTTATTCTGGAATCAGAGAGATTGCGAAAGGTTTACCCTTATTCTTGGAGAAGTGAAAAAAAATCATTATTTTTGCAGCATCATAATTAAATGCTATAATTAATGAAGAAGTTCATCTTATTTTTCTTATGCTTTTGGCCGGTTCTTGCAACTGCTCAAAACGCCCCGATTCCGACTCAGGAAGAAATCTCTAAAGACAAGAATTACCTTGCTTTAAAAGCTGAATTAGCGCCATTTGACGCTAAATTTGAAAAATTAATGGCGGAATTTAAAAAGACTACTCCGGCACAACAAAACGATGAACAGTTCATGGCAAATTTCCGAGAGCGGTATGCAAAATTACTTGACGAACACAATCAGGTAATCAGCGCTTTCATTCTCAAACATTCGGACTCCTACGTCAGTTTAATGGCTTTGGCGCAATTAGCGGAATCCGGCATGGAAATCAAAGCCACAGAACGTTTATACAAAAATCTTTCGGCTGAACTCAAAAAAACCGAATTGGGAAATGAACTCGGACTTCAAATCGCTTCCGGCGTCCAGACAGCCATTGGCTCCGAAGCACCCGATTTTACCCAAAACGATCCTTCCGGGAAACCGGTCAGCCTTTCCGACTTCCGGGGTAAATATGTATTGATCGACTTTTGGGCTTCCTGGTGCGGCCCTTGCCGGAACGAAAACCCAACCGTAGTTCGAGCTTATAACCAATTTAAAAGTAAAAACTTTGAAATTCTGGGTGTTTCATTAGACAACCCGAATGCCAAAAAAGCATGGACGGATGCCATTAAAAGCGATAAGTTGACTTGGGCGCAAGTATCCGATTTACGCGGTTGGAAAAACAAAGCAGCCATTCTCTATGGCGTAAAATCCATTCCCCAAAATTTTCTGTTGGATCCAAACGGAATCATCATTGGCAAAAATTTACGGGGTGAAGCATTGATACAAAAATTAAATGAGGTGCTGAAATAGCTCTATCTATGCAGAAATGGATTGTACCGACAATTTTTTCCCGGTTAATTTCTGTATGTCTTTAAGCATGGGTTGTTCGTCTTGGGAACAGAAAGAAAAAGCAGTACCCACATTCCCTGCTCTACCGGTTCGTCCGATGCGGTGCACGTAGGTTTCGGGAATATCCGGCAAATCGTAATTGATGACCAATTCCAACTGGTTGATATCAATTCCTCTGGCTGCAATATCCGTTGCAATCAGCACACTGATTTTATTGGATTTGAAATTGGAGAGCGCCCGTTGCCGGGCAGTTTGCGATTTGTTGCCGTGAATGGCTTCGCTACCAATACCGGCTTTACAAAGAATTCGGGCAATTTTATCCGCACCATGTTTCGTACGAGAGAAAACCAAGACAGACTGAGGTCGCTGTTTTTTCAGCAAATGAATTAACAAATCTTTCTTTTCCTGTTTTTCAACAAAATACACATTTTGTTCGATGGTATCCACAACCGACGATGTCGGAGCTACTTCTACTCGTGCCGGGTTATGCAAAATAGAACGGGAAAGCGTGGCAATCGCCGCCGGCATGGTGGCCGAAAAAAACAAGGTTTGCTTTTGTTTCGGTAATTTGGGTAATATTCGCTTGATATCGTGAATAAAGCCCATATCAAGCATCCGGTCGGCCTCGTCCAATACAAAATACCGGATGGTTTCTAATTGAATAAATCCCTGCGTCATCAAATCCAACAAACGCCCCGGAGTGGCGACCAAGATGTCTATCCCCCTTTTAAGTGCATCGGTTTGAGCTTGTTGTTTCACTCCGCCAAAAATAACCGTATGCCGAATAGAAGTGTATTTCGCATAATCATCGATACATTCGCTTATCTGGATGGCTAATTCGCGTGTAGGGGTAAGAATCAATGCTTTAATGCCTTTCCGATTATTGATGTTTCTTTCCTGATGCAACTTTTGAATGATTGGAATAGCAAAAGCGGCCGTTTTACCGGTGCCTGTTTGCGCTAATCCTAAAATATCGCGATTGTTTAAAACCGGAGGGATGGCTTGTTCTTGTATCGGGGTTGGGATTTCATATCCTTTTTCTAATAGCGCCTTTAAGATAGGCTCTATAATATCTAATTCTTTAAATGTCAATGTCATATTATTTTTTTGATTTCCGTAAAATTAATTCATTTGCTTACAGAGAGCCGACAAAGGTAGGCATTTAATTGCCATTTTTACCATAAAACCCGTTTTTTTTATTTTTATCCTATATATTATCAAACTAAACGGCACTGCATGATACTGTGTCCCAAACCGATATTGTCATGAATCGTTTCTATTTCCAAACCGGCTTCCTGCACACAACGTTCCATATCGCCGGAATAATACATTTTGCTGTTTCCGTTGGCCATAGCCGTAAAATAGAGACTGATTTGCGCTAAACAATAAGACGCAGTTTCAAAACGCTGCCTGTCCCAAAACGTTTCCATAATATACAGGCGACTGTTTTCATGCATCGAACGAGCGGCGCGAGAAAGAATACCGACTACTTCGTCTTCGGAAAAACAATCCAGAAACTGGCTCATCCAAATCGCATCAAAACCTTCGGGAAACGCAGTGTTCTTATCCAACAAATCGGCTGCATATCCGTAGATACGATTTTCTCCGGACAAACCTTTCACCGCTTCGTGCATTAACGCAAGTTGTTGGGGCAAATCCAGGATGGTTACCTCGACTTTCGGAGAATAATCCGTGCATTTCACCGCCCATCGTCCGGTATTTCCACCCACATCCAGCAAAGTCAGGGGATGATTCCGGAAAACAATTTCCAAAGCCGCTTCAAAAGCATTGTCCGAATAAAAATGGTCGAACCCGAACCAGCTTTGCCGTACCTTTTCGGGCAGCGAAGAAAGCCCCTCATAAATGGTTGGCCAATCACCGAAAACTTTCAGACCTTCGGGTTTCCCGTTCAACAAGGCCTCTTCGAGATTGAACAGCCCCAAGTAATTGACATCGTGATTGAAATCCATATTCACCCTGACCATTTGATCTGTTTGTAAAAAATAACCGGCTTTTGAAATAAAAAAACGCCCTTCTTTTAACAAAACCGTCCCGATGGTCAGCGAAGATTCGAGCAAAACCTGCACGGCATAACGAGACAATCCGGTTTTCTCGACTGTTTGCTCCAAGGTAAGCCCTTCTTTTTCGTGCAACAGCAAGTCAAAAATACCCAATTTCACCATCAGACGGGAAACCTGAAATACAACCGGGCCAAAAGCAATTTCTTGCGCAAAACGTTGCGCTTCCAATGCCGTAAATCGCTCTTTCCCATATATTTCTTTTTGAGGAGAAGATAATTCCATGTGTTTTTTGCAACAAAAGTAAACAATTTCAACGGAAAATAGGCGTCATCCGGAAATTTTATCTAATTTTGTGATGAACAACCATTCAATTATGGTATTGAAAAGTCATTTAAAAGCATATATTCGTCCGGCAATCTCCTTGGTGATGTTGATTGCCGGGTTGATTGCCGCTTTTGCACATGCCGCTTGCTTTGAAAACGCATGGATACGACTTGCCTGGTATCTTTTGGCCTATTTTCCCGTAGGACTTCCCGTCTTAAAAGAAGCTTGGGAAAGCATCTGCGAAAAAGATATTTTCAGCGAATACCTGCTGATGAGTATAGCTACCATCGGCGCTTTTTTCATTGGAGAGTATCCCGAAGGGGTGGCTGTTATGCTTTTTTACGCCATCGGCGAACTTTTTCAGGACACCGCCGTTGACCGGGCAAAAAAGAATATCGGCGATTTGCTTGATGTCCGTCCGGAAACCGTAAACTTAGTGAATGGAAATGCTTTAGAAACTGTTTCGCCCGAAACGGTAAAAGTCGGCGAAATAATTGAAATCAAACCCGGCGGAAGAATCCCACTCGATGGCCGCTTACTAAACGATTCGG
>JAISKT010000375.1 GCA_031261295.1 Candidatus Symbiothrix sp. | reverse complement strand
TTCATAAAGGCGCTAAATTAAATATATCGGCATCCTTGTCATAATGAATTTTCCCTTCCATCCAACCCCATAATCCTCTGGGCTTAATCCTATCTCTTGCTGAGATTTCTTCTTTGTTGTTTTTTTTAGAAGCTGACTTCTTCACTTTCGTCTTTTCTATTGTTTCCATTTCATTAAAATTTTTTGTCCCTGCAAAGATAGGCTTTTTAAGCATAAAAAGCAAAAACCGGCAAATAAACTATCATTCATCATTCTCAATGCAAGCTTTGAATATATTCCTTCATTTCTGCATTCGCCGACATATCAGCCATTTGAAAAATAGTCATGCCTTCACTTTCTATATGAATATCGGCACCATGCTCAATCAACAATTTTACTAAGGAAAGATTGTTTTTACCTACTGCAAAATGAAGCGGAACTGCCGTATAGCCACCATCAAAATTTTGTTCGGCTTGTACACTTGCCCCCGCCTTAATCAAAAGTTCAGCCATTTTGAAAGCAATTTCCTTGTCTTCGTTCAGGCAGGCAAGAGAAAGGAGAGTGCCTCTCGCTTCACCGTAAATTCGATTTACATTTTCGCCTTGCCGGATAAGGTAGTTCACAATGTCGGGTTTCCCAAACCAGACTGCAGTATATAAAGCATCGTATTCGAATATGTCATCGCCCATACAACCGGTTGTGCAAGCCCCATTCTGTATCAATGTTTGCACTTTGCTCAAATCACCGTCGTGGCAAGCCAAGCCTAATTCGGTAAAACGATAAGGAGCGCCACCGTAATCAATTGTTTTGATAAATTCATCGTGACATTCTTCTTCCTCACCGGCGGTGTTTTCGCTACCTTTTTTGTTGCTGCACCCGGAAAGCATCAGCAAGCTCGCAACGGATAATAATAAAATTTGTGTGGTTTTCATGCTCATTTTTATTTGTACCAAACCAGGTTCTCCTATTTGGTGCAAAGATAACAAGATATCTGTAAATATAGAAAAAAGAAAATAAAAACAATGAATTAACCGAGATTGTTGTAATTTTGCATTAAAAATAATACGCAAGTGGAATTACAAAAAAAGTAGTATATTTGTAATTGTAAAAATAGTAAATAGAGAAACAGCATGTACAGGCAAGTATTCATTCCAGACAAACAGAACAATCATATTCCGTTCACTATTCCCCACGAATGGTATGGTTTGCCTGTTGAAATTATTGTATTTCCGGTTATTGAGCCAAACAAATTGCAATCTCCACCAAACGACGATGACTTCTACCGGCTCAGCGGTGCATGGGAATCAGACCAAAGCGCAGAAGAAATGGCGGAAGAGCTAAAAGCTGCAAGGAAATTCAGGAAAAAAGATTTGTCGTTTTAAATCCATACCGAATGAAATACTTGTTAGATACTAATATCTGTGTCTTTTTCTTCCGAGATAAATTTAATATTATTCCTGTCTTGAAACAGAAGGGAATCAATAATTGTTGTATCTCAGAAATTACTTTAGTCGAACTTCGATACGGGGCGGAAAATAGTCAAAATCCCTCAAAGCATCATGAATTAATCGATGAATTTCTAAAACGGATAGTCGTAATTCCTATTACAGACAGTATCCGTGTTTTTGCCAAAGAAAAGGTAAGACTTAAAAAAGCTGGTACGCCAATACATGATGACTTTGACCTGTTTATTGGGGCAACAGCGATTCAAGCAGATTTAACACTTGTAACCGATAATGTAAAAGACTTTAAACGGCTTGCAAATATTAAGATAGAAAACTGGATAAAAAGATAAACATTTATGATACACCAATTTGATTTTCTCGTGATCGGTTCCGGAATTGCCGGAATGAGCTATGCGTTGAAAGTAGCTGAAAAAGGGAGTGTGGCCCTGTTGTGTAAAACGACTCTGGAAGAGGCCAATACATTTTACGCGCAAGGCGGAATTGCTTCCGTAACACTTCCATACGATGATTTTGAAAAACATATTCAAGATACGTTGATTGCCGGAGACGGCATTTGCGACAAACGGGTCGTGGAAAAAGTAGTGCGGGAAGCGCCGCAACAAATCGAAGAACTCATCCGCTGGGGCGTGGATTTTGATAAAGACCCCAAAGGCGATTTTGATTTGCATAAAGAGGGCGGACACTCCGAGTTCCGCATCCTGCACCACAAAGACAATACCGGCCAGGAAATTCAGGAAAGCCTCATCGGCGCACTGAAAAGCCATCCGAATATCAAAGTGTTCGACCATTATTTCGCCATTGAAATATTGACACAACACCATTTGGGCATCAAAGTAACGAAAGATACGCCCAATATCGAATGTTACGGCGCTTACGTTTTGGACGAAGGTACCAACGAGATTCATACCTTCCTTTCCAAAGTGACCATGATTTGTACGGGAGGCATCGGAAATATCTATCAAACAACTACCAATCCCTTAGTAGCTACCGGAGACGGGATTGCGATTGTTTACCGGGCCAAAGGTTTGGTCAAAGACATGGAATTTGTGCAATTTCACCCGACTGCTTTGTACAATCCGATGGAACGCCCGTCTTTCCTGATTACGGAAGCGTTGCGGGGCTACGGCGGCGTGTTGCGGACAAAAGACGGGAAAGAGTTCATGTATAAATACGATGAACGGGGTTCTTTGGCGCCGCGCGATATTGTGGCCCGCGCCATCGACAATGAAATGAAAAGCAGCGGAAGCGATTTTGTTTATTTAGATATTACGCACAAAGACCCGGAAGAAACGAAAAAAGAATATCCGACAATTTATGAAAAATGCCTGAGCGAAGGCATTGATATTACCAAAGACTACATTCCGGTGGCTCCGGCGGCGCATTATCTTTGCGGGGGAATTGTTGTGGATTTGGATGCGCGGACGACTATCAATCGTTTGTATGCTGCCGGCGAATGTTCCCGTACGGGATTGCACGGCGCCAACCGTTTGGCTTCCAATTCTTTGATAGAAGCCATTGTGTATGCCGATGCCGCTGCCAAACATTCGATGGCGCATTTAAATCAATATTCATTCAAAAAAGATATTCCCGAATGGAACGACAAAGGCACTTCGTTGACCGAAGAAATGGTGTTGATTACGCAAAGCGCCAAGGAAGTAGGCTCCATCATGAGTAATTACGTGGGAATTGTCCGTTCCAATCTGCGTTTGGAACGCGCATTTGAACGCTTGGAAATTATCTACCGCGAAACGGAAAATCTTTTTGTGCGTTCGATTGTTTCCAAAGATATTTGCGAATTAAGAAATGTTGTCAATGTCGGATATTTGGTAATCAAACAGGCCATGGAACGGAAAGAGAGTAGGGGACTGCACTATACGATTGATTATCCGAGGAAAAATACGATTGCAATATCCTAAAAAATGTAAAACAACGTAGAGACGCCCAAATTGGGCATCTCTACCCAAATCAGCGTTTAATAATTGTGTTTCATCGGTTCGAAATACGCTTGTGCATGCAAACAAGCGGGGCAAGTTTGCGGAGCGCTCACGCCCGTATGAACGTAACCGCAATTACGGCATTGCCATTCGATTTCTTCCGGTTTTTTGAATACCGTACCATCCAAAATGTTTGCCAATAATTTCCGGTAACGGATTTCGTGTTGCACTTCTACTTTGGCAATCATCTTGAAAGCGGTGGCGATAGCGGGAAAACCTTCTTCGCGGGCTACATTTTCAAATTCAGAATACAAAATATCCCATTCTTCCCGTTCGCCGTCGGCGGCAGCCAACAGATTTTGAGCGGTTGTCCCGATAACACCTGCGGGATAAGAAGCGGTAATTTCTACTTCTCCACCTTCCAGAAACTTGAAAAACCGTTCGGCATGTTCTTTTTCCTGTTCCGCGGTTTCTTTAAATACACCGGAGATTTGTTCGTAACCTTCTTTTTTGGCAACACTTGCAAAAAAAGTATAACGACTTCTTGCCTGACTTTCACCGGCAAAAGCTTTTAATAAATTTTGTTCGGTTTTTGTTCCTTTAATACTTTTACTTTCCATAAAAATTCAATTTTAATATTTCTAAATAATTTATATAGTGTAAAAACAAAGGTAAAACAATTTTGTTAAAAAATTGCCTTTATTTTCACAATAATTTCATAAACATAATCAAATATTTTTAATTTGTTTTTACCTTTGCACCGTTTTTTATAAATAGCGCAGAATGAGTCTTTTTAATTCCAAAGTGAACATTGATTTCAAGCCGAAACTGTTCACTTCCCTTAAACACTATTCGAAGGAAAAGTTTATGGCCGACCTCATGGCCGGGATTATTGTGGGTATAGTCGCCCTTCCGTTGGCCATTGCCTTTGGTATCGCTTCTGGAGTCAGTCCCGAAAAAGGAATTATCACCGCTATCATCGGCGGTTTTATTGTTTCTTTCCTGGGCGGTTGTTCGGTGCAAATCGGCGGCCCGACCGGCGCTTTTATCATCATCGTTTACGGGATTATCCAACAGTTTGGTTTGGGCGGATTGGCGGTGGCCACTGTCTTGGCCGGATTCATGCTGATTGGGATGGGCTTGTTGCGCTTGGGAACTGTCATTAAATTTATTCCTTATCCCATTATCGTCGGTTTCACAAGTGGCATTGCTTTAACTATTTTTACCACGCAAATGAAAGACTTATTCGGGTTGAGTATGGAGAGCGTGCCTGCCGATTTTATTTCCAAATGGATTGCCTACGGCAAAGCCGCTACTACTTTGAATATAGGCTCTTTAATAGTAGGTATTGTGAGTATTTTCATCATTGTTTATTCCCCTAAAATCGTGAAGAAAATTCCGGGTTCTTTGATAGCTATTATTGTAATGACCGTCATTGTTTATGTTTTGAAAAATATGGGAATAACGGGTATAGAAACCATTGGCGACCGCTTTGAAATCAACGCTTCTTTGCCGGAACCGACTACGATTCCCATCAATCTGGAAAATATCAATTTGCTTTTGCCGGCCGCTTTTACCATTGCGATGCTGGGCGCTATCGAATCTTTATTGTCTGCTACGGTAGCCGATGGAGTGACAGGAGATAAACATAATTCTAATACCGAACTCATTGCCCAGGGAACAGCCAACTTAATTGTTCCCATGTTTGGCGGTATTCCGGTGACAGGCGCCATTGCCCGGACAATGACGAATATCAACAACGGCGGAAGAAGTCCGGTTGCAGGGATTATTCATGCGGTGGTTTTATTGCTGATATTGCTTTTCTTAGGGCCTTTGACGAAACATATTCCGATGGCTTGTCTGGCCGGCGTTTTAATTATTGTATCTTACAATATGAGTGAATGGCGGACTTTCCGTTCATTACTGAAAAATCCGAAATCGGATGTGGTGGTTTTATTGGTCACTTTCTTTCTAACGGTTATTTTCGACTTAACGATTGCCATTGAAATAGGAATTTTATTAGCTATGGTGCTGTTGGTAAGACGAATTTCGGAAACGTCCAATATTTCCGTTATCAAAGACGAATTGAACATGCAAACGGATGCGGAAAAAACGGCTGATAATGATAAATTGGTTTTGCCAAAAGGCGTGGAAGTGTATGAAATTGACGGGCCGTTTTTCTTCGGTATTGCCAATAAATTTGAAGCCAGTATGCGTTCGATAGATGTCAAGCGGCCTAAAATACGAATTATCCGGATGCGGAAAGTGCCGTTTATGGATTCCACCGGTTTGCACAACCTGGAAAGTCTGTATCGCTTATCGGATAAAGAAGGCATTCAATTGGTACTTTCGGGTGTGAATGACAATATCAAAACCATGCTTTATAAGTCGGGATTTGCGGATAAAATCGGGAAAGATAATATTTGCAGCAATATCAATGAGGCGCTGGAGCGGGCGGAAGAATTGCTTATCCTTTCAACCGTTTAATATCCTCTTCTATTTCTTTCAGGTTTTGTTCTCGTTCCAATACTTTTTGCGTTTGTCGGTATTTTTCAAATTCGATTTCCGATTTTTGCAATGCCAATTCATGACTGATTGTTCCCGCGTGATTCAACAATTCCCTGCCGTTGAGTTGCAAAATAATGTCCAACCGTTCAATCCAATCTTTCATATACATGGGCGTATGTTGCTGAGCCATCGTTTCAGCGAAAGCCAGATATTGCTCAACGAGCAAACCTAACAATTTCATTTCGTCTTCGGTCAGGTAATTTTTGGCAGTACTTACTTCTGTTTTTTTAATGGAAACGGTATTTTTCTTATCATAAGACGACATTCCGAGTAGTGGCAATTCGGCATTTACCCTTCTGTAAATCAATTCGGCAGCGGTTTGTCGGCTGATTGCCCAAAGCAGTTTGTTTTGTACGATTTTGAAAAACAGAATAGTTGTTTCATCTCTGGGGTCGTAGTCAATGCTTGTAGTGTAAATATCCTTGATTTTTTGATAGAAAAAACGTTCCGAAAGGCGAATTTCTCGAATTCGTTCCTGCAACTCGTTGAAATAATTCATTGAATTACCGGTTTTAAATCGCTCATCATTCAATGTAAAACCTTTGATAATATACTCTTTCAGGCGTTGGGTTGCCCAAATACGAAACTGCGTACCTTGCGGCGATTTTACGCGATAGCCTACGGAAATTACAACATCAAGATTATAGGCTTTTACCGAAATTTCTTGTGTTTTGCCTGCAATAGCGCCATGTTGAGTGGTTATCCGGAAATTCCGGACAACCACTGATTCCTGTAATTCGCCTTCTCTAAAAATATTGCCGATATGTTCGGAAATAGTCCGTTTGTCTTTTCCAAACAACTGTCCCATTTGTGCTTGCGTAAGCCAAACGGTTTCGTCTTCGAGGTGGACATCAATTTTGATATTGCCATCGATGGACTGGTAGATTAGGATTTGGCTGTCGCCTATTTCTGATTGGCTGGAAGTCATAATTTTCTCTTTTTAAGATACAATAGCAAAGATATGTATTATTACGGAAAAAATAAAACGCACATTTAATTAATCCGTTTCTTCCAATATAAATATCTCTTCCACCGATTTATCACAAAGTTTTGCAATTTTCAAAGCCAAAACAGTAGAAGGAACATATTTACCGGTCTCTATCGCATGAATTGTTTGACGGCTTACTCCAATCAATCGCGCCAATTCTTCTTGTGTAATATTTTGGATGGCCCGCTCTACTTTTAAATTATTCTTCATGGTTTTGAATTTTATTAGATTTGAATAAAATAAAATAGAACCGGATAATAAATACAAGCAAAAACGTAAACAAGTTATAAACGATTACATAAAGAAAATTAGTCCCGTAAATGAATAAAATACAAAGAATCAAAATACCATAATTGATGTAAGTCGCCCACATCAGCGATTCCAAACGTATTTTAGAAATATATTCATCTTCGTTTTTCTCTTTTGAAAAACCTACAAATAAAGCGCTTACAATAAACAATATATCTATTAACTCATCCGTAAAATTATTGTTCCCAAAATCTGCTTTATACAACGCTCCTTTCAAAAAGGGAAAT
Organism: Candidatus Symbiothrix sp.; assembly: GCA_031261295.1. Taxonomy (GTDB): domain Bacteria; phylum Bacteroidota; class Bacteroidia; order Bacteroidales; family Azobacteroidaceae; genus Azobacteroides. The sequence continues at coordinate 3,921 of JAISKT010000375.1, read as the reverse complement.
TCAAATTCAACAAATAATCCCGTTATCACTAATACAAGCACTGGAATAAAAATAATCCAACCTATCTTTTTACAAACATGCGGAAATAAATAATTTGTCTTCATAAGGAATAAAATTAATTGTTACTATTATTTACTCCATAAATGTAAAGTATATTTTACAAAAAGACAAGAAAATTAGACAAAATATTCCCGTATTTATCAACTAAAAATTATACGTCAAACCCAAACCTAATATTTCTTTAAACTGTATTTTTTGGATTTCCGCATCATAATACCGAAGAGTGGTATTGAATGTGGCGGAAAATAATTTATTAAATTTCCAACTAATTAGCAAATCCCAATTTATATCCACATTGCCGAAGTTTTTGTTGTAGGGAGTAAACAAATCCAAAGTCGAAATAAGACTCACATTGCCGGCTAAAGTTTGGTTGGTGGTTGCTGTTAAATAGGCACCCGTTTCCCATTTCATTTTCTTTCCGCTTTCCACTCCGAAAGCGCCGAGGTTGGACAAAGAATCGTTCAAAACAAAAGTCGCCCGTTCGGCCAAAGGAGAAATAAATACCGAATAATTTTTGTTGGGCTTATAGGTAAAACCCAGTGCAGCATCGGCATAAGCAGGAGCCATGAACGTAGAAATGTAATGTTCGGTATCGGGATAATTGTATCCTTTGGCAAATTGCGTATTGAAATTCAGCAAGAAAGCAACCGACCATTTATCGGAAATTCCCCGTCCGCCGATGGATTTCAAGTTAAATTTATCCGCCGCTTTTTGCCATTCGTAAGCGGAAGAATAAATCAGACCGTATTCCGCAGACAAATTGTTATCCCAAAACCATTTATCTTTCAAATAATTGGCGGAAAGATTGAGGATAAAATCCCCCGAAATGGTGTTGTCACCGCCTGCCATCCAATTGGTTAACGAGGTTTGTCCGAAAGTAATTCCGGTAATGCCCGAATGTTTCCACCCTTGAATGGTATCTTTAGTTGCATAAGCAGCTAAATCATTGACTGTTGCCTTTGTGTCTTGTGCCTGAGCACAAAAAAAGAATCCCGTCAGTAAGAAAAAGGATAATAATACTGATATCTTCTTCATATTTAATTAATTAACTAATATTTTGTACTCAATAAAAACACCATACAAAGATAGCTTTTTTCAATTAATTGGAAGCTTTCAAATCAAAAGTTTTTTCCCGTAATAAGGGAGCATCTTCACCTGAAGAAGCTTTCCTTAATCCGTAAGTAAGCGAAAAATCTTTGGTAATCAATGCTTTGATTGCATTTTCATCAATTTTCTTGACATATTGTTCATATCGTTCAATGGCTTTTTTATCCAATTCCGATTCCGATTTTCCGGTCAATTCGAATTGCTGTATTAACCCTTGTTCCGACAAGTAATTTCGTACACGTATCCAATCGAAGGCATCTCCTGCAAAACTGTACATATCACAACCGTACCATTCGTCAACGGTAGATTCATCCGAACAACCTGCTCCGCAAAATAAGAGCATAGACAACAAAAAAATACTTTTTAAACTTTTCATACTTAATTATTTATTAAAATTATAATCCTAATTTCTCTGATAATTCCAACATCTTATTAATCGGTCTCACCGCTTTTTCTACTACTTCTTCCGCAATATATATTTCCGGAATTTCGTATTTCAGGCAATTATACAACTTTTCCATGGTATTCAATTTCATGAAATTACATTCGTTGCAAGCGCAAGTACTGTCATTGGGAGGAGCCGGAATAAACAGCTTATCCGGATTGTTCTTCGTCATTTCATGCAAAATACCCGATTCGGTGGCTACAATAAATTCTTTGTTTTCCGACCGGGAAGCATAATTCAACAAACCGGAAGTGGAAGCAATGTAATCCGCCACTTTCAATAACGCCGATTTACATTCGGGATGCGCCAAGACCAAGGCATTGGGATATTGTTTTTTCAACTCCAATATCTTTTCCAATGAGAATTGTTCATGCACATGACAAGCGCCATTCCACAAGACCATATTCCGCCCTGTAATGCTATTTATATAATTTCCAAGGTTACGGTCGGGTGCAAAGATTAACTTCGCGTCAGGGGGAAAACTCTCCACAATTTGGCGAGCATTGGAAGATGTAACCACAACATCCGTCAACACTTTGATGGCAGCGCTCGTATTGACATACGAAATAACGGTGTATCCGGGATACTGCCTGAGGAACCGGTCAAATTCATCGGCGGGACAAGAATCGGCCAACGAACAACCTGCATTCAAATCGGGAACAAACACCCGCTTCCCGGGACTCAATATTTTAGCCGTTTCCCCCATAAAATCCACACCGCAAAGCACGATAATATCCGCATCCGTTTGAGCAGCCCAACGCGCCAACGCCAGACTGTCGCCCACATAATCGGCAATATCCTGAATAGCATCTTCCTGGTAGTAGTGCGCCAGTATCACCGCATTTTTTTCTTTTTTCAACTCATTGATGGCTTGTACCAAATCAATTTCTGCAGGAACGGGAATATTTAGAAATCCGGCTTTATCAACTTCAATATTTTTATTAACCATAGTATTATAATATATATTTAAATAATTTATTTTTGAAATTTATAATTGTAATGATAATGAATGGTTGAAACTGCGGATAAGTTTTTCCCTGTTTACTTGCTTTTGAAGTTATCAAACCCGAAAAAATTCTTATACATAACTTATCAACATCCTTTCCTTTTATAATAACACTTAAACAAAGCGTTTAGATTTCCCATTAACGTTTTGTTGATAAACTGCAAAGTTAAAAACTTTCTTTGAAAGTTATAAGCAACGAGATAAAAACCGTCTTCATAAATGAAAGATAAATATTGATTTCTTTTAAGGATTAATTCATTTAAAAGAATAAGAAAAACCGGATAATAAAATGTTTTCTTTTTTTGTCCTTTTTTATCAACAAAAATCCGGGCGGTTATCAACAATATTACCGGCAACAAAGCAAATTTATCTTCCAACTATGTTTCTTGACAATAAATTTATATCAACGCCAACTTAAAGATAAGAGGCAGGCAATTCCACAATCAGAAGAATCATGTTGTTGAACAAATGTGGCTTTAACTTTTTTCAATACTGTTTTAGTCATTAATTATTGATTTAATATTTTAATAAAGCTTCCATTTTGATTTCTCCTGTACACTTATAAATAAGTTCCCTTTTCTCATTGTATAAGAAAATAGATCGTTTTCTTTAGAAAAAATTTCAATATAAAGTCAAGGAAAAGCAGAGGTACAATTGCGAATAAGAATATATTCAATGAATTTGTTTGGTTTGGAAATAATAAGTTGCTAAAACGATCAAGAAATGCTCCTCCAAAATAAATTAAATAGCATAAAGAAAATAGGTAAATCAATATCAATAAGCGAAATATAATTGTTTGTTCAAACAAAGGATGACGAACCAAAGATTTCCACTTCAAGAAGAATATGGTACTAATTTTCATTATAACTTATATTGCATGCAAATACACCGCCAACTAAAAATCTGCCAATAGCACTCTATCTAAGCTTTTCGGCTAAAATTTTCTATTCTTTCTTGTTTGTTTACCATGCAAATATAATTAATTATTTCATAAAATAAAGAATTAATTTAAGCCATTTTTTATGTGCCAAATAATGCTTACATTTGTGCCTGACACTATGAACATTTAAGTCATCTTACAAATGAAAAGAGAATTGGGAAAAACCTTTGACTTTGATCCTTCGGAAATTAGAACCTTTACAGATCTAATCGACAAATTATCAAAGAAAGCGGTTCCGGCTGTCCGGAAAAAAGGGTTCGAAAATTATTTGAGAAATAGTAAATACAAAGTCTTTGAATACAAGGAAGGAAATATCTATGCCATTCAGGGAGCAAAATACAATGAAAGCGAATTTCACATTGC
>JAISKT010000359.1 GCA_031261295.1 Candidatus Symbiothrix sp. | reverse complement strand
AGAATACCTTACTCCATTTCATCCCGTCCCACACATAAAGACCTTCTCCGTTGCCTCCCGCAAGGGTGGGATTGATGTTAAATACAATCAAACCTCTCAGGTCGGCAGCCGGACCTTCTTCTCCCCGTTCGCTAAAGTCCGAAGGTATTTTATTGATATTGTCAATATTTACCCGGAGCGGAAGTAATCCAAGTTTAGCAGTCTGACTCGTCAAGTCCAGCAAACTGCCGCCTTTCGCATTCGCATCGGTATCTCCGATGTGTACCTGAGCCAACAGGACGGACGGCTGAAACAACAAAAGGGCGGCGCACAGCGCCACTCCTAAAAATGTTCGTCTTTTTTTCATCTTTTTCAGCTTAACTTTTTCCAGATGGCTTCCCATTTGTTACTTCCGTTCCATACATAAATACCTTCGCCCGTAGTCGGGTTGGTATTATACACAATCAGCCCTTTCAAGTCGGCGGGGGTAGCCACCGGAGGAGTCAGGTCGGTCAAGGCAGTCAAGGTTGTTAAACTTACATTGGGTAACAGCAATCCGCCTTTATAAACGGTCGCATTCAAATCCAGGACACTGCCTTGGGTAGGTACATCAGTACCCGTTCCCCCGATACGAACCTGGGCATTCACACTTGCTACACTCAAACCAATGAATGTAAGCAATAATAAAAACATTTTTTTCATTTTTTTTATTTTAATATTTAAAGATATTTGTATTCAGAACAGGGCCTGGTTCGGCATGGTGTCCCTCCCATGCCGAACTCCCTGCTTAAGCGAACGTGTTAAAAAATGAGAGTGTTATTTGTTACCAATTATTGAACGTCCGCTTAATACCTTAATACTTTAGATGATGCAAATTTCGGTTAAAAAATAGACTTTAACAGTCTAAATCGTCCCGGCGATTCTATGTTTTAGCGTGTTTTCAGGGAAAAGTTTTGTCAATTTAATCCTGTATTTCATTTTTTAGGATTAAATAGAGGTTTAGATGGTGAAATAGTCTTATTTTATGTAAAATATGTATTATTTTATTTAAATATATACTTTTTCAGTTTAATTTATTTGTACTTTCATCTAAAATTAACTGTTATATAGTATTTTTTAGAGTATTCTATTTGTTTTATTTTAATTTTGCTCTATAAAATAGTATTTTTGCTACTAAACAGGCAAAATTATATAAAAAAAGTTTTATTTATATTCAATAATTGACTAAAATTATACTCTGTTTCACTTTTTGACTTACAATGATTTAACTACATTTGCAACCGGAATTACTAAAAAACGCACAAGCAAATAATGAAAGAAAATCTGTACTCCCTTTTAGTTACTCATCTTTTAAATCACATACCCCAAAATATAAAAGCGTCTTACTATTTAATGGATTTGTTGGGATTGGGTCGCGAATCGATTTATCGTAGAATAAGGGGTGATATTGCTTTTACTGCTGAGGAAATACTAAAAATCGCCGATGCCTTGAATATATCCATAGACGCTGTAATAGGCGGTAACCACAAGGTGCAAAATATATCTCCTAATTTGGATTTAATTGAATCCGATGAACCTGCACGGATTTTCCAAGCTTCGCTTGCTCAACTCTATGATCAGTTGTTGAGTCAAGAACCAAAGGAAATCATCCTGGCCATCAATAGTTTTCATCCGGTCTATTTTGTAGGTTTTGACGTCCTTTTCAAATTCAGTTATTATCAGTGGTTGTATCAAAACAGTGAAGTTCCTATTACCCAAACGTTCTCCGAAATCTATATTCCGCCGAAATTGGATAAGCTAAAAGAACAAATTCGCACAAAAATGCAACAATTAGATAAATCGAGTATCATTTTAGATCAAAATGTGTTTTTAAACTTAATTAAAGACATAAAATATTATAACCAAAAGAAATTGATTACGGATAAAGAAAAATGTTTGATTAAAGAAGAGATATCCGGATTAATCGATTTTTATGAACAAATGGCGAAAACAGGCCTTTACGGCATGAATAATTTATCCCTGTTCTTATCCGTCTATGTGTCAATTATTTCCAATATGTGCTTAGTGCAATTGAATGATACCAGCCAATCTGTTTTCAGACTCCATACCCTACCGCACACAATCATTAGTAATCCGCAGATTTGTGAATGGCAGAAAATAGGGTTTGATTTTTTGAAAAGGCAGTCTATCTGTATTACACAATCGAATGAAATCATGCAATCGGAATTTTTTGATCTGCAACGCCGGAACATCAGCCAACTTTTCAATTGAAGCCTGCACTAAATCAGGGATTTCTTCCGCTTTCGTAAACATAACTTTAAGCTTTTGTGTTATATAAAAGTAATTAAACACATTAGTATTTATTTTTATTTACAAAATTTAATTTTATTCTCATGAAAGCAAAAATTCGCGTTTACGGAAAAGATCAAAATCGTACGGCATTAGGAATTATCAATGCGTACTTGACATTAAATCCGAATGCAAGCCTGGCCGACTTGCAAAGGGCATTTCCTTATTCCCTCAATCCGACAGGCACAGTAAAAGAAACGATTGTCCCTATTTCGGAAGCGGCAGGAAAACCCAATGAATTTTTCGAAAAGCCAGACGAATTGATCACTTTGAAAGATGGACAAAAGGCTTCCTTGAAATATCTTTGGGAAAAGCCTAATTTCGAAAAAATCAAAGAACATGCGAAACTATTCGGTATTGAAGCTGCGGATACGGCAGAAACTCCTCCTTTCAAAGAAGGCAGTTATAAATTGGAACTGATTGAAGAAACGCCAACCGCTCATCCTCATGCCGCTCATGTTCATCACAATGCTGCCAATGTGGCTGATGCGATCCTTGTGGAAGAAATAATTCCGGAAGAAGAAATTATCATTGTGGAAGGCGAACGGAAACAACCTCAACGGCCGCCGGTGACTCATCATGCTGCCGCTACACATCACGTACACAGAGAACCGGTACCGGTAAAAGAAGAACCTAAAAAAAGCAACAATTGGTGGTGGTGGCTGCTATTGCTGTTATTATTACTGTTGCTGGCGCTTTTATTATTCAAAAAATGCGCTCATAAAGAAGAAGTTGCCAACTTGGAAGTAGTTCCATACACGGCAACCCAAATTGTAGATGTTTATGAGCCTTATTCGGCCCAAAAATTAGCGGAAGCAACCGTAACGGATGATGGCGACCTGGTGTATAACCAAGATGGAAATCTGGTGGCTATTACCATTGATGACCAGGAAGTAAGTTTCGACAAATTGAGTACGGAAGCTGAAATATATGCTTTCCTGAATTCCGATTTGAAAGAATCCGGATGGTTGGTATTGGATAGAGTCCATTTCAAATTCAATGAAGTTAATTTTACTCCGGCCGCATTGGATCAAATCAAATACGTAACCGCGATATTGAACAAATATGCTCCGAATGCCACGCTGGCCATTGAAGGTTTTGCAGACCATATCGGAACAGATAAGGAAAATCAATTGATCTCGGATGAAAGAGCTGTGGCAACTAAAGAACATTTTGTTACAGACGGTTTTGCAACCGGAAAAATAACTTCTGCTACGGGTCTAAGAGACACCGACCGGCTTTGCCAAGCAGACGATACCCCTTTGTGTAGAGCAAAAAATCGCCGTGCTGAGATTAAAATAACGAAATAGTTTTTCTTTTATTTATCATGAAATAAGGGGCGCTAACCGAAAGTCAGCGCCCCTTTTCTGTATGAAAAAAAACAAAATTAATTTACTTTCCTTTGAAGAAAGAAACAATCCACAGTAATACGACTGCACCCACAACGGATGTAATCAGATTTCCGATAATCCCGACAGTATCAATTCCGAATAAACCGAAAATCCAGCCGCCGAGCAATCCACCGACAATACCTACCAAGAGATTTACCCAAAAACCAAAACCACCACCTTTAGAGATGTATCCTGCCAGCCAACCGGCTACAGCGCCGATAACAATGTAAAGAATAAAGTTCCACATAGTTGTTATTTTTTTAATTTATAATATTACTTATTAAACAGAAAAATAACCCAAAAGTTTTAAGAGTATAAGAAAAATAGTACTAAATTTGTAGAAAATACAGTAAGTGATGGAAAAAGCAAAACAGCTACCTTATGGCATTTCTAATTTTGAGACGATCAGGACTCAAAATTACGCATACGTTGATAAAACACGATTTATTGAATTATTGGAAAAAGAATCCAATCCCTACCAATTTTTTATCCGTCCCCGTAAATTTGGGAAAAGCCTGTTTTTTTCGACATTGTCCAATTATTATGACATTAATACGGTAAATAAATTTCAACAATTGTTTGGCGATTTATATATAGGCCAACATCCTACGCCTGAAAAAAATAAATGTGTGATACTGAAATTTAATTTTTCAGGTATCAATACCGCCTCGAAAGAGGGATTTGCGTCATCATTTGAAAATGTTGTTCAGCAATCTGTTTGTTCTTGTCTCAAGATTTATGAAAATGTTTTTACAGATGCGGATGAACTGATTCGCCAAATAAATGAAAATAAGTTAGGTATTCAGGCGCTTCGAGTCATTTACTCCGCAACACAAAATACAGGTCAGCGGCTCTTTGTCATTATTGATGAATACGATCATTTTGCGAATGACCTTATTGCTATGGGTAGCCGGATGGGTGAAGATATTTATCGCCGGATGGTACGCGCCAACGGATTGGTACGCGATTTCTATGAAACACTTAAAATCGGTACATCCGATGTTGTTAATCACATTTTCATTACCGGTATTTCGCCTGTGATGTTGGACGATTTGACCAGCGGCTTCAATATTGCCAGCAACCTTAGTTTAGATCTTCGATACAACGAAATGATGGGCTTTACCCAAGCGGAAGTAGATGCATTAATGATTGAAACAGGCGTTAATCCGGACTATATCAATGTGGATATGAAAGCTTATTACGACGGTTATCTTTTTCATCAAGACGGAGGAAACCGGGTATATAATCCTTCCATGGTTCTTTATTTTTTCAACAATATATTAAAAGAAAAAAAGGCTCCGCAAAATATCCTGGATGAAAACTTGAAAACCGATTACGGACGTTTGCAACGCTTAGCTACTAACGATAAAAACCGGCAAACACTGATAGAAATACTGAAAGAAGACGGTATTGTCACTACGATTGTTCCTAAATTTTCGATAGACCGGTTATATGATGATGAGTATTTTGTATCGCTATTATTTTATATGGGTTTACTGACCATTCAGGAGCCTGATTTTATGCAAGTTCGTTTAGCAATCCCCAATTATTCTATTCAAACCATTTTTTGGGAATACTTCCGGCTATTGATGCAGGAAAATTCTCCGGAAGTAATCGTTGAAGTTCAACCCTTGATTAATTCAATCAAAGGAATGGCGATGGAAGGGGATATTTTCGGTTACATTGATTATGTATCCAAAAATGCTTTTGCCAAATTATCCGACCGGGATTTGCGCAATTTTGATGAAAAATACATTCAGATTCTTTTGCTTGCTTATCTGTTCCAAAGTAAAATTTATATTCCAATGAGCGAATACGAAGCCGTTCCCGGATTTGCCGATATTTTCCTGCAACGCAATCCGGATTTGCCTCAAATAAAATATGAATGGATATTGGAAATCAAATACCTTAAAACGGAAGAAGCAACCAAAGTTCCGCAAAAAATGGAAGAAGCGAAAGAACAATTGGATAAATATCTTCATGCTTTTCGCTTGGCAGGCAGACCGGGATTGTATGGGGCCGCCATTGTATTTGTCGGAAAGAATAAATTTGAATTATTTATTCAAGAACCTGTTTAAAATCGAAAAAGGAATAATTACAGTATGGATGAAGTTTTTCCTTTAGTGGACGAATCGGGAAATGTAACCGGCAGCGCGTTGCGCAGTGAGTGCCACAACGGCAGTAAACTCCTGCATCCGGTCATTCATTTGCACATATATAATAAGGCGGGAGAATTGCTTTTGCAAAAACGGTCGATGGACAAGGATATTCAACCGGGCAAATGGGATACTTCTGTGGGCGGCCATGTGGATTTTGGCGAAAATATCGAAACAGCCTTGCGGCGGGAAGCGCAGGAAGAACTGGGAATCAACGGCTTCACTCCCCTATTCCTTCGCTCGTATATCTTCGAATCGGAAATCGAAAAGGAAATGGTTTATTCCTATAAAACAATTTGTGAAGGCCCGTTTGAATTTGACCCCAACGAAATAGATGCTATCCGCTTCTGGAATTTGGAGGAAATACGGAAACATTTGAATACATCCGTATTTACTCCCAATTTCGAAGACGAGTTTGTGCATCTTAATTCCATCTGAGGCGGGCGGCTACAGTTTCGTTACCCGATCGATTCGTTATATTATTTGTCTCAAACGTTTTTTTCAGGTATTCGTTATAGCCTTTTAAATTTTCCAAATCCCGTTTAAGTTCGCCGGTTTCCAAACCTTTTTGGATATATTCCAACGATTTATCCGGCATATCATAGAAATAATAGAGTTTCGCAATGTTGTAATAACTCGCCGCTTCCACTGTTTTGGCGACATTGGGTTGTATTTTTTGAAACAATCCGATTACTTCTTCATAATATTGTATATACGGCGCTATTTGATCCTTATATTCTGATAACGGACTGTAAGTATTGGCTTTAACAAAAATATCTTTTATTTTTTGAATATTACGGAGATAAAAATAGGTATAATAATACTCTTTTTCTTTCATCGTCAACAAATAATCATCCCCCGACACAATCTTGTAACCGTATGCGCGAGTCCAGGTATCAGAGGCCGATTGGCATGTTTCTTTGAATGTTTCCTTGATAAGGTCATTTTTTACCTGATCAATGCGAAGGAGTGCATTATCGCGTTCATTTGCAGTAGAATAGTCCTTGCTCCAAATGGAAAAACCTACTTCTCCGCGCATATTTTTGGAAGAATTGACATCATAATTATTCAGTACTTTGTTGGTTTTGGCATTTATCAACTGTATTTGACAATCATAAGAATACTGCATGCTGAGGTAGTAATATTTTTCATTCTGCGAACTTACCGGTTCTTTAAAATCAAATAAATTCACTTTGACGACTACTAATAAATCGGCTCCGTTCTCTACTTTTTGAAATCCCTTGATGCTGATATGATCATCGAAATACGCTTTTATGCCCGGATTAATATTCTTGGGTACCACGATGCCGAGAGAATACGTTTGAAAATCATCACCCAATGGAGTGGATGGGTATTGGATGTAGGAATAGGGAACTTCAAATTTGCCGAATGCTATTTTTTTCAGTTCTATTTGACCATAGCCGTCTATAGACGCAGCTAAACCTATCAAAGATAGTATTGTAACGAATATTGTTTTTTTCATTTTTTCGGAATTTAGAGATTAATAATAAACATAAGCATACATATCACAAGTGATTTGATTGAAAAATAAGCTGACTTTCCAATTGTTGTATGAAAAATAAGCAACTTTCTCATTACCGGCGCCGGGTTCGTATTCTAATTTATAACTGCGAGCCAGTTTCTTTTCTTCTCCTTTTCCTTCGTAAATTTTTTCTTCACTCAATTGTTTGTTGTCGTCGTAATAAAACTCGTGGGTGATGTACCGGTTCCTGTTGGTATAGCCTGTCAATTTTGAAAGCAGGCCGTTATCCCATTCGGCAATGATGACTTCAGAATTCTTTTCTTCATCTCCAAATCCTTCTTCCACTTTGGTGCAATAGCCATCGGTATAATACAGTAAATAATTGCGATTGGCCTCTTTTTCATCCCGAACAGCCGCCGCCAACTTGTTTTCTTCGTTGTAATACAAGTCAAAATCGCGTTTGATTTTATTCAATTTTTCGGTATAAAGCAAGGACTTTAATTTTCCGTCTTTTTGATATTTCAACTTCACATCATCATACTCTTCGACTTCGCCTTTCTTATTAATTTCCACTTTAAGATAAACATCTTTTTTATCCCTTTGAAAGGATAGTTTTTTCTCAACATCTTTTGTCGTGTACTCTTTCCCATTCGTTGTAATCGAACTTAATAGATTGTTCGTGTAATTAAAAACAGTTTCTTCCGGACTTTTTTCATCTTCCGTCAACGTGATTTTTTTGACTCGATATTGGGCAAACAGCACCGGACAAATACTCATTGCCATGAAGAGCAGCAGATACTTTTTCATATTGTTTATTTTATTAGTAATTCATTTAAAATGTTATTCCCACTCAATCGTCGAGGGCGGTTTAGAACTAATATCATACACTACACGATTCACGCCACGCACTTTGTTGATGATTTCGTTAGACATTTTGGCCAGGAAATCGTAGGGTAATCTCGCCCAATCCGCCGTCATGGCATCGGCAGAAGTAACCGCCCGCAAGGCCACCGCATTTTCGTACGTCCGTTCATCACCCATCACACCGACCGATTGCACAGGCAACAGGATAACACCCGCCTGCCATACGTCATCGTACAGATTCCAGTCGCGAAGTCCGTTGATAAAAATATCGTCGGCTTCCTGAAGGATGCGCACTTTTTCGGGCGTAATATCTCCCAGGATGCGCACGCCCAAGCCCGGCCCGGGAAACGGATGCCGCTTAATCAGATGTTCTTTCATTCCCAACTCACGCCCTACCCTGCGTACTTCGTCTTTGAACAATAACCGCAGCGGTTCAATCAATTGAAGGTTCATTTTTTCGGGAAGTCCGCCTACGTTGTGGTGCGATTTGATAGTTGTTCCGGTGATGGAAAGCGATTCGATAATATCCGGATAGATAGTGCCTTGCGCCAGCCATTTAATGCCGGTGAGTTTTTTAGCTTCCTGGTCGAAGATGTCGATAAATCCCTTGCCGATGATTTTGCGTTTCTTTTCCGGTTCGGTCACTCCGGCGAGTTCCTTATAAAAATGGTCTTTCGCATCCATTCCCAAAACATTCAATCCCAGGTGTTCATAATCGGTCAAAACCCGTTCAAATTCATTTTTCCGTAAAAGACCGTTGTCCACAAAAATGCACGTAAGGTTTTTGCCGATGGCTTTATTCAACAAAACGGCGCTCACCGAAGAATCGACTCCTCCGGACAAAGCCAGGATTACTTTATCGTCTCCAATCTTTTCTTTTAATTGATTGACGGTTGATTCGATGAAATTGGCCGGCGTCCAGTCTTTTTTCGCTCCGCAAATATGCAGGAAATTATCCAGAATCGTCATTCCGATTTCCGTATGGAAAACTTCCGGATGAAATTGAACCGCCCAGGTTTTTTCGCCTTCAATATGATAAGCTGCGCAATTCACATCTTTTGTATGCGCAATTATCTTGAAATCAGGGGGTATCACCGTAATGGTATCTCCGTGCGACATCCAGACCTGGGAATTTTCCGGTATATTTTTCATCAACAAATCTTCCTTATCTACCGGCGTCAGCATGGCACGTCCGTATTCCCGGGAATCGCCTTTTTCTACTTTTCCTCCGGAAATATACGCCAGGTATTGCGCTCCGTAGCAAATGCCCAACACCGGATATTTCCCTTTGATGGCCGACAAATCCGGTTTGAAGGCTTCGGTATCATTTACCGAAAAAGGACTTCCCGACAGAATGACGCCGATAACAGACGCATCTTTTTCGGGGAATTTATTGTAAGGGACTATTTCGCAATACATATTCAACTCGCGCAACCGGCGTCCAATCAACTGGGTAGTTTGCGAGCCAAAATCGAGGATGATTATTTTTTCCATTTCTCCGATGTGATAAATTTTCTGCAAAAATACGCATAATAGTTTAAATATTTCACATTTGAAATGAACATAATACGAACGGACGTTGTTTGAATAACAGTAAAACAATTATTTATAAAAAGCATTGGTATGAAAAGTTCAAATTTACTTATCGGATTAGGAATTGGAGTTTTGGTAGGAGCTGCTATCGGCGCATTTTTTGCTACCAGCGACGAAGACAAAGCAGAATTTACAGATGAAGTCAATTCTACAGTGAATAAGGCGAAAAAAAGAATTGGGAAAGTAGTGAATGACGGCTTGGAAGAATTGGACAAAGCAACCGAAAGAGTAACCCAGGTGGCAAAGGACACTATTTCAAGGGTAAAAGCGCATCAGATTTAATGCCCATGAAACCGGAATATAATTTAGGCGAACTTATATCTGTGCTAAGAACGGATATAGTAGAATTAGTCAACACAAAACTCGAATTGCTGAAGTTGGAAACGCTTGAGAAAACGTCCAAACTCGGCTCGTTTATGATTTATGGGTTGATTGTTATGAATCTGGTCTTTTTTGCCCTGTTATTTGCTTTTATTGCTTTAGGCTTTTTAATCGGGGACTGGATACACAGTACTGCAGGTGGTTTTGCAGTTGTCACTTTGATTTACCTGATGATTTTGGCTATCTTGTTTGCTTGCCGGAAATCCATTCTCACCGGTTTTCAGAATCTGTTTTTGAAAGAATTGGATCCGTCCTTAGAGGATGAAATCAGATATGAAGAGCGGGAAGAGACTTTGTTGAGTGCACGTGCTAAACAATGTAGCAGGATTTATCCTAAAAATGCCGGACAAAAACATCAACATTAAAGAAGATATTTATGAGCGCGAATAAATTGACACCATTAGAAGTTTTGCAAAATCAAAAATTTCGTTTGCAAGTGAAGTCTGAAGCATTGACGGATGTATTGGAAGAAAATTTTGATTACCTGCACCACAATATCGCTTCCCTGTTGGGTAATAGCGCCGCCGATGCAGCCATCTCAAAGATGCCTCCGCTGGTACAGAACCTGTTGGGAAAACGGAATACGGAAGAATACGAAGATTCGGAACCTTTCGAATCCACTAACAAGTTGGCTATGTTAGCAGACGGAGCATTGACAATCCTTCCTTTTTTCATGAAAGGGCCCAAAGGATTCGTAGCCAGCTTCGTGATGAAAAATCTTAAAAAAATGTTCTTCAGAAAGAAATAAGAAAGTCTGTCATTGCGGGCTTGACCCGCAATGACAAACTTTTTATATTTTATTTTACTACGACTCGCCGGCTCGCTTCCCGGTTTTTGTTTCGATAATCTACTTGAGCGACTACCTTACGGGCAAGTTGTTGAAAGGCAAGGCCCGAGGCATTGGATTCATTCAGCGCTACGGGTTTTCCGGCATCTCCACCTTCGCATATACTTTGTACAATCGGGATTTCGCCTAACAAGGGAACTTTTAATTCTTCCGCCAGTTTCTTTCCGCCGTCTTTCCCGAAAAGATAATACTTGTTTTCCGGCAGTTCGGCAGGCGTAAACCAAGCCATATTTTCGACCAATCCCAACACCGGCACATTGACTTTTTCCCCTGTAAACATATTGATACCTTTCCGGGCATCGGCCAAAGCCACTTCTTGAGGAGTTGTCACCACAATGACACCCGTTACGGCCAAGGTTTGCACCAAAGTCAGGTGAATATCGCTGGTTCCGGGCGGGAGATCCAATAAAAAATAATCCAATTCGCCCCAATGCGCATCGGCAATCAGTTGTTTGAGAGCGTTGCCCGCCATCGTTCCCCGCCAAACCAAAGCATCTTCTTTGTTTACAAAAAACCCGATAGACAAGAGTTTGACGCCATATTTCTCCACCGGAACAATCAATTCCCGTCCGTTGACAGCTTCCATCTGCGGATGCGCTTCTTCTTCGCCAAACATTTTCGGCATACTGGGCCCGTAAATATCCGCATCCAGCAATCCGACTTTGTATCCCAATTGAGCCAAGGCCACCGCGAGATTAGCCGAAACGGTACTCTTCCCTACTCCACCCTTTCCGGAAGCAATAGCGATAATGTTTTTTACCTGAGGCAACAATTTTTCCGGTTCGGGCCGAGGAGCCTGTTTCGCTTTCGCCGTGATATTTCCCTTTATCTCTATATCGGGACTCACATACGTCAAAATAGCTGTTTCGGCAGCTTTCACTACCGATTTGATAAAAGGGTCATTGGGTTTTTCAAATACAACGGAAAAACTGACTTTGTTTCTTTCAATGCGCATATCGTCTTCAATCATACCCATTTCGACCATATTTTTGCCGGTTCCGGGGTAACGGACGTTTTGCAATGCGTCTAAAATTAATTTTGGATAGAGGTTCATTTCGTTTTTTTATCTGCAAAATTAATGAAAAAAAATATTTCGAGGATTAATTAATCGAAATAATCTGTATATTTGCACTCTACATTTAAACATTAAAATACAAAACGATGGAAGAAAAAGAAACGAAAAAGAAGAAAAGAGAGCCTAAAGCCTACCTTTATAAGAATGGTGTGAGAATTGTGTTACCGGAACATCAGAGTTCGGGCAAGTTATCTGCGTATGGTCTTTGGATAAAAGAACATCCTAATGGAGTCGGAAAAATATTAGATATGCGAGCTGTAATGAAATAAATTTTAATAAATATTTGACTTAACTATGGCACGTTATCTTTTAGACACCAATATTGTGTTGTTCTCTATGCATGAACCGGAGGAATTGGACAGAAATGTTTGGAATAGATTAAGAGACTATAATAACATATTCTACGTAAGTACGGTTTCTATACAGGAAATCATTCATTTGCATAAGAGGAATAAAATCAAAACGAACTGGAAGAAAGCAGAGGATATTCTATCAAATATTGAAGCCTTGCACTTTGAACTACTTCCTGTAAAACGAGAACATCTTGTTACTTATGCTCGTTTGTCAACTACGGAAGCTCATAATGATCCTTACGATCATATAATCATCTCTCAGGCTATTACAGAGAAGATTACTCTAATCAGTTCCGATCAAAAGTTCAAAGAGTATGCAAAGCAGAAATTAGAGTTTATTTTCAATTGTCGGTAGTCCATACTACAGATATATCGCCTTGAACCGCAACTGTTTTTCAAGCATACCTATCCTCCGCATATTCACTCCTGCCTGAAGCGCTTTTTGCAAAGGCCGGGTGTAGATATATTCTATTTCCATCGGACGATGATGATCGTAATCCAATTTCATGCTGGGCGAATAGGGAGTCATCTGTTTAGTCATTTCCAGCATCTCATGGATAAACGATTCTTCGATGGGGTATTTTATCCCGCAGGCATTGGCTCCGGCCATGACTTCCATCATCATATCGGACATGAGTTGACAGGTGGCCGGATTTTCCATCAGTTGTCGGGTGGTTGCATCCAACACTACCGTAGAACCGTTAAACGGAATATTCCATACCAACTTTTTCCAACGGGCAGACTCTAAATCGGGTGCGACTTCGATTTCCAAACCGGCTTGTTTCATATCTGCTGCTACTTGCTCTATTATCGCTTCGGCAGGTGGATTGTAAGCGGCTAAAGTCAGTTTCCCATAATCCAAATGAGAAACGTGCCCGGGACCTGATTTTTGCGAACAAATAAAACCCAGTCCGCCGGCAAGATGCAAAGACGGAAAATCTTTTATCAAATCTTCTTCCAATCCCAATCCGTTCTGAATCAGAATAACTAATGTATCCGGTTTCAACAGAGGAGGAAGAAGTGTTTTTAACAAATGATTATGGGTCGTTTTCAAGCAAACAAGCACTATATCACAAGGCGGCATATCCTTGGCGCTTCGGAAAGCGGAAACCGCAGGCAAATGAAAATTTCCCAATACGGAATCCACTTTCAAACCGTGTTGTATTACCTGTTCGTAATCCGAATGAAACAGAAAATCCACTTGTTTGCCGGATTTGGCGAGGAATCCTCCGTAAAAACCGCCGATTCCTCCGGAACCGATAATTGCATAGCGTAAAGAACTCATATTGTATTCATTGTGTATAAATGGCTTCAGGCTTTCCCGGAACGTTTGCTGCGGTTGAAACTCCGGTAGCTGTCTTGTTCGATTTCCACGTCCGGTTCGATATACGTTTCCCGGGGTTCGCACACAAACCGGATGTATTTGATCGTCAA
This sequence comes from Candidatus Symbiothrix sp., assembly GCA_031261295.1. GTDB lineage: Bacteria > Bacteroidota > Bacteroidia > Bacteroidales > Azobacteroidaceae > Azobacteroides. Next base: position 3,215 of record JAISKT010000359.1, on the reverse strand, counting down.
TCCTCTGTCTAACCATTGTTGTTCATAAAACGTTTGAATGGAAAGAATTTCGTCGGCCAGATGGCTATGGTACAAATCATCCGTTTGCACCAATACCGGAAAATCATTGGCCTTGATCATCTCACAGGTATAAGTAAACATGAAATGACTGTCGGTTTTCAAATGGATAATACCGGAATCCGGAAGGATTTCCCGGTAAAGTTGCATAAAGCGGACGCTCGTCATGCGTTTGTTGACTTTGCCCATTTGCGGATCGGGAAAAGTAATCCATATTTCCGATATTTCTCCCGGCGCAAAAAACCGGTTGATTAATTCGATATGCGTGCGGAGAAACGCGACATTCGTCATCCCGTCTTCCAGGGCCTGTTTCGCTCCCGACCATATCCGGGCGCCTTTGATGTCCACCCCGACAAAATTTTTCCCCGGAAACAACTTGCCTAATCCGACCGTGTATTCTCCTTTGCCGCAACCCAATTCGAGCACAATGGGATGATCGTTTTTGAAAAATTGTCCATTCCACCGGCCTTTCATTTCAAATCCTTTTTCCTGCAATATCGCAAACGGATATTGAAATACATGCGGAAAACCGCTCATATCTTCAAACTTCTGTAATTTATTTTTCCCCACAGTTGTTTTATTATTGCCTGCAAAGATACAACTTTAAATAATTTATTATAACTTTGATGTCTATTTACTATTCACAATATTTTTATATTAATGAAAAAAACTATTTTATTATTGCTTTCGCTGGTCGTGTTGATGGCTTGCAACGAGAAGAAAGGACATGAAACCCTATCCAAAAAGGATGTAAACGGGTACAGTTATGAAGAAGTGACAAACGATCCTTTCAAAGCGCGTATTTATACGCTGGAAAATGGACTGAAAGTCTATCTGTCTAAAAACTTGGACGAACCGCGTATCCAGACGGTTATTGCCGTTCGGGCGGGGTCGAAAGACGAACCGCGTGACAACACCGGTTTGGCGCATTACCTGGAACACATGATGTTTAAGGGTACCGACCATTTCGGAACGGCCGATTGGGAAAAAGAACAGGTTTTGCTGGATAGCCTGCACCGGTTGTTTGAAATCCATAAAATGGCTGAAACCGTTGAAGCAAAAAGGGAAATCTACAAACAGATTGACGCCGTTTCCTACGAAGCTTCCAAATACGCGATTTCCAATGAATATGACAAGTTGACCGGCGCTTTTGGCGCTTCCGGAACCAATGCTTTTACAAGTTACGACCAAACCTGCTATATCAATGATATTCCTTCGAATGAAATCGAACGGTTCATCAAATTAGAATACGACCGTTTTTCCAATATGCAGTTGAGGTTGTTCCATACCGAATTGGAAACGGTTTACGAAGAATTTAATATTCATCAGGATATGGGAGGCTCGGTGCTTTGGGCAAAAGTATTTGAAGGTTTGTTTGATGAACATCCGTATAAAACAGATGTAATCGGACTGCCGGAACATTTGAAAAATCCGTCCATGAACAGCGTTATGGCTTTCCAGAAAGAATATTATGTGCCCAACAACATGGCGATATGTATGACCGGTGATTTGAATTTTGAAGAAACCGTTCAAATCATCGACAAATATTTCGGACAAATGAAGCCGAATTCCGAATTGAAACACCCGGAACCGATACAGGAATCTCCCATCACTACCCCGAGATACTTCGACATTGCCACTCCCGACCAGGAACAAATCGCGGTATCCTATCGTGCGCCGGGAGCCAAATCCGATGATGTGGTGATGTTGGATTTGATTGGCTCTATCCTTTCCAATGGAAAAGCCGGTCTCATCGACCTGGATTTAATCCAGAAACAAAAAGTATTGAGTCTCAATGCCGGTATCGAAACATTGAAAGATTATGGCCTTTTTGTTTTTCAAGGCCGTCCCCGCAATGGACAAACCTTGGAAGAAGTGGGCGCTTTGATTCAGGAAGAAATACAAAAACTGAAAGCCGGCGATTTCGACGAAGAATTGTTGACTGCGATTATCAACAACAAAAAATTGGAAATCATTGAAATTACGGACAACCGCTATGCCGTTTACAATTTTATTGATGCTTTTATCAATGAACAGGATTGGAAAGATTATATTTCCGATACGGATAAAATGGCCAAATATACCAAGGCGGACGTAGTCGCTTTTGCCAATGAATTTTTCAAGGATAATTATGTAACGGTTTACAAACGTACCGGTGAAAACAAAAATAAAACCGTTGTGGAAAAACCGCATATCACGCCGGTGCTTATCAACCGCGATGAAGAATCCGCTTTTGCAAGTGAATTGCTGGCGATGAAACCGGATCCGATTGAACCCGTTTTCCTTGATTACAACGAAGTGATTAAAAAGCAAAATGTAAAGGAAGGAATCGACTTCTATTATACCAAAAATACAACCAACAATATCTATTCGCTGAATCAATACAGTGAAATAAGTAATAAAACGGACAAAAAACTGGCTCTGGCCTTCCAATATGCTCCTTATTTGGGTACATCCAAATATTCGCCGGAAGAATTGAAGAAAGAAATGTACAATTTGGCCATGTATTTCAATTTACAATCCACATCGGGACGTTCTTACGTAAATATTTACGGTTTGAATGAAACAATGGACAAGTCCCTCGCTTTGCTTCAGGAACTCTTGAATGACGCTGTGGTAAACCAAGAAGCGTATGATAATTTAGTGAACGATATTTTGAAAAACCGCGCCAACCAGAAATTGAACAAAACGGTTATTTTGCGGAACGGTTTGCTTAATTACCTGAAATACGGCCCCCAATCGTCTTTCACCGATATTATTTCCGAACAGGAATTACGCGCCATCAATCCGCAGGAATTGGTGGACATTCTGAAACAATTTTCTTCTTACGAACATGGTTTCTTCTATTACGGCCCGGATGCCGAATCAAAAGTGTTGGGTATATTGAAAAATGTAAAAACGCCCGACAAACTGCAACCGGTGCCGGCACGGGTAAATTATCCCGAATTGCCGATGGATAAACCGGTCGTTTATTTTGCCAATTACGATATGGTGCAAACGGAAATCATGTTTGTAGCCAAAGACGAAATATTCAATCCCGCCACGATGCCCTACCAGGAAATGTTTAATTCCTACTACGGCGGCAGCATGAATTCCATTGTATTCCAGGAAATCAGGGAAGCGCGGGCCTTGGCTTATTCGGCCTATTCGTATGTTTC
>JAISKT010000329.1 GCA_031261295.1 Candidatus Symbiothrix sp. | reverse complement strand
TTTACCATTACCTCGGTCACCTGGAGTTATACCAATCCGGAAGATGCGGTGGAAACATTTACGCCCGCTGCTACCAGTACTACTCCGGCAAGCAATAAGGTAACGGTAAAATACAATCCGGCCAATTTGATTGGCAATACAAATATCGATGCCACCGGTATCCAAGTGGTTATTACGGCAACGATAGTGGCAACGAGCGCCGGCGCTTGCCCGACTGCGGTTTATACCGTATCGCGGACAGTGACGATACATGATGCCGATTGCTGTTCATCAGTTACGGATGCCGAAGGGAATTTCTACTATGCACACCAATTTGGAGATGCCGGTTGTTGGATGACACAGAACTTGCGTTCGACTTATACGATGCAAGGTTCTACACAACAAACCATCCCAAGAGGAAATAATTCAAATACTGAAAAAACACCTCTCTATTATTATCCGAATGCCAGTTTGTCTGTTTTTAACAGTCACCCTGAATATGGTTTGCTATATACCTGGGCTGCGGCTAATATCGGATCTTCTGCACCGGACACGGGCGATCCATTCGGTGGAACCATTTCTACCCGTCAGGGTATTTGCCCTGCCGGCTGGCACTTGCCGAGCGATTATGAATGGGCTATGCTTGAAAAAGAGATTGCTTCTAACCCCAAGCCATATGCCGATCAAGAAAATGCTTATTCCGGTGCAGCTACCTATAATTACGCCGGAATAACCAACTGGCGTCCGGGCTCCGGCACTTCGGATATGACTTATTGGGGTCGCCAGATGAAAAGCCAAAATAAGGTGGGGGGGTACGCGCCCGGCGGCTCGAGCAAACCAAGCGCCGATGGCGGAATAGATATACATTTGGTAGGGAATCTGTGGGTCGGCGCGGTGGAAAATTACGGCACGGGTACTGCCTTCTGGACAGCAAGCTCGTGTAATAATCTGTGGGCGATGAACAGATCCCTGGACGCAACGCATCCGGGGGTTTACCGCCCGAAGGACGGCGGACGGATTGAAGCTATGATTAGCGTCCGCTGCGTGAAATCCTACTAATTCGCCATTTTGACAATTTGTCAATTTGAAAACGAGCGCTTTAGGCGGCACGAGCCGGGCTGCCGACGATGGCGGCTTTGATGTTATCTTGACTGGCGCCCTGCTTGCGGGCGTAGGTTACATGGTTGGTGACTTGGCTATGTTCCATTCGGCTTCGTCGCACAACGAAGCGGGCGACTGACCTCGATATCTCCACTCGTGTTCTAATCGCGTTACGCGTAGGGGTGCTGACAAAAAGAACCTCAACTCAATATGTTGTGCGAGAAATCACTAAAAGCTCGTACGGAAAAGTTTGTCAATTTGAAAACGAGTGCTTTAGCCGATCCTTGAGCCGCCCGGTCTATGGCCATTAGGAATTAGGGTGGAGGCGCGCAACCTTTGATTCTGGCGTAAGAGGTAGGGTTGCATTTCTTAATAAACCTGTTAAGTTTTAAAAACTTAACAGGTTTTTTTGCAATATATTCATCTTCCCCAATAGTTTTTGATAATTAATGATAAGTGATGAATAATAGCAACACAGACTATCTAAATGATAATTCCTTACTATTCATCCCACTCTAAATACTAACTTAGCGCGTTCAATCGCGGAGCGATTGCATTATTGTAGCACAGAATAATACCACCTGCCACCGTCAACCGCGGAGCGGTTGCATAACGTAGAGACGCGATTAATTGTGTCTCTACAACCCGAATGCAACATCTCCGATGTTGTGGGTAGATATTGTGGGATTTGTATCTACAATAATGTAATCGCTCCGCGATTGGCGTCTCTGCAGTAAATTGGTATTTAATAAGGTTGAGTACTAATTTTGTTCTGTTGCGCCTGTGCCGCAGTGCCGAAATCTCAATCTTTTTATTTATCTTTGCCGACGTTATTAAATTTTAAAATAAATAAAAAATGAATAAACATTTATTAATGACCGGCATTCTTTTTTGCCTTTCTTTTCCCGCCTTTGCCGGCGGCATACTCACGAACACCAATCAAAGCATCCATTTTTTGCGTAATCCGGCACGGGATGCTTCCATTGAAATTGATGCGGCTTATACAAATCCCGCCGGACTGGCATTTTTACCCGGCGAAGGATTCTTCTTTTCCATCAATAATCAGAGCGCTTTTCAAAAGCGTACCATCACTTCTACTTTCGCCCCTTTCGCCGGATTTGGCGGAGAGGCCACTAAAACGTATGAAGGAACCGCTTCAGTGCCTATTATCCCCAGTGTACAAGCGGCTTATAAAACCGGCGATTGGGTACTTTCGGGAAATATCGCCATAACCGGCGGCGGCGGAAAAGCCACTTTTAATACCGGTTTGCCTTCTTTTGAGGCTCCCATTTCACTTATTCCTTCCGGAATCAATCAGTTAGGTCAGGCGTTGGGTGCATTGATGCCGGGCGCCACGCTGGCAGCCAATCAATATTCCGTAGATGCTTATATGGAAGGAAGTTCCATTATTTATGGTGCGCAATTGGGCGGTACGTATTCTATTACGGATCAGTTTTCGGCTTATGGCGGTTTCCGGATGAATTTTGTGCAAAACAGTTATGTAGGTCATTTGCATGCGATTGAGGCAAATCCGCTATCGAATGTTTCTTCTTTGGGAACGGGTGTGATGATTCCTGTTTCGGGATATTTTGCCGGTTTGACTCAACTGCCGGGACTTCCCGATGCTTACAAAAATCAATTATTGGGTTTAGCAGCCTCTACCGCCGACAAAAACCTGGATTGCGATCAATCGGGTTGGGGGATAACGCCCATTATCGGAGTCGATTTCAAATCCGGCAAATTAAATATCGGTGCGAAATATGAATTCAATACGCATTTAAATGTGGAAAATAAAACCAAAGTGGATGATACCGGGCTGTTTAAGGGAGGAGTAGAAACCCCGCACGATATTCCGTCTTTATTAACCCTTGGCGCTCAATACGATGTGATTGATCCGGTTACCGTTTCGGTGGGTTATCACCATTTTTTTGATTCGGCTGCCAAAATGGCCAATGACAAGCAAAAATATATCAATGGCGGTACGAATGAATATTTGGCGGGTGTCGAATGGCGGATCAACCGGTTATTTTTGGTTAGCGCCGGAGGACAGATTACCCGAACAGGCGTAACGGATGACTATCAGACGGATTTGAGTTTTGCGCTTCATTCTTCTACCATCTGCATTGGCGGTGCGGTGAATGTGACTGAAAATATACGAATCAATATCGGGTATTTATACTCTTTTTACCAGGATTGGAAACGAAATTCTTCTTACATTGTAAGTCCCGATGTACAGCTGCCTGTTACAGACGTATTTGGAAAAACCAATAAAACATTTGGAGTCGGAGTCGATTTCCGGTTCTAAGAACTAAAAACTAAGAACTAAAAACTAAAAGTTACGCAAAGCGCGGTAACAGGCGTCAGCCAACTTTTAGTTTTTAGCTTTTAGTTTTTAGTTCATTTTTTCATCCTCAGGCTTACTGCATTTTTGTGCGCCTGCAGTTGTTCGTTTTCGGCCATCATTTCGATGGTTGGGCCTAAATTCCGGATTCCTTCCCGGGTAATTTCCTGGAAAGTGATTTTTTTAAGAAAACTGTCCAGATTTACGCCGCTATACGCTTTGGCATAACCATTGGTCGGTAAGGTATGATTCGTTCCGGAAGCGTAATCCCCTGCACTTTCGGGCGTGTAATGTCCCAGGAAAACCGAACCTGCATTGGTGATTTTCCCGGCCAATTCCTTGTAACCGGTTGTTTCAATAATCAAATGTTCGGGAGCATACAAGTTCGTCCATTCGACTATTTCTTCTACTGTCCGGAGAATAATGATTTTACTGTTCGCCAGCGATTTTCCGGTTAATGCTTTCCGGGGAAGGGCTTCCAATTGGTTGGCGACTTCTTCCCTGACTTTTCCGGCTAATGCCTCGGAAGTAGTCAATAAAATAGCCTGACTGTCGGCGCCATGTTCCGCTTGCGAAAGCAAATCCGAAGCCACAAAACCCGGATCGGCCGAGTCGTCTGCGATGACTTCCACTTCGGAAGGCCCTGCCGGCATGTCGATTGCCACGTCTTTCAGGCTCACCCATTGTTTGGCTGCCGTCACATATTGATTGCCCGGCCCGAATATTTTATACACTTTCGGCACCGATTGCGTCCCGTAAGCCATTGCTCCGATGGCTTGAATACCGCCGATCTTGAAAATCCGGTCAACGCCCGCTGTTTCGGCTGCAAAAAGAATGGCCGGATGAATTTTCCCTTCCGGATTGGGTGGTGAACAAAGGATGACTTCCCGGCAACCGGCAATTTTTGCAGGCACAGCCAGCATCAGCACCGTAGAAAAAAGAGGGGCCGTTCCGCCGGGAATGTATAATCCTACTTTTTCAATGGGAGTGGCCTTTTGCCAGCAAGTGACTCCCGGAGAAGTTTCTACGTGCGGCAAATCGTGTTTTTGCGCCGAATGAAAAGTCGAGATATTCTTTTGGGCGGTAAAAATCGCTTGTTTGAGTTCATCCGGAATTTGATTCGCCGCCTGTGCTTTTTCTTCTTGGGATACTTCCAAATCCGAAAGCTGCACGTTGTCAAACTGCCATTCGTATGCTTTAACGGCCTCATCTCCCCGCTTTTTCACATCGTCCAACACGCCCCGCGCTAAATCAAATAGCGAAGTATTATCAAAAACCGGCCGGCTGATGATTTCAGGCCACTGTTCTTTGGGAGGAAACTTAAGAACCCCTAAATCCCCTAAAGGGGACTTTAGAGAGCCTATACATTCAGTATTACTGCTCATATACTTCTTTCTTTGAAAATATCATCTCTCCAAAGTCCCCTTTAGGGGATTTAGGGGTTTTACTGGATCATTTTCTCGATTGGGATGATCAGAATGCCTTCGGCGCCGGCTTCTTTCAGTTTGCCGATGATTTCCCAAAACCGTTTTTCATTAATGACGGAATGGATGGAACTCCATCCTTCCTGGGCCAGCGGCAAAACGGTTGGACTTCTCATCCCCGGGAGAATATCAAATATCTCCTGCAATTTAGTGTTGGGCGCATTCAACAGGATGTATTTTTTATCTTCCGCCATTTGAACGGCATCCAACCGGAAAATCAGTTCGTTGAGTATTTCCTTTTTTTCCTTGCTTAAATTCTTGTTGCCAATCAGTACGGCTTCCGATTGCATGACGACTTCCACTTCTTTCAGATGATTGCTAAGCAGGGTGCTTCCCGAACTGACAATATCGAAGACTGCGTCGGCCAACCCGATTCCGGGAGCAATTTCTACCGAACCGTTGATCACATGAATATCCGCTTTGATTGCGTTTTTCTTTAGGAAATCCAACAGAATCCCGGGATAGGAGGTGGCAATCTTTTTTCCTGCAAACCAATTCAAACCCTGGTATTCTTCTTCTTTGGGAACGGCGAGCGAAATGCGGCATTTACTGAATCCCAGTCTTTTCAGGATGATCGCATTTTTTCCTTTTTCTACAAACTCGTTTTCGCCCACAATCCCGACATCGGCTACTCCGTCGGCTACTGCCTGGGGAATATCGTCGTCGCGCAGGAACAATAGTTCGATGGGAAAAGATTTGGCGGGAACCAGCAAGCTTCTTTTACCGGATGTTAATTTGATTCCCGCTTCATTGAGAAGGTGCATTGTTTCTTCAAACAACCGCCCTTTTGCTTGTACTGCTATTCGTAACATAAAACATTTTTAAGCAGAAAGACTTTCGTCTTTCATGTCCAATTCATTTTTATCCCGGTCAAAAAACTTGTATTCGAGGAATCCCAAGCTTTGATCGGGAATAACTTGTATTCCCATGGAATATTTACATTTCCATCTCACTTTCTGGGAATAAATTCCCTGATTAATGTAAGCTGCGATGTATGGATGTACGTACAGCTTGAATTTCTTCACTTTCAACTTTTTGACAACATCCTTGACTTTCTTGTCCAGCACATCCATAAAGAAGATGGATGGTTTGATTTCGCCTTTTCCGAAACAAACGGGACAGGTTTCTGCGGTGGTAAAATCCAGCACAGGCCGTACCCGTTGGCGGGTAATTTGCATCAACCCGAACTTGCTCACCGGAAGAATGTTGTGTTTGGCTCTGTCATTCGCCATAATGGTACGCATGTGGTCGAACAATTTCTGACGGTTATCCGATTCCTGCATATCAATAAAATCAATTACAATGATACCGCCCATATCCCGAAGCCGCAATTGCCTTGCGATTTCTTCGGCAGCTGCCAGATTCACATCTCTCGCTGTATTTTCCTGTCCGGTAGTCGATTTCGAACGATTTCCGCTATTCACATCAATAACGTGCATCGCCTCGGTGTGTTCAATGATGAGATAAGCGCCGTTTTTGAACGTAACGGTTTTACCAAATCCCGATTTGAGTTGTTTGGTAATCGCAAAGTTATCAAAAATAGGCAGTTCACCGCTGTAAAGTTCCACGATTTTCTCCATTTCGGGAGCGATAAGGCTGACATAATCGCGAACTTCGTTGAAAACATCTGCATCATTGATGTAAATATGCTCAAACGTAGGGCTAAAGATATCCCGCAATAAAGCGACAGTCCTTCCGGTTTCTTCGTAAATTAGGGAAGGAGCTTTATTTTTGAGAAGTTTTGTCATGTTGTCATCCCAGCGTTTGACTAATGTCTTCAATTCCGTATCAAGTTCCGCCACCCGTTTTCCTTCTGCGGAAGTACGGACAATAACGGAGAAATTTTTAGGCTTGATACTCTGAATCAATTGTTTTAACCGTACCCTCTCTTCGTTTGATTTGATTTTTTGAGAGACATTTACCTTGTCACCGAACGGCAGAGCTACTAAATATCGACCTGCGAAAGAAATTTCCGAGGTGAGTCGAGGCCCTTTGGTGGAAATCGGTTCTTTTACTATCTGAACCAACACATCATCGCCTTGCGTCAGGGCTTCCGTAATCGTGCCTTCTTTGGGAAAAGCGGGTAAGCGGTTGAATTTACCGATGGACGGCAGTTTCTTTTTGTCAGAAATAGTTGTTTTCAGGAATTTATCCAAGCTGTTAAAATCAACTCCTAAATCCTGATAGTGAAGAAATGCATCTTTTTTGTATCCAACATCCACAAACGCAGCATTGAGTCCCGGCATCAATTTTTTGACTTTACCGAGATAGATATCCCCTACCGAAAAAGATATATTGCGCGCCTCTTTTTGGAATTCGACCAATTTTTTGTCTTCGAGGACTGCAATGGATATCTCATTGGTTTGAACATCAATTACTAATTCGCTTGTCACAATGTTGATTTTTTTAGGTGCACAGTACACGGTGCAAAGGTACACGATGTACAGTTTTAATTTGTAATACTCTTTTTTCGTGCACCATGTACCTTTGCACCGTGCACCTCAAAAAGTGTTTAAACATCAAAGGTTAAAAGCGCGAAATTTGCACATTTAACCTTTAATATCCGATCAGCAAAGAAAGAACATTACTTTTTCTTTTTATGTCTGTTCTTCCTGAGTCTTTTTTTCCGTTTGTGCGTTGACATTTTATGTCTTTTTCTTTTTTTTCCGCTTGGCATCGTTATAGACTTTTTTGTTAATAAATTCGCTTCTACCGAAGATTATTTCTTTTTCTTTTCCAAAGTGCTTCTCAGGTTTTCACTGAAATAATGAGAAGGTTTGAACGTAGGAACAAAACGTTCCGGAATAATGATAGTTGTTTCATTCTTAATATGACGCGCAGCCTTAGCCGCTCTTTTCTTTACTACAAAAGAACCGAAACCACGAAGGTAAACATTTTCACCATTACTCATGGATTTCATCACTTCATCCATAAAACCTTCCACTGAAGCTAAAACACTTGCTCTATCAATACCGGTGTTTTTTGAAATTGCATTTACAATATCTGCTTTTGTCATGATTATAACTTATTTAATTACTAAACATTTATTTTCGGATTGCAAATATACGGCAATTATTCCTGATTAAAAAAAGTTTTCTACATGATTTTTTAAAAAAAGTTCAATATTCCTGAAAATATCTATGTATTTTTGTATCCGGATGGAAAATTTAAACTTTATTGCCTCTCAATTAATTAAATGGTACAAGAAAAATCAACGGGATTTGCCTTGGCGTAACATTCAGGATCCCTATAAAATATGGGTATCGGAAATCATTTTACAACAAACCCGGGTGGTTCAGGGTTTGGAATATTACAACCGGTTTACCGGGCGTTTTCCGGATGTCAAATCCCTGGCGGAGGCCGATGAACAGGAAGTGCTGAAATATTGGCAAGGCTTGGGTTATTATTCCCGGGCGCGGAATCTTCATTTTGCGGCTAAAACAATTATGAATGAGTATAATGGAGAATTTCCAAAGGATTATAATAAGGTATTGAAATTGAAAGGAATCGGGGGATATACGGCAGCGGCCATTACGTCTTTCGCTTGGGATATGCCATATCCGGTGGTTGATGGGAATGTTTTCCGTTTTTTGTCGCGCCTGTTCGCCGTTGATGAACCGATAGATACGGGCAAAGGTAAAAAAGACTTTACGAAGTTGGCCGGCGGATTGATGGACAAATCCCACGCCGGTTTGTTCAACCAGGCCATTATGGAGTTTGGCGCCTTGCAATGTATTCCCGCCTCGCCCGATTGTTCGGCTTGTCCGTTTGAAATCGTTTGCCTGGCGCATGCCTGGCATTCCATTGCGCACTATCCCGTAAAATCTCATAAGACAAAGACAAAGGACTTGTACTTCTATTATTTCCACATCCACGATTCGGACTCCTTATATATAAACAGGAGAAGCGAAAAAGGAATCTGGCAAAACCTGTTTGAATTCCCGCTGATTGAATCGGAAGAGCCGCTGGATTTTGAACAACTGAGCCGCACCGCCCAATTCCGGGAATGGTTTCAAGGGGAAAATACAGATTTTAAACTAATCATTGAAAACCGGAAACATGTTTTGTCCCACCGGGTATTGTATGCAAGTTTTTACGAAGTAGCGTTGGAAAAATTGCCGGAAACGCCGGATAAGTTCACAAAAATCAAATCCGGGGAAATAGATAACTATCCGGTTCACCGGCTGATGCAATATTATTTGGAAGAAAAATTAAATACATAAAATATACCATATATATGGTATTTCCAAAAGAGCAAAAACACACTACTTTTGTGTCCTTAATTTTATTGAATACAATACGCTATGTATAAACTACCGGATACATTAGGAGGTGATATTGCTAAGTTTGGAAATTTAGCGAAAGAATATCAAGAAAAAAAAATCGAAACGATTCAGTTCAAGGCATTTCGCGTTCCCATGGGCATTTACGAACAGCGGAAAGACGAAGTGTATATGTCGCGCATCCGGACAACCGGGGGCGTCATCTATCCCGGACAATTGCTCCAAATCATTGAGATAGCTCAAAAACACACCTCCGACTTACTTCATATCACTACCCGTCAGGAAATTCAAATTCAAAATTTGAACTTGGAAGAAGTCGAACCCATCCTTTTGGAATTGCAGGAAACCGGTTTAAGTACCAAGGGCGGAGGCGGTAATACGGTTCGCAATATTTTGGTTTCAGCCAATAGCGGGATTTCCAAGGAAGAAATCTTTGATACTACGCCTCATGCTATGGCATTGACTACCAAACTGATTGCCGAACCGGATTCGTATTTGCTTCCCCGGAAGATGAAAATCGCTTTTTCGTCGGATGATACGCAAATCGACTATGCCGGTATCAACGATTTGGGATTGGTCGCTAAAATACAAGAGGGAAAAAGAGGCTTCCGGGTATATGTCGGGGGCGGAGGCGGCTCCAAACCTTCAGTAGGCTGGTTGCTTTTCGATTTTATCCCCGAAAGCGAACTTTTTGTGGTGGCGGAAGCGCTGAAAAAAATGTTTTCCGAACACGGTAACCGGAAAAACAAACATAAAGCCCGCATCCGTTATATTTTTTATAGATTGGGAGACGAAGAAACGCTGAACTTAATTAAAGGCTATTACGAGGAAGCAAAGAAAACAACTCCCTTGTTTGTTTTGGAAGAAAAAGCGGAAGCGCCGGAACCGGTTGCCTATACGCTTCCGGCTGATATTGTGCCGGATTCGGAATATGAAAATTGGAAGAAAAGATATGTAACTACGCAAAGACAAGAAGGATACAGTAGCATTTTGGTACCGGTTGTCTTGGGAAATTTACCTTTGAATGACAATGGAAAAGTCAACGGGTTAAAAAAATTATTGCATTTTGTTTCCCGTTTCGGGAAAAACACGCTCCGGTTTACCACCACACAAAACATTCAACTGCGCCATATTCCTACCGGCGCGTTGCCTGAACTTTATTTTTTATTGAAAGAAGTGGTTCCGGATCATTCTATCCCTTTATTAGCCAACAATATCATCTCTTGTACGGGAGCCGATACTTGCCGTTTGGGGATTGCGCTATCCAAAGGATTGGCTTCTGCTATCCGGCGGGAGTTGATACGCAGTTCCCTGGATCTGGACAAGCTATCAACTGCCCGTATCCATATTTCCGGTTGCCCCAATTCTTGCGGTCAGCAGCTTTGGGCGGATATTGGTTTCTCCGGGAAAATCCTGCGAACCGACCGTATTTATCCGGGGTATCAGGTTTATCTGGCAGCCAACCGGAACGATTCGCCTCGTTTGGCAGAACCAGTGGGCCATATCAGTGCGCGCGATGTACCCCAATTTGTCATCCGTTTATTAGCTGCTTATCAGCAAGTTCAATCCCAATATCCGCAACTGTCCGCTTACCTTGAAAAAGAAGGGAAAACGGAAGCTGAAAAACTCTTGTCGGAGTATGCTCCTGTTCCGTTGTTTGATGAAGACAAAAATTATTACTTCGATTGGGGAGCCGATACGGTATTCAGCATTGTGGAACGGGGCGCCGCCGAATGTTCCGCCGGACTGTTCGATATGATAGATTTGGATTTGAATTACATTCATTCTTACAAGCAATCTCTTGAAACGGAAACCGATCCGGAGAAAATAAATAACCTCCTGTACGAAACGATTTATTCGGCTTCACGGATGTTGCTTATCACCCGCGGCGCCGAACCGAAAACGGTGGAGGATACATTCACGCTGTTTATCCAAAACTTTATCGAATTCGGATTTGTAGAAGAAAAATTCAGGCCGGTGGTAGAATTGGCGCAGGAAGACAAACAAGCCGGTTTCATTTCCCGTAAAACGGAAATATTGGCATTGGCAGATGCCGTTATCGAATTGTACCGGAATATGGATGATTCGCTGCAATTCAAAAATGTACAACCCCAGCCCATCGAAAAGAAGGAAGAACCGGTAATTGCTGAAAATCAGTCCGGTGCAACAAATAAAAAGTTCAAAGATTTACGAGGCGTACTTTGTCCGATGAATTTTGTGTTGACAAAGATAGAACTCTCCACCTTGCAGTCGGGAGACGAACTGGAAATCCTGCTGGATGACGGGCAACCGATCAACAATGTGCCCGGTTCGGTGCGGGGAGAAGGCCATACCATTTTGAAACAAAAGCAAATAGATGATTATTGGCAAGTAGTAATTAAGAAAAAATAATGAAATCATCCAAATTGTGTCAAACATAGTTAAAAAATACCATTAACATGGTATTTTTTTTGGAAACAGAACACTTTATCTTTGTACCGTTATACAAATAATACTCTTATAAGACAATGTCTATAGTATATTCGAAATGGATTAAAAAAATATTGATGATTCTGCTCTTGATGAGAGGAGATCGATGTTTTTGCTAATTCTTTTTCGGTGACCAACCGGCAAAAAATAGACAATTCCTAAATAATTAAACAATTAATAATAAAAAAAACGAGTATCCCCTTCTTCCGACAGCAATTGGTATTAAGGGATACTCTCCTCTAAAATTTCTTTTAGATATGGCAAATTTATTCCATTTTTTTGGAAATCGCAAGCGATTTTTACAATTTATTCTTTTCTCGTTGGTATTGGGAAGTAGTACTTCCGTTGCATTCGCGCAGGGAAATACGACAATTCAAGGAAAAGTAATTGACGAGTTCGACAACGAATCCATTATCGGTGCAAGCATTACACTCAAAAATGCAAAAGCAAATTCCGGAACCGTAACCGATGTGAATGGCGAATTTAGTTTGAATGTTTCGTCCCTTCCGGTTACAATTGTAGTGAGTTATGTCGGCTACCGGCCGGAGGAAATCGACATCTATGAAATATCTTCGGAGCCGCTTATCGTCTCACTGAGGGAAGACCGGAATGCTTTGGACGAGGTGGTAGTCGTGGGTTATCAACAAACCAAAAAGGCAGCCATTACCAGCGCCTACTCGAACGTTAAAATAAGTCAAATTGAAAATGTTCCTTCGTCCAGTATCACCGAAAAATTGCAAGGCGCCGTACCGGGTCTGTTGATATCCAGGGATAGTGGAGCGCCGGGAGCCGCTTCGTTTATTCGTTTGCGGGGAGCTACTTCGCTTTCCGGCAGCAATAATCCGCTGTACATTATAGATGGAGTACCTTTCCAAGGCAGTTCACAACAAGTGAACCTCTCTCAAGATGCGGATCCTTTGGCAGAATTTAATCCGGAAGACATTGAATCGGTAACTATATTGAAAGATGCGGGCGCCACAGCCGCTTATGGTGCGCGAGCAGCCAACGGTGTTATCCTGATTACGACCAAAAGAGGTCAACGCAATTCAAAGACACGGGTGAATTTCAAAGCCGAAGTAGGTTTATCAAAGAACGACAACTTATGGGAGCTGACGACAGGACCTGAACATGCGTTCCTGGTCAACGAATTATACAAGAATGACGGGAAGTGGGCAAATAGACCTTTCCGCCCAAAGGACGAACTTGTAAATGGAGAATCGGGTCTTGGACTTCCTGAAGAACAAAATACTTACGACCGCATTACACCTATCTTCCGTACCGCTTTTCAACATACTTATAACCTATCCGTCTCGGGTGGTGATGATAAAACCAACTTCTATATTGGCGGCGACTATACGTACCAGGAAGCGACTTTGAAACTCGAAGATTTCAAGCGTTACGGACTTCGTATCAATATAGACCATGCTATTACCAATAAATTAAAAATAGGAACGAGTAACGCTATCTCGGTGAATAGTCGGGGCAATGTAAAAGTAGGTGACGGTCCTGCCGGTTTCTTTCAGGCATCACTCCATACTCCTACCTATCTGCCTATATATAAAGAAGACGGCAGTTACAATGCCGCAGGCGCTTTTAATAATCCGATTGCTATTCTTGATTTATGGGATGGCAGCTCCAACGGTTTTCGTGTAACGAATAACTTTTATGTAAAGTACGACATCTTCAACTTTCTTTCCTTCAAGTCTTCCTGGAGTAACGACCGCAACGAAGGTCATGATACCTACTATTATAGTCCTCTATTGGCTCAAGGAGCTTCCAATAACGGTAATGCGACCAGTGCGATAGGTATCACAAATCGGTTTACGACAGAGCAAACCTTGAACTATTTGCAAACCATCGGAAAACATAACCTGTCGGCTTATGCCGGTTGGGCTTATAATAAAAACACGAATGAGAACGTGAGTGCAGCCGGGAATGACTTTGCGAGTGATGCCTTTACGAAAGTGGCTTCGGCAGCCAAAACAACCGGTTCTGCCAGTGGTGGTGGTTCCGGTTTGGTATCTCAATTCGTAGGTGTGAACTATGCGTATGACAATCGCTACTCTATAGACGGTACGGTTCGTAGGGATGCTTCCTCTCAGTTAGGCGCCGACAACCGGGCGGGTTATTTCCCTTCGGTGGGAGCCAGTTGGAATATTCTGAACGAACCCTTCTTCCCAAAAACAAAGAAAATCAATGACTTGCGCCTGAAGAGCAGTTATGGTCTTGTCGGTAATATTGCAGGAGGTAATGCTTATATGGGCTTATGGAGTGGTGGCGCCGTATATGACGGTCTTCCTTCTCTGACCCCTTCTTCATTAGGGAACCCTGCCCTTAAATGGGAATCTACCCGTCAATGGAACATTGGGCTGAACACCGCCTTGCTTAATAACCGTTTGGAAGTGGAGCTTAACTACTATGATAAGTTTACTTATGATATGTTGTTAGCCGAGTCGCTTCCCGGTAAAACAGGATTTAGCTCAGTGACTAAAAACTCAGCCGAAATGAGCAATAAAGGATACGAACTCTCTATCACTTCACAAAACCTTCGGCGTAACAAAAATTATTCTTGGCAGACAGTCTTCACTGCATCCCGTAATATCAATAAGTTTGAAAAACTTCCTATAGAACAGCTGAATGCCAGTTACGGTTCTATTGCTCGGGAAGGTTATCCTTTGCACTCTTTTTACTTGTGGGAGTACTTAGGCGTGGATCCTAAAACGGGTGATGCTGTCTATGACGATTGGACAGGTCCGGATGGAAAGCCTGACGGAAAGATTACCGATGCCGATAAGAAAATCTTCGGTAGTGCATGGCCGTTAGTAGAAGGACTATTGAAAAACACCCTTACGTATAAGAATTATGCGCTCGATTTTAGTTTCTATTATAAATATAAGTATGACATTTTCAACTATACACGCTCTTTCTTAGAATCAGGGGGTACACGTACCTTAAGCCGTTCCATTCAGAAATCATCCGTGAATATCTGGAGGGAAGAAGACAAGGATAGCTATCATGTAAACAGTGACGGCTATATCACGGAGGTATTGCCTCGTCCCAAGACAGCTAAGAATGCCGATGGTTCTACTAACTACGAACAACGTTCCAGCCGGAATCTCGAAGACGGTTCTTTTATTCGTCTTCAGAACGTGACTTTCAGCTACACCTTACCTCGTTCGGTAACACGTAACTTAAAGATACAACAAGCTCGTTTGAAACTCACCGGCTCCAACCTCTTACTGCTTACCAAATATACAGGTCCTGATCCGGAAGTAAACGCCGGTAGCGGTATCGTACAAGGCTTGGACTTCGGTACTCCTCCTCATCCTAAGACAGTTATCTTCGGAATAGATCTTACTTTTTAACTAATTAATAAATAAAAATATGAAACGATATATTAAGTTGCTTAAGAACAAAGTTATTTACGCTTTACTTTTTACTGCTTTATTGTCTTCTTGCGAAGATGACTTGCTGGACTTCAAACCACAAACTTCCATCCCTGACGGCGCTATCATCATCAGCCAATCATCATCAGAAAAAGCGCTGACAGGTGTTTACGCGGCTATTCGCGGAGTTTCCGGTACTGCAATACTCACCTTTGAAACAGCTGCAGACAATGTGGTGCTCAATAGTTTACGTACCGTGGTGGTACCGACTCTACGAGCCGATGGAGGTATTACCGGTGGCGCCGACCGCACAGGCGGTGGCGGTTATGGGAGTTATTATTCACTCATTAACAGGGCTAACCACGTCATCACTGCCGTGAATGGATTAGATGACAACTTGTTTAAGGCAGGAGTGAAAAAACAAATCCTCTCCGAAGCACATACTTTGCGCGCTTATGCCTATTTCGACTTGGCTCGCACTTATGGCAATATTCCGATTGTACTCCAGCCCTCTACGGCTACCAATCAATTAGGTATCAAAAAAAGCGCTAAAGCAGACGTTTTCAAACAAGTAGAGAGTGATTTGGATTTTGCAGAAACGAATTGGGCAGGTGTCAATTGGGGCACAACAGCAAAGAATAAGGGCTTTGTATCCCTTCAGGCGGTGTATGCTTTCAAAGCTCGTCTTTATCTTTATCAAGAGCGCTGGACAGATGCTGAAAATTATGCTTCCAAGTTGATAAACGATACAAACTATAAATTAACCGGATTAGAGGCAGGTGCAAACTGGTTTGAGACCCGTTTCTCTTCGGAAGGCATCTGGGAAGTGGCTTGCAGCACTACCGAAGGCAATCCGGTACGTACAAATTTTGCCAGATCAAACGAAGGCGGTCTGGGCGATTATATAGTTGAAGAAGACTTCGCAGCCTTATTAAATGACCCGAACAAAGGGGGAAAACGTGCTATCTATCAGAAGTTTGACACAGATGCTTGGTTGCTCAAAATATACAATAAACCGGCAGCATCCGTCTTTTTATACCGCTTGGCAGAGCAATACCTTATCCGTGCCGAAGCACGCTTAAAGAAAGCCACACCCGACATCGCCGGTGCTATCGCCGACCTTAATAAAATAAAAGAACGTGCCGAAGTACCCACCCTGGCTTATCCGACTACGCTGACGAAAGACCAGCTCATAGAGGAAGTATTGAATGAAAACCGTTATGAGTTCGCTTTTGAAGGACACCGTTATCCAGATGTTATCCGCTCAGGTCGTGCCGGTGAAATTTGGGGAACCATTAATCCGGTCTATAAAGATCCCCGTTACTGGGTAGTGCCTATTCCGGTTACAGAACTAAAAGACGATCCGGATTTGACCCAGAATGGTGATGGCGTTTATTGATTAACTTAGTAAAGATACACAATGAAAAAAATATTTATACTATCCTTAGTGATAGCAGCACTCCACTCCTCTGTAGCCTTTGCGCAGCGGACACCCATTACCATAGAGAAATCAACCACTCGTCATGGCCCCGAAAACGGCGCTTTGGTGATAATAGGCGGTGGAACGGTAGTCCCCGTGATTTGGGACAAGATCATCGAATTGGCAGGCGGCAAAGAGAAAGCGAAGTTAGTGATCGTCACCAATGCTTCGGGCGATGACGGCAATCTTCATCAGCCGGCAATCGATTCTGCCATCGTGCGGATAGGCAAAGAAAATGTTTCTACACTCCACTTAAAGACTATTCAGGAATCCAACGACCCCAAGAACTTGGAAAGTTTACGTCAGGCTACCGGTATTTATTTTACCGGTGGACGCCAATGGTGGATTGCCGATGCTTACTTAAACACGCTGGCTCATCAGGAATTTCTGAATGTACTCAAACGGGGTGGCGTGATTGCCGGTTCATCGGCAGGCGCCAGTATTCAAGGGTCATTTTTGTGGCGCGGAGATACGAAAACAGCGAATATCATTATCGGAGATCACACACAGGGATTGGGCTTTTTACGCAATTCGGTGATAGATCAGCATATTTTGGTGCGCAACCGGCAGTTTGACCTCCATGATTTTGTGCAACTCGCACCTCAATTTATTGGCATCGGCTTGGATGAATCCACCGCGGTTGTGATCATAAAAGACAGTTTGGAAGTGATCGGAAAATCGTATGTAGCAATTAATAATGCTGAGAAAAAAGAAAGTAAAGCAAATGATTGGGAAAATTTGGATTCCAAACCTTTCTTCCTCTTGCAAGCGGGACAAAAGTACGACTTAAAAGAACATCAAGTGGTTAGGCCTCCCCGAAGAAATCCCGAAAATACGACAAATCAAACATCATCAAACAAAAAATAATACATGAAACGTTATTTATTATCATTCATTTTCGCATTGACGGCATTCATTTTTGTGAATGTATCGGCAGTTGGTCAGCCGAAGTCGAATATCTCTAAGCCTATATTCGGCGAATATACCATCGGTGACGACTACTTCCTCGGTAATTACAAGCAACTGATCCAATATTGGGAGAAGTTGGAAAAGGAATCGGATCGCATCAAAATTGTGGAGTTCGGAACCACTCCGGAAGGTCGCTCAATGAAATTGGCGATTATCACTTCCCCCGAAAACCACAAGAACCTGAAACGCTATCAAGACATTTCCGTACGTTTGGCTAAGGCGGAAGGACTTACTGACGGGGAAGCGAAAGCCCTTGCCATTGAAGGAAAAGCCGTTGTTTGGATTGATGGCGGATTGCATGCCACCGAAACGGTTAACTCTTCCGCACTTTTTATCGAAGCATACGATTTGGTCAGTCGCGATGATGCGGAAACGTTACGTATTCTCGACAATGTCATCCTGCTCTTAGTTCCGGCCAACCCGGACGGAATGGATTTGGTTGCCGATTGGTATATGAAAGAAAGCGATCCGAAAAAGCGTAATATGGCCATTCCCCGTCTGTACCAAAAATATGTGGGGCACGACAATAACCGCGATTCCTATATTGCCAATCTGCCTGAAACGGAAGCCATCAACCGGCAGATGTATATTGAATGGATTCCGCAGATCATGTACAATCAGCATCAGACCGGCCCTGCAGGTACTGTGCTTTTCTTCTCACCGTTCCGTGATCCGTTCAATTACAATCAGGATCCCCTGGTACCCATCGGCATCGACTTGGTCAGTGCGGCAGTGCATGAACGCTTCCTTGCCGAAGGCAAACCGGGAGCCGTGATGCGCAATGCGGCCAACTATTCTACCTGGTTCAATGGCGGTGACCGGACAACGGTCGGTTTTCACAATCAGATAGGCTTGATGCATGAAATCATTGGCTCACCTACCCCTATCAGCATTCCGCTTGTTCCATCCACCTTATTGCCAAGCGGTAATCAACCTTTCCCCATCGGACCTCAACAAGAGTGGCATCAACGTCAGAGTCTCGACTATGTACTCTCTGCCGATCGGGCAATCTTGGATATAGCAGCCAAATTGCGTGAAGACTTCCTGTATCGTATTTATCTGGCGGGAAAAAATTCTATTGAGAGAGGCAATCAGGATTATTGGACATTAACTCCGAAGCGTATTGCAGAATTGGAAACAGCTTATGCCAAGGAACAGGCAGAAAAAAAGAGAGGAGATTCCGAAACACAAGCTCCCGGTGCAGGAGGTTTTGGACGTGGCGGCGGCGTTCCCGTTAAATTTTATGATGATTTAAAAACACCTGAAACACGGGATCCGCGCGGCTATATTGTTCCTTCGGATCAAGCTGATTTTCTGACGGCAACCAAATTCATCAATGCGCTTTTAAAAGCCGGAGTAGATGTGCATCGCGCCACAAAAGCTTTTACAGTTGAAGGAAAATCCTATCCGGCAGGTTCTTATGTAGTAAAGGCGGCACAAGCTTTCCGTCCCCATTTGCGCGATATGTTTGAGCCGCAAGACCACCCGAATGATTTGCAATATCCCGGCGGCCCTCCCAAACCACCTTATGACCTCGCAGGCTATACCCTTGCCTTCCAAATGGGTGTAGAATTCGATCGTATCCTGAATGGGTTTGATGGCCCGTTTGAGAAAATAGAAGGTTTGCTTACGCCTCCGGCAGGTAAAATCCAAGGTTCGGGAAACGGCGGTTACCTGCTCAGTCATCAAGTGATTGACGCCTTTACCGGGACCACCCAACTGCTTGCCGGCGGAGAAGAAATCTATTGGCTGACAGCGCCCTTGAAAGCGAACGGTAAAACGTATCCGGAAGGTACTATTTATATACCCGCTAAATCTTCTACTCGCGCAAACCTGCAAAAACTGACAAACGAAGTGGGCTTAAGTTTCGATGCAATTTCCAGTAAACCCAAGGGAGATGCTCTTCAAATTCGCCCGGTAAAGGTGGCTTTATGGGATCGCTACGGCGGCTCTATGGATTCCGGCTGGATACGCTGGCTATTGGAACAGGCCTTTCCATTTCCTTTGGATGTAATCTATCCGCAAGCCCTGGATGCCGGCCATTTGAAAGAAAAATACGATGTCATCCTCTTTCCGGGAGGAGCTATTCCCCAATTCCGTGCAGACGACACGCAAAACTTCCGGCCACAGAGAGGCAATAACACCCCCGATGTACCGGATGAATATAAAGACCGTACCGGAAATATTACCGCAGAAAAAACCATCCCTCAATTGCGCAGTTTTGTTGAAGAAGGAGGGGTTTTAGTGGCGATTGGCAGCTCAACGGATTTAGGCTATCACTTGGGCTTGCCGGTTGAGAATGCTTTGACGGAAATCGATTCGGACGGTTCCGTAAAAAGATTATCCCGCGAGAAATTCTATTTACCGGGATCGGTTTTGAGGGTAAAAGTAGATAATACCGTTCCGGTTGCATACGGCATTCCGGAAGATTTGGATTTGATATACAGCAACAATCCTGCGTTCCGGTTGTTGCCGGAAGCAAAGCGGCAAGGCGTGAATTCGGTCGCCTGGTTCCCCAATGCAGAGCCTCTTCGCAGCGGCTGGGCCTGGGGACAGCATTACTTGGATGGAGGCTCTGTTGTGGTAGAAGCTCCGGTAGGGAAAGGCAAAGTATTCCTTTTCACTCCCGAAATCACGTTCCGCGGACAACCGCACGCTTCCTTTAAGTTTTTGTTTAACAGTATTTATTATGCGGGGGCGACACCTGTACAATTGAAATAAAGAATGATCTTCACGAAGGGGGTGGGGTTTGTCCGCTCCTTTCGTGAATATCATTCTATCAAATATATTTCAATAGTTCTTTTACCAATTTAAAAACAGTTGTTGAAGACTCTTCTTTAGCAGGATTTGTATGGTTAAATTGATTGTAATTTCTTTCAGCTCTATTGATGGCTAATTGTTTTCTTTCTTTTTTAGTTTTTTCATCCATGCCATCCAACAATTCAAAAATTTCTTCGGTAATGATTTTACTATTTTTGCCGTCATAAGTTACATTATATGGTTTAAGGAGTTTGTTTAGTTTATCATTATAATCATCTCGATGCATTTGTCCGCCTTGATGATCATCAAAATGTAGTATTACCCAATATTCAAAAGCTTGATTTGAATAGGCAGCTTCTAACCCATTAACAGTTGCAATTTGAATTGCATTATTGAAATTGACATCACTAAAATCGTCTTTATCAAAAACACACCAAACTTGGTCGTAACTTCCTTCTTTTTTTAATTGTATAGCTCTATTTACCAAAGACAGAGTATTATACCCTTCGCCAACCGGCTTGATTGTGGCGGATGAAAGTCTAAATTGTTTAAAATAGGATGGTTCTGTATTTTCTCCTTCACATACAATCAAAATTGTAGGTTTTTCAGCCAATAGAGGTTTAGACCTATCAAAATTTGATTCTGCTCTTCTATTGGCTTTAAGTTGATCCTTATGCTTTTGCCTCGCTGTAATTTGCTCAGTCTTTTTGTCCTTCATTTTCATACGGTAGCAAAATATTATTCAGATTATCAAAAAAGCCTAAGAATGGAACAGCGCCATACTTTCCCCTGATATAATTTTCTTCAAAAGACTCTGTTTTCCTTACTTCGTCAGACTTGAAGTCAGCTAAAGAATACAGTTTGGCTTCACCCAATTTATTTTTTTCAGTAAACCAAATTTGATCGCGCCTAAAAAGACCTGAACTTAAAAGATTTGTATTTTGCGTATTGAAAATTAATTGTGCATTCTTGTTATTTAATTTAGAATTAAATAATGAAACAATTTTGCAAACTAAATTGGGGTGTAGTTTAGAATCTAACTCATCCGCAATTAAAATCCCTCCGGTTTTTAAAACATCAATGATTGTTCCACTTAAGTATAAAAACTTTTTAGTTCCACTTGATTCATCACTCTTAACTGAAAACTTTACTCTCCCAATATTCTTTTTATTGGAATCATATATATTGTGAATTGTTGAAACATCAGAAAAAATCTCCGGATCTATATCTAATATCTGGTCATAAAATTCATTAAGGTCATCAGATATTCCTAATGAGAGTTTTTCATATTGGATATCTTGAATTCCTAAATCTGCCACTTTTAGAAACTCTATGATTTTAGTTTTTTCTTTATTATTTTTGATTTTTCCAATTGTATTATTTTTAAATTCTCCTTCTTCTAATCCGGAAATAATATTAAGTTCTTGAAACCAATCAATTACAGCCATGGAAGTTGAATCATTAAATTGGGATGCAACAAAAAGTAATAAAGCATTCTCTCTTACTAATCCTTCGTTAATAACTAATTTGCCTTTTGAAAAATTTCTATCATGGGTTTCAAATTTATTACCATCTCTATAAAATAGTTCTATTTCTTTTGTTTTAGGTTTGTAATACAACCATTCTGAAATAATCTTGTCCTTGTTGATTTCAAAACCATAACGATACATTACATTCTTGTGTGTAAAAACAACCTCAAATTCCGATGGTGAGTTTGCGCTCTCACTATTTAGTCTAAACGGCTCTAAATACATTTTTTTAATTACTAAACTTTCATCAGAGCTATTAATTACGAAATGTTTCATAAACATAAGAGCATCAAACAGTTTGCTTTTTCCGCTTGCATTAGCTCCGTAAACAACTGCGCTTTTTAGCAGTCGTAAATTAAACTGGGTATCGTGAAAAATATTGTCAAGTTCTCGGGTGCCTTTGTCATAATTTGACGCAACAAAACTTAATGACGCTTTCTCTTTGAAAGTTCTAAAATTCTTAATTGAAAATTGTAAAAGCATAATATTTTCTATTTTCGTAAATATGCTGCAAATATACATACTATTTTTAATAAAATAGTAAAATAAAATATATTTCAAATATAATCTTGACGAAAATTGTATTTATTCTACAAACAGCTGTTTTTTGTTGCGAAAAGCCAATGCAGCGAAGCAAATAAATATACCCTAAACATGGTATTGCTTATTCAATTCCTTACGATTACTTTTGCGCCGGAATAATACTATTATTATAAGTACAATCATGTCAAAAATAACAAACAGTCTTTTTACGCATTTGAGTTGTGTGGAATGTGGCGAGAAACACGACCAACATCAGTTGCAGTACGTCTGCAAAAACGAATCCTGCAAATCGATTCTCTCCGCTCAATACGACTTTGCTTCCAATAAGCTTACCAAAGAAGAATTGAAAAATCGTCCCGCCACCTTGTGGCGTTACAAAGAGTTGTTACCGATATATGACGAGAAAAACATCGTCAGTCTTGGCGAAGGATTTACCCCCATTTTGCCTTTATTAAATCTGGAGCAATATACCGAAGGCAAACAAGTCTTGCTGAAAGATGAAGGAAATAATCCGACCGGTTCGTTCAAAGCTCGTGGATTAAGTCTGGCCGTATCGAAAGCCAAAGAGTTGGGAGTGAAAGAGTTTGTTATACCAACAGCCGGAAATGCCGGAGGCGCTTTGACGGCTTATGCTGCCCGGGGCGGACTGAAAGCGCACGTTTTCATGCCGAGACTCACCCCTTCTGCGTTTAAATTTGAAGCGCGTTTGTTTGGCGCGGATGTGACCGAAGTCGATGGCAACATCAGCGATTGCGGAAAATTGGCGAATGCTCAAGCCGCAGAAAACGGATGGTTCGATGTTTCCACCCTGAAAGAGCCTTATCGCCTCGAAGGAAAAAAAACGATGGGTTACGAAATTGCCGAACAATTGAATTGGACGGTTCCGGACGTAATTCTCTATCCCACAGGAGGAGGAACCGGAATAGTCGGTATTTGGAAAGCCTTCAATGAATTGGAACAATTGGGATGGATTGGCAGCAAACGCCCGCGGATGGTTGCCGTACAAAGCGATAGCTGCAACGGTATTTATACGGCTTTTCATCAAAAAGAAGAGCGTTCCACCTACAAGGATAATGGATTTACGGTCGCCAATGGCTTACGTGTCCCCAAACCGTATGCCGATAAAGTCATTTTGCAGGTATTGCGGGACAGCAACGGCAATTCGGTCAGTGTCAACGATGCGGATATATTGTCGGCCTTACACGAATTAGGCGCTCACGAAGGCTTGTTCGTTGCCCCGGAAGGCGCTGCGCTTTGGCATGCTTACAAAGTATTGAATCAACAAGGGTGGATAAAAGACGGCGAAACGGTTTTATTGCTGAATACCGGAAGCGGTTACAAATATTTGGATAATATCATTGACTGACAATTCAT
>JAISKT010000318.1 GCA_031261295.1 Candidatus Symbiothrix sp. | reverse complement strand
GAAGAAGTGATTGAAGTGGCTAAACTTTTTGACTGCAACGGACTTTCGGAACAGGAAGTCTGCCGTAAACTGCTCACAGATTATCATTTGAATATGGTCATTGAAACAAAAGGAGCGGTTGGCAGTTATGTTTTGACTGCCGATGAAACTTCTTATGTAGATACGCCCAAAGTGCACGTAGCGGATACAGTAGGCGCCGGCGACTCGTTTACGGGTGCTTTTGTTGCCGCTTTATTGCATGGGGAATCCATTCGCAATGCCCATCAATTAGCGGTGGAAGTTTCGGCATACGTCTGCACACAACATGGCGCCATGCCGAAATTACCCGATGCTTTTGTCGAATTATTTAAAAGCCCCCTAAATCCCCCCAAGGAGGACTTTTAGAGAAGTCTAAAAATTAATTTATAAATATATCTTATGAAATATTCTGAGAATTTGAAAGCCTCCCCTGAGGGGAGGTTGGTGGGGCTTATCCCCATCATGTTGGCATTTTTTGTCATGGGTGCAGTCGATTTAGTGGGCATAGCCTCCAATTATGTCAAAGAAGATTTCGGATTATCCGACACGATGGCAAACCTGTTTCCATCCATGGTCTTCTTTTGGTTTCTCGTTTTCTCTATCCCTACCGGATTGTTGATGAACAAAATAGGACGTCGGAAAACCGTTCTTTTGAGTTTGATAGTAACCGCGTTGGCTTTGATAGTTCCGGTGGTAAATTACAATTTTGCATTGATGCTGCTTTCTTTTTCCCTTTTGGGAATAGGCAATACGCTGATGCAAGTGTCGTTAAACCCATTGATTTCCAATGTGGTAACCGGAAACAAATTAGCGAGTACGCTCACTTTGGGGCAATTCGTGAAAGCCCTTGCTTCCTTTGCCGCACCGCTCATTGCCGGTTGGGCAGCCTTGCATTTGGGTAATTGGCGGTTGTTATTTCCGATTTATGCGGCAGTTACCGTTCTTTCATTCTTGTTGTTAGGCATCACGAAAATAAAAGAAGAACCTTATCAATCCAAATCCTCTTTCATGGATTGTTTCCGATTGTTGGGCAGTTGGCAAATTTTATTGTTCTTCATCGGCATCATGGCGCACGTAGGTATCGATGTCGGCGTAAATGCCACCGCACCCAAAGTTCTCATGGAACGAATCGAAGGCATGACCTTGGCAGATGCCGGATTTGCAACCAGCCTGTATTTCCTGTTCCGCGTTGCCGGATGTTTTTTGGGTACATTTATTTTAGCCCGCTTTTCCATTCATAAATTCTTTATTATAAGCGTAATCAGCATGGCATTATCGGTCGTTGGATTATTCTTTGCAGCAGACGTAACTACGCTGTATATCTGTATGGCATTGGTTGGTTTCGGCAATTCCAATATTTTCCCGATGATTTTTTCCAAAGCCATACAATCCATGCCCGAACGGGAAAACGAAATATCCGGTCTGATGATTATGGGCATTTCCGGCGGAGCCATATTTCCGCTCTTAATGGGTGTGGGTTCGGATTGGTTGAAAAGTCAGGTGGGAGCGGTCATTGTTTTGGCGATATTGGTGGTTTATTTGTTTTTCCTGGCGCGATTGTTTACCGAGTTTGAGTTGTAAGGAAATGCACGATGTGGGAACAAAACCCTCAACTGTTTGTTTTTATTATAAAACAACATTAAAATCATAAAGGCATGGAAATCATTCGGAAAGATAATGGTAACGAAGGCGTTTTTAAAACCATTAAAAACGGAGAAGAAATAGGCGAAATGACCTATATTTGGCGAAGCGGAAACAAAATCCTTATCAATCATACCGAAGTGGATCCCGAATATGAGGGACAAGGCATCGGTAAGAAAATGGTGATGCAAGCAGTAGATTTTGCACGGAAAAATGATGTGAAAATCATTCCCGTTTGTCCTTTCGTAGTAGCTTTATTCGAAAGAATACCTGAAATCGGCGATGTATTGGCTGATTAGTCGATAATCATACCGCTGCCTACGCACAGATTGCAGGCTTTGTCGTAAACAACGCCGAATTGTCCCGCTGCAATTCCCTGTATTTTATCTTCCGATTCAATCCGGTAAATATCACCTATCCGCTTGATTGTTCCGAAAGTAAATTCGGGTGTGTGCCGTATTTTGAACGCAATTTCCTTTTCACCGGTAAACTCGCCCCAAGGGTCTTCCGTAATGAAATCGAATCCTTGGAGATTGACCGTTTTGCCGTACTGTGTTTCCGGGTCGTATCCGTTGGAAACGTAGATGATGTTTTGTTCCACGTCTTTTTTAATGACAAACCAAGGGCCGCCGCTCAGCGACAATCCTCTCCGTTGCCCAATCGTATGAAACCAATAGCCTTTGTGCTGTCCCAATACTTTGCCGGTTTCCAGTTCGATGATTTTCCCCGGCTTTTCACCCAGATACCGGCGAATAAAATCATTGTAATTGATTTTTCCCAGGAAACAAATTCCCTGGCTGTCCTTTCGCAGGGCGCTCGGTAATCCCTGTTCGGCGGCAATCGTCCGCACTTCGCTTTTTTGCAAATGCCCGATGGGAAACATCAGTTTGGAGACTTGCAGGTAATTGACCTGTCCCAGGAAATACGTTTGGTCTTTCACCTTGTCGGCTGCCGTAGAAAGATAGATTTTGTTGCCTGTTTCAGTTGTGGTAGCATAATGGCCGGTGGCAATTTTGTCGAATCCGTGTCCCCATTTTTGTTCAAAAGTGCCGAACTTAATCAATTTGTTGCACATCATATCCGGGTTGGGCGTCAGTCCGCGCCGGACGGCATCAATCGTATAGCTGACCACATTTTCCCAATATTCTTCGTGAAGCGATACGACTTCCATCCGGCAGCCATACTTTTTGGCAATATACGTAGTGATTTCGATGTCTTCTTCCGCCGGGCAGTCGATATATCCGTCTTTGTCCTCCATTCCTATCCGGATATAGAAAATGGTCGGGTCGTAACCGGCTTCTTTCAGCTGGTAAACCACCACCGAACTATCTACTCCTCCCGATACTAATGCTGCAATTTTCATTTGAGATGACTTATTTATAGAGTTTTTCTTTCAAGAACCGTCCCGTATAAGAATTTTCGTTTTGTGCAATCTCTTCGGGAGTGCCCTTTGCTACTACATAGCCGCCTTTTTCGCCGCCTTCCGGTCCTAAATCAATGACATGGTCGGCAATCTTAATCACGTCCATGTTGTGCTCGATAATGATAATCGTGTGCCCGCGGGCAATTAAGGCATCGAAAGCGCGCATCAATGTTTTGATATCGTGAAAATGCAGTCCTGTAGTGGGTTCATCGAAGATAAATAAAGTCGGTTGCGTTTTTTCTTCTCCCAGGTAATACGCTAATTTTACCCGCTGGTTTTCGCCGCCGGAAAGGGTGGAAGAACTCTGCCCGAGTTTTATATAGCCCAACCCGACATCTTGCAAGGGTTGTAATTTCTTGACAATCTTTTTTCTCTGGGCGTCTTCTTTCTTTCCTTTGAAAAAAGCAATCGCTTCATCCACTGTCATTTCAAGAATGTCGTAAATGCTTTTGCCCCGGTATTCCACGTCTAAGACATCTTGTTGGAAACGTTTGCCGTGGCAGGATTCACATTCCAAGACCACATCGGCCATGAATTGCATCTCGACTGTAATGCTGCCTTCGCCCTTGCATTCTTCGCATCGCCCGCCTTCTACATTGGAGGAAAAATAGGCCGGCGTAAAATGCAATTGTTTCGCTAAGGGTTGGTCGGCATAGAGTTTCCGGATTTCGTCATACGCATGAATGTAGGTCACGGGATTGGAACGGGACGAACGGCCAATCGGATTCTGATCCACAAATTCCACATTTTTAATCAAATCCAAATCACCGGAAATCCCGGTTGCCTGAACAGACAGGTCTTTGACATTTTCATAATGATGCTTCAATGCCTGGTAAAATACATCGCGCACCAAAGAGGATTTTCCCGAACCGCTGACACCCGTAACGACTGTCATGACATTCAACGGAAAACGGACATCTATATTTTTCAGGTTATTTTCCCGCGCGCCCTTTATTTCAATGTAGTTATTCCATTTCCGGCGTTGCTTCGGAACATCTATCTTCTCTTTACCTGTCAAATATTTAACGGTGTAACCTTTACCGGATTCATCCAATTGGTCTAATTCTCCCTGGTAAACCACTTCACCGCCCAATTGCCCTGCATCCGGCCCAATATCAATGATATAGTCTGCGGCGCGGATAATTTCTTCATCGTGTTCGACTACCACTACCGTATTTCCCAATGCTTGCAGTTGACGCAATACTTTAATCAACAGGTCGGTATCCCTTGAGTGTAAGCCGATACTGGGTTCATCCAGAATATATAAAGACCCAACCAAACTGCTGCCCAAGGAAGTCGATAAATTAATGCGCTGACTTTCGCCGCCGGATAAAGTAGAAGATAAACGATTCAGTGTTAAATAGCTCAGTCCTACATCATTAAGAAAATGTAAACGGTTTTTGATTTCAGTCAACAAGCGCTTGCCGACTTGCGCGTCATGTGCATCCAATGGCAGATTTTCAAAAAATGCTTTTAGCTCGTGAACCGGCATAGCGACCAAATCGGCGATGGTCTTTCCGGCGATTTGCACATACAAGGCTTGCGGTTTCAATCGTCCGCCATGACAGGTCGGGCAGATGGTTTTTCCCCGGTAACGCGCCAACATCACCCGGTATTGTATCTTGTAAAGGTTGGCTTCCACGTGCCGGAAAAAGTCGTCGATTCCTTGCAATTGGCCTTTCCCGTGCCACAGCAGGTCTTTTTGCTCCTGTGTCAAATCGCAGTAAGGCCGGTGGATGGGAAAGTCGTATTTGTTTGCATGACGGATAAAATCGTGTTTCCATTCACTCATGACTTCGCCTTTCCAACAGACCACGGCATCGTCGTAAACAGACAGGGAACGGTTGGGAATGACCCGTTCTTCCGAAATCCCGATGGTTTTTCCAAAGCCTTCGCAAGTGGGACAAGCGCCCGCCGGACTGTTAAAGTTAAACATTAAGTCGGAAGGCTCTTCAAACTCTATTCCATCCGCTTCGAACTTCTTGGAAAACTCTTTCGTAACAATTCCCTTATCCGTATAAAAGCGAAGAATACAATAACCGTTTCCTTCAAAGAAAGCGGTTTCTACCGAATCGGACAAACGGGAAATTACCTGCGGATCATTGGATGCCGTCAAACGGTCGATCAACAGGAATACATCGCCCTTGTTCAACAACTCTTCGTTTTCAATCACTTCATCTATCGGATATATTTCACCGCCAATCTCTACCCTTGAAAAACCCTCTTTTACCCGCACTGCCAACTGTTCCGGCAGTGTACGGGAACCGGAAGGCGGTATATCCGTCAATAAGGCGATGCGTGTGCCTGCGGGATAGCGCAACATTTCGTCCACCACATCGCTTACCTGATGTTTGGAAACCACTTCTCCCGATACCGGCGAAATCGTTTTGCCAATCCGGGCAAACAACATGCGCAGATAATCGTAAATTTCCGTGGAAGTTCCTACCGTGGAACGGGGATTGCGGGTGTTTACTTTTTGTTCGATAGCAATCGCCGGCGGAATCCCCTTGATATAATCGGTTTCCGGTTTGCTCATCCGGCCCAGAAACTGCCGGGCATACGAAGAAAGACTTTCCACATACCGCCGTTGCCCTTCCGCATACAAGGTATCGAAAGCCAAAGAAGATTTTCCCGAACCGGAAAGTCCCGTAATGACCACGAATTGGTTGCGGGGAATTTCTACGTCAATGTTTTTTAGGTTGTTAACCCTTGCGCCTTTTATGAGGATGTTTGATTCCAGTGCCATTTTCTTAAAACGAAATAATTTGCAAAGGTACTAATTATTATTTTTCAATCCTCTGAAAAATAATAATTTTGTGTGCAAAAGTATCCACAAAATCTTGTGGGTACTGATGCAACGCAAACCTTCCAAGTCTTCAAGACTTGGAAGGTTTATTAAGAAACGCAACCCTCCCTCTTGCGCCTGAATCAA
Organism: Candidatus Symbiothrix sp.; assembly: GCA_031261295.1. Classification (GTDB taxonomy): domain Bacteria; phylum Bacteroidota; class Bacteroidia; order Bacteroidales; family Azobacteroidaceae; genus Azobacteroides. The sequence continues at coordinate 1,117 of JAISKT010000318.1, read as the reverse complement.
TGGTTGAGCGCCTCAACCCTCATCCCTAACGGCCAAAGACCGGGCGGTTCAAGGGCCGGCTAAAGCGCACATTTTCAAACTGACGCAGGTCCACATAGGCAAATCACTCCGACTTGATGCACCGAATCGATTGCTTTGTACCTTTTGCTTGGCCTGACCTACCCGCACCATCGTAATCTTTGGAAAGAACGCGTTGGATCGCGTGGGTCGTTGCATTTGACGTAGCGGTCCAGAAGTGCGCGGCCAAATTGTAATTAAACGTGCTCAAATCGTCTTTCAGCAAACCTGCGTAAATGGCGTCAAAACCTCCGTCCGATGCCGAATTGCTGGTGCCAGCGTATGCCGAACCGGTCGGTGCTGTCTGGCTCTTCATCTGTCGACCCCAGTAAGTTCCGTTGAGCTGGTCGTCCGGGCGGAAGAGTGAGGTGCCCGTATAGTTAAAAGTGGCTGCTTTGTTGTAAGGGGTTGAATATGTCGAATAAGCTGATGGATTAGAGGCAATTTCTTTTTCCAACTGGCCCCATTCATAATCACTTGGCACATGCCAGCCGGCAGGGCAAATGCCCTGCGTTTGGGCATGATTTGAGCCAAGTTCATCACCTACACCAGTACGGTTAGTAGCAGCCGCCCAAGTGTATAACAGACCATAAGCCTCCTTATTACCACTGTTCTTATTAGGAAAATAATAATATTTCTTCGTAGCATTAGAAGTGGAAGTATTATCAGCTGTCAACGTACCCAGAGGCATAATATCGTTATAAGTAGATTTCAAATTCTCTGTCATCCAACATCCGGCATCTCCAAATTGGTGTGCATAGTAGAAATTCCCTTCGGCATCGAAAACAGAGGTACAGCAGTCGGCGTTCTTTATTGTCACTGTCCGCGATACGGTATAAACCGCAGTCGGGCAAGCGCCGGCGCTCGTTGCCACAATCGTAGCCGTGATAACTACTTGGATACCCGTAGCATCGATATTCGTATTGCCAATCAAATTGGCAGGATTGTATTTTACCGTTACCTTATTGCTTGCCGGAGTAGTACTGGTAGCAGCGGGCGTAAATGTTTCCACCGCATCTTCCGGATTGGTATAACTCCAGGTGACCGAGGTAATGGTAAA